>NZ_JAJNJL010000012.1:0-87002 GCF_022386055.1 Mammaliicoccus sp. Q-M61
GAATACTAATCGATCGAAGACTTAATCAAATTTTAAATCGGTTTTAGCCGTAAAATCTACTTACTATCTAGTTTTGAATGTGTAATACATTCATCATAAGTTATTACTATTTGTCTGGTGACGATAGCAAAGAGGTCACACCTGTTCCCATGCCGAACACAGAAGTTAAGCTCTTTAGCGCCGATGGTAGTTGGGCTTACGTTCCGCGAGAGTAGGACGTTGCCGGGCAAGTAATAATATTACATAATTTTAAATGGAGAATTAGCTCAGCTGGGAGAGCATCTGCCTTACAAGCAGAGGGTCGGCGGTTCGAACCCGTCATTCTCCACCATTTAAAGCCGGCCTAGCTCAACTGGTAGAGCAACTGACTTGTAATCAGTAGGTTGGGGGTTCAAGTCCTCTGGCCGGCACCATGTTTTAGAGCCATTAGCTCAGTTGGTAGAGCATCTGACTTTTAATCAGAGGGTCAGAGGTTCGAATCCTCTATGGCTCACCATTTAAGCGGGTGTGGCGGAATTGGCAGACGCACTAGACTTAGGATCTAGCGCCGCAAGGCGTGGGGGTTCGACTCCCTTCACCCGCATTATTATTAATATGATTTAAGCATTTAATTTTGCAGAAGTAGTTCAGCGGTAGAATACAACCTTGCCAAGGTTGGGGTCGCGGGTTCGAATCCCGTCTTCTGCTCCATTATTTGCCGGGGTGGCGGAACTGGCAGACGCACAGGACTTAAAATCCTGCGGTAAGTGATTACCGTACCGGTTCGATTCCGGTCCTCGGCACCATATTAATATGCGCCCGTAGCTCAATTGGATAGAGCGTTTGACTACGGATCAAGAGGCTAGGGGTTCGACTCCTCTCGGGCGCGTAATGACCATTTTGGTTACGGGAAGTAGCTCAGCTTGGTAGAGCACTTGGTTTGGGACCAAGGGGTCGCAGGTTCGAATCCTGTCTTCCCGACTCTTTAAAAATTTACATATTAAATGGGGGCTTAGCTCAGATGGGAGAGCGCCTGCTTTGCACGCAGGAGGTCAGCGGTTCGATCCCGCTAGTCTCCACCATTTAAAAATAATACCATCATGGCGGCGTAGCTCAGCTGGCTAGAGCGTACGGTTCATACCCGTGAGGTCGGGGGTTCGATCCCCTCCGCCGCCATTAAAATTTTCAATATGATACATATTTTAAATTTTGGACCTTTAGCTCAGTTGGTCAGAGCAAACGGCTCATAACCGTTGGGTCGCAGGTTCGAGTCCTGCAAGGTCCATACTTATATATTGGAGGAATACCCAAGTCCGGCTGAAGGGATCGGTCTTGAAAACCGACAGGGGCTTAACGGCTCGCGGGGGTTCGAATCCCTCTTCCTCCGCCATTATATTTGTAACTTAATATTATTATCGCGGGATGGAGCAGTTCGGTAGCTCGTCGGGCTCATAACCCGAAGGTCGGTGGTTCAAATCCGCCTCCCGCAATAGCTTTAATGATGGTCCCGTGGTGTAGCGGTTAACATGCCTGCCTGTCACGCAGGAGATCGCGGGTTCGATTCCCGTCGGGACCGCCATTTTTTAAAAATTAATGTATGGCTCAGTAGCTCAGTCGGTAGAGCAAAGGACTGAAAATCCTTGTGTCGGCGGTTCGATTCCGTCCTGAGCCATCTTTTAACTTTTTGCCGGCCTAGCTCAACTGGTAGAGCAACTGACTTGTAATCAGTAGGTTGGGGGTTCAAGTCCTCTGGCCGGCACCATCTAACGGAGGGGTAGCGAAGTGGCTAAACGCGGCGGACTGTAAATCCGCTCCTTCGGGTTCGGCAGTTCGAATCTGCCCCCCTCCACCATTATTATTTTAATTTAATAGGGGCATAGTTCAACGGTAGAATAGAGGTCTCCAAAACCTTTGGTGTGGGTTCGATTCCTACTGCCCCTGCCATGGCGGCTGTGGCGAAGTGGTTAACGCATCGGATTGTGGTTCCGACACTCGTGGGTTCGATTCCCATCAGCCGCCCTTATTTTATATTAATGGGCTATAGCCAAGCGGTAAGGCAACGGACTTTGACTCCGTCACTCGCTGGTTCGAATCCAGCTAGCCCAGTAGTCTGGCGGCATAGCCAAGTGGTAAGGCCGAGGTCTGCAAAACCTCTATTCACCGGTTCAAATCCGGTTGCCGCCTCCATTAATAACTTTGCGGGAGTATTTCAACTTTTAGAATACATTCCTTCCCGGAATGAGATATAGGTGCAAGTCCTATCTTCCGCTCCATTATTATTAATACTTTTATTTATTAAAATGCGGGAGTATTTCAACTCTTAGAATACATTCCTTCCCGGAATGAGATATAGGTGTAAGTCCTATCTTCCGCTCCATTTATTTCTTCCATTGGGAAGATTTTTTTGTAGGATTTTTATTAAGCCGGTGTGGTGGAATTGGCAGACACGCGGGACTCAAAATCCCGTGTCCGTTGAGGACGTGTCGGTTCGAACCCGACCACCGGTATATATAATTAATGAAAAAGTCTTAAGCTAATCGCTTAAGACTTTTTTTGTTCTATTAAAGTTTAATAATGTAATCAATTCTCTTATCTTTATACATTTTACTTCTTGTCATTACTTGAGGGATATCATATTTGTTTTTCATACTAATTGCTTTTGATAGGCTCTCATCAGTACAAGCGACAATATCAATATTAGTAGTGTGTTGAAGTATTTCGACATAAATTTCTGAAGTAATATTGCAACCATCAATACCAACTTTTTGTTTGTTCATTTTAATTACCCCCTAATATATGTGATTGATTAAAGGATAATCTATGAAATGCATTTCATGTCAATGGTTTAATTTAAATACTGAGTTTCTTTTAATAAGTTTTGTTTCAAATAAATAGTTATTCAGTTTATCTTCATATAGTTGATTAAATAAACTTTTACCAATTTGGAAGAGGGGAATCTCTATTGTAGTAAGGTTTAGCAACTTGGAAATTTTGTGATTTTCAAAACCAATGATAGATATGTTTTTCTTTTGTTCGTCATTTAAACTAATAAACAATCCAGCAGCTGTGTTATCTCCAGAAACAACAATTGCTGTAGGTGGATTTTCTTTATTATCAATTTCTTGAGCAAGTCTTTGACCATCTTCTAATAATACAAAATTCTCAAATATATCTTGATCATTGAAGGGTAAAGCATTCTCACTGCAAAAGTCTTTATATGCTTTTATTCTTAAAATTGAACTAGTGCTATTTCTTCTATTTATGGCACATGCAATATGTCTATGTCCGTTATTGTATAGATGATTTAATGCTTGTTTGAAGGCGTTGTAGTGATCAATATATGTTGTTCTAAATTTGGAGTTTGAAATATTTTCGAATATAGAAATTGGTCCATACTCTATGTACTGTTCAACTATATTTAATGAAATATTCCTTGAACAAATAATAAGTGCGTCTATTTGTTTTAATTTTAACATTTCCAAAGCGTCAATTTCTTGATCAGTATCATAGGCAGTTTGGAATAAAACAATTTTTTTGTTTGCTTTAATCGCTTCTTCAGAAATACCTTGAATTAATTGTGAAAAATAGGGGTGATTAGAGAACGGTAATACAACACCTATTAAATTTGTTTTACCTTTTTTTAAATGAATTGCATTGATATTTGGTATATAATTTAATTCTTCTATAGTATCAAGTACTTTTTGTCTTTTTTCTTCATTAACATAAGGGTGGTTATTAATTACTCGTGATACGGTACTTGGTGAAACGCCAGCTCGTTTAGCTACTTCTTTTAAATTTGTCATTTACTTACCCCCTCGATTATACTTATTACTATGTTATTATTTTAGCATATAAGTTGAACTATATTTACAAAGATAAAGTAGGTGTAATTTATTAAACAGCAATTTTATGAATTAGAATGTGCACATTTGGATGCGAGTAATAGAAAGGATAAGTCGTTTATCTTAAATTTACTTGATGAAGATTTTAAAGAAATAGGTAAGTCTGGCAGAATGATATATAAACGAGATATTGAAGAGGGCACTTTACATACATTTGATTATGAGATTTCGGATTTTATAGTTGAAAAAATTCAAAAAGGTATTGTACTAACGACTTATGAATTAATCAATAAAACTGATCATATAACAACTAAGCGGAGTACATTATGGATTAGAAAACAATCTGAGTGGAAGATGAGATTCCATCAAGGAACAACAGTAAAAAAATGACTACAATTTTGTAGTCATTTTTTGTCTTTATTTCCGCTTTACTAATTCAGGCTCGAGATGATAGACATCAGGATGATTTTCTTTAGATTCAATAGCATTGATAAGGATATTAACTAATGTTTCAGCAATTTTCTTAGTAGGGACACCGACTGAATGAATCACTGTATCCATATGGTCAAATTGAGGTACGTTGTCGTATGAGTACACAATATGTTGATCTAGTGAATCTTTTAAAGTGTGCACGAGTCCTAAAGTAATATCGTAACTTCCGCAAATGATACCTTCTGGTAAAGTATGATTAGTCAAATATGACTTTAATGCAAAAAATGTATCTTCAGCTGATAGTCCTTTTGAATCAATCATATTATATTCAAGATTGTGTTCTTTACAATAACGTTCAAAAGTTTCTTTCTTTATAATTTGTCGAATATCATCAGTGTTGAGATCCCCAATATAGCAAATATTTGTTATATTATTTTGCATTAAATCATCTAAAGAAAGAATCATTGCTTGTTTATGATTAACATTTACAATAGGATATTCGAGCTCTCGGTCTGTACCATAAGCTACTACTGGGATATTTGAACTAATGATACTTGGTAGGGTAGAAGCTTCACCTTCATCAAATACGATGATGCCATCAAAACGTAATTCTAAAAATTTATGTGCAGCAGTTTCTACATCATCGATTGATACAGACATAAAATATCCAGTATTCTTTAAAAAGTTATTGATTTCTGAAACAAGAGTTGATACTGCAACTCTGTCTACTGATGGCCAAATGAGTCCAATTGTTTGGCTCTTGTTTGAGACTAAAGAGCGAGCGGAATTATTAGGAATATAATTCATTTCTTTTGCCTTTTGCTGTATGCGCTCTGTTGTTTCAGCAGTAACTAAAGGAGAATTTTTTAACGCTTTACTTACTGTTGAATAACTAACACCACAGGCATTTGCTATGTCTTTTAATGTTACAGCCATGTGAGTCTCCTTTAAATATTATTTCCTTTATTATACCATAAGCACACATTTTCTATAAATAACAACGTTGTTATTTTGTTTCATTTGATTTATACTTATCAATAAGTATTAAAGAAGTAGTCAATTTGATTACTTTTTTAAAATTAATGGGGGATGAGAGATGAAAAAAATTTTACTGTTAATTGTAAGCGTATTCACTGTTTTGTATGGATGCCAACAAAGTGACGCACAAGATAAAGATGTTAAGACTTTAACATTAGCACACAATCAATCAACAACACATCCAGTACATAAATCTTTAGAAGAATTTAAAAAAGAAGTAGAAAAGAAATCTCATGGCAAATTAAAAATTAAAATATATGCGAACGGACAACTTGGAAGTGAACGGGAAGCAATTGAGATGACACAAACAAATGCCATTCAATTTACAAAAGTGTCAGCAAGTGCACTTGAAAGTTTTTCTGAGTCGTATTCTTTATTTAGTATGCCATATCTATTTAAATCTCAAGATAGTTTCCGATCTATTATGAAAAAACCTGAAGTACAAAATTCGTTCTTTAATACGACTAAAGATAATGGGTTTGTAGGTATTACTTACTATGACGCAGGATTAAGAAATATTTATACAAAAGATAGAGAAATAAAGACGAATAAAGATTTACATGGTTTAAAAACTCGTGTTCAACCAAGTAAAACAAGTGTGCAACTTGTTAAGTCATTAGGAGGTACGCCAACACCAATGGCTTTTGGTGAAGTTTATACAGCACTTCAATCTGGTGTTATTGATGCAGCTGAGAATAATGAAACAGCATTGACTGACAATAAACATGGTGAAGTCGCAAAAAATTATTATAATACTGAACATGCTATAGTTCCTGATATTTTAATTATGAATAAGGATGCATACAATGATTTAACGAAAGAAGAAAAAGGATGGATAAAAAGCGCAGCAAGATCATCTACTGAAAAGCATGAAGTCATCTGGGATAAAGCCATTAAAGAGGCAATTAAATCAGCTAAAGAAGATATGAATGTGAAATTCCATGATGTAGATAAGTCTACTTTCAAAAAAGCTGTAAAACCTCTACAAGAAGAATTTAAAAATAATAAAGGAACAGAAAAACAATACAAATTGATTAAGGAGGCAGAACAAAATGAATAAACTAACACATTATATTGATAGAACTTTGCTTTCTGTGTCTGGTGTATTGATAACTGTGATGGTCATTTTATCAGTTTGGCAAGTGATAACAAGATATATATTGAACACGCCAAGTACGACAAGTGAAGAAATCATTCGCTTCTTGTTAATCTGGTTTGCATTGTTAAGTGCAGCATATGTATTTGGTAAGAAAAAACATATTGCCATTTTATTTATAAGAGAAAAGTTTCCACTTAAAGCACAGTTATTTATAGAAAGATTGACGAATATCATTATTTTATTAGTTGCTTTAATTTTAATGATATACGGTGGTATTAAAATTGTAGCACTTACTTGGACTCAATATGCACCAGCTACAGGTGTTTCAATGGCGCTAATGTATGGTGCGTTACCTATATCAGGACTTTTCATTGCTTTTTATTCAATTCGAGGCATTATAACAAATGAGTTACCTGAAAATGATGAAGGCGGTGAAGTGTAATGACAACAATTGCTGGAATCGTATTATTTGTATCTTTAGCAATATTTTTAGCATTTGGTATTCCAATCGCTATTTCAATTATTTTAAGTTCATTATTAACGTTAATACTTATTTTCCCGTTTGATGTCACAATACTTACTGCTGCCCAAAGAATGGTAACTGGTATTGATAACTTTACAATGCTTGCCATTCCGCTATTTGTACTAGCTGGAATATTGATGAATAACGGTGGTATTGCATTTAGATTAATTAACTTTGCGAAAGTGTTAGTAGGTAGATTACCTGGTTCTTTAGCACATACGAACATTGTAGGGAATATGTTGTTTGGTTCGATTTCAGGATCAAGTGTTGCAGCTGCTGCAGCAATGGGAAGAATCATGACGCCGATGGAAACAACACAAGGTTATAAAAAATCATATTCTGCAGCTGCCAATATTGCTTCAGCACCTTCAGGATTATTAATTCCACCAAGTTCATTATTGATTGTTTATTCACTTGTAAGTGGTGGGACATCAATTGCTGCATTATTTATTGCAGGTTACGTTCCTGGAATTCTATGGGGTCTAGGTTGTATGGTTGTTGCTTACTTTTTAGCTAAAAAACATGGCTATCCAGTTTCTGAAAAAGTGAGTTGGAAAGATAAATTATTTTTAACTTTAGATGCTATTCCAAGTTTACTATTAATTATTATTGTAATTGGTGGTATTGTAGCTGGAATATTCACAGCAACAGAGGGTGCAGCAGTCGCAGTTCTATATGCGTTTATACTGTCACTCATCTATAAAAATTTAAAAATTAAAGATATACCTGCGATTATTATAGAAACAGTAGAAATTACAGGTATGATTTTATTCTTAATTACAGCATCTGCATTATTCTCACTCGTTATGAGTTTTACAGGATTACCAGAAGCAATTTCTGGCGGTATATTATCATTAACTGAAAATCCAATTTTATTATTACTTTTAATGAATTTAATTTTATTAATCATCGGTACATTTATGGACATAACACCAGCAGTACTTATATTCACTCCAATTTTCTTACCGATTGCAGAAAGTATCGGATTAGATCCAATTCATTTCGGTATAGTAATCGCATTTAACTTATGTATAGGTAATATAACACCTCCAGTAGGTAGTGCGTTATTTGTTGGTAGTAGTGTTGCAAATGTACGAATTGAAAGTGTCATTAAGACATTAATACCATACTTTATTATTTTAATTATACTGTTGTTATTAATTACGTTCGTACCACAATTATCGTTATTTTTACCAAAATTACTTGGGCTATAGGAAAGGTGAGTATTTATGAGTTTAATTAAAGAAAATTTTATTGTTCAATCTGAAAAAGGACAGGATTTATACAATATAGCTAAGGATATTCCAATTTTTGATTTTCATTGTCATTTAGATCCAAAAGAAATCTATGAGAATAAACCTTTTAATACGATTACTGAAGTTTGGCTAAAACATGATCATTATAAATGGCGTTTAATGCGCGCATATGGAATAGATGAGTCGTATATTACTGGAGACAAAACTGATAAAGAAAAATTCGAAGCATTTATAAGTTTATTGCCTAAAAGTATCATGAATCCAATGTACCATTGGTGTCATTTAGAGTTAGCAAGGTATTTCAATATCAATGAAAATTTAAATAAAATTGATAAAGAACAATTATATAATCAGTTAAATGAAAGTTTACAACAACCAGAATTTCTTCCAAGAAAATTAATAGAAAGAAGCAACGTCCAAATCATTTGTACAACTGATGATCCATGTGATGATTTGAAATATCATCAATTACTTCGTGAGGATAAGTCATTTGATGTTAAAGTATTACCAACATTTAGACCTGATCGTTATATCGCTTTAACGAAAGACAATGTAGAAGCATCTATTAATCAATTAGAAATTGCTACAGAAAGAAAAATAAATCATTTGGAAGAATATATTAATGCGCTCAATGAACGAATTGAATACTTCCATAAAAATGGCGCAAGAAGTTCTGATCAAAGCTTTGCTAAAGTACTTAAAGTGGATGTTACTAAAGACCAAGCTGAACAGTATTTTGAACTAATTAAGCAAGGTAAACACATAGATGAGGAAGATTTAAGTAGATTATCTGGATATATTTTAACCGAAGTAAGTAAAACGTATAAAAAATATAATTGGGTTGTACAGTTTCATCTTGGACCAGTGAGAAACAATAATACATTATTGTTTGAAGAAGTTGGTCCAGATGCTGGATTTGATAGTGTAGGTGATATGCTCAGTTCTTCTGACTTAAATAGATTTTTAGATCATTTAAATCAAAATGATGCATTATCAGATACAATTATTTATCCTAATAATGCAAATGATCACTTAATGGTGCAAGCAACAGCTGGAAACTTTACTTCAGATAAAGTCAAAGTGCAACTAGGTGCTGCATGGTGGTTCAATGATACTAAAGAAGGAATGGAACAACATTTAGTAGAATACGCAAATGTTGGATTGTTATCTACTTTCGTTGGTATGTTAACTGATTCAAGAAGTTTATTATCATATACAAGACATGAATATTTTAGAAGGATTTTATGTGAAATGATTGGTAAACGTGTGGAAAGAGGAGAAATCATTGATGATGATGAAATTCTTTCTGAAATTATTAAGGATATTTGCTTTAATAACGCCGTGTCATTATATAATATAGAAGGCGTAGATGCTATATAAAATTAGAGAACCTAAGACGATGTTGTCTTAGGTTCTTATTTATTTAGAACTTTAGATTTTCAATTGTTTTTAAATCATCTTGATAAACTGGTATCTCTGCGCCTTTTACTACAAATGTTGGAATATGTTGTAAAGTCGTTTTTACAGTTATTGTTTGACCGCCTTCAAACTGTTCGCCGCTATGAAAATCAATCCAACCTTTGTTGTTTTTAGGTAAATAGACTGTTCTTTCTAGTTGAGCTTTTTCTACGATAGGGGCAATTAACATATGCTCACCTAACATAAATTCTTCATTTTCTTCAAAAGTATTAATATCACTTTCAAATTGGTAAAAAGTAGGTCTAATAATTGGTTGATACGCCTCATGTGCACGTATAACTAATGACTGAAGATATGGTTTAAGCTTTTCGTGGAAGTGCATGGCTTGTTTAACTTCAGATAAGACTTCATTATGCATCCAAGGTTCATTTACAGAACCATCATCATTCCATGAGTGGATTGAAAATCTTGGATAATAAGCACCACATTGTACCCATCTTAAAAATAATTCTGCTTCTGGTTTATCACCAGAAAAACCGCCAATATCATGGCCAAAGTTATAAACACCAGATAGACTTAACCCAATTGCCATAGCATTATTATATTTTAATGTATGCCAACTCGTATAGTTATCACCTGTCCAAGTTTGAACGTATTTACTCATACCAGCTGCACCAGATCTACTTATGATATATGGATATTGTTCTTTATGATATTTTTGCTGTATCTCTCTTGATGCTTTCATCATTAATATAGGCATGATTGCTTTATAATCTTGGAAATTTGATTCATTTCCGAAACCATTTACTAGAGCTTTATCATCCCAAATTTCGAATTCGTTATTATCATTCCATGTGCAATTGACATGATTAGATAATAATTGTTGTTCTATTTTGGATTGCCACCATTTAATAGTGTCTTTATTTGTAAAGTCTAAGTAGTATCCTTTTTCATCCCAAAATTGTACAAGAAGCGGTTGGCCATTCATATCTTTAATAAATCCATCAAAGGCTAATACTTCATCTAGTAAAGGATGATCTGTAAGTAGGGTAGGTTTAATATTCGCAACTAATTCTACATTTTGATCTGTATAAGCTTTTCCAAAAGATTTTGGGTCTTTAAATTTATCATAATTCCAATTAAAAACGTATCTCTTATCATGAATAGATGTATAACCTGATGAAAGGTGGAAAGATCTAATCGTAATATTATGTCTATTACATTGATCTAGAAAAGATAACAGTCTTTCATCTGAATTTGGCAAATCTGTGTATTGCATTGTTGAGCCAGAATAAGACAAACTCCATTCAGGCATGAGTGTTGGTCTACCTGTTAAATGACTAAAACGCGTCGTTACTTGTTGAATAGTCGGACCGGCAATAACGTAATAATCAAGAAAATCCGATTTAGTTTCATAATATCTATAATGACCGTGATAATTATCTAACTCTTGTCCAAGATCTACAATAGAGTCTTGATAATCATCATAGAAGATACCAAATGATACATTTTCATCAGTTTTGTATGTGAGATAATAAGGAATATGTTTATAAAGAGGATCAGTCGTTTCAGCATTATAACCCATAGCATCTATATTTTTCATTCTGAATCGTCTGCCATGTTTATTCACTTTTCCGCTCTTTTCACCGAGACCAAAATACATTTCATTTTTATTTCTATTTAAATAATGACAAGTCGGATGATTTCTTGATATTTGATGTTGATAACTGCCTGTCTTACGGTCTTGCATAATTTTAATTTCTTTGTAAGATGAACTTAAATCATACCAACTACAATAGAAATCTTCTTTATCAATGATAAGTTTTAATGACTTTGTCTTAATTATAATATGGTGTTGTTCTTCTGAAATTTCATATTGTGGACATGAAAAGTTAGATTGATCATATCTAGAGAGACCTTCAAAAGGTAATTCAGTATCTCCAGGTGTAATGGTCCAAGTCGGCAAAGTGATTTTTTTCTCTGTAGAAGATTTAATATTGATTAAGTAATCTTCTAATATGCGGATTGTAAAGAAATGCTCGTTTTGCTTGTCACTGACTACAATTATATTTTTATCTTGTAAAATCATATTAAACATGTAAAAACCCTCCTATAACAACGTTGTTATTTAAACTATTACATTAAACTATACCAAAGTAAAGTAAAATAGTAAAAATAGCATTGTCTATAAAAATAAAGTCATATATCATTAATACATATTATTTCAGGAGGCATTTTATGGATAAACATTTCACAGTAAAGGAATTTTTCTTTAATATTTTAAATGGTATAGGTGTAGGCATTGTTATAGCATTAATACCTAACGCCATACTTGGTGTGTTATTTAGTTATTTATCACAGTTTCATCCCCTATTAGAAATGTTTAATCAAGCATTATTACTTATGCAGTTTGCGATGAGTTTTATTATAGGCATCGTTGTTGCACATCAATTTAAATTCCAAGCTACTGATGCAGTTATGATTGGCGCTGCAGGATTAATAGGTTCAGGCGCTGTGAAAATACAAAATGGTCAATTTATATTTGTAAGTATAGGGGATGTCGTCAATTTAATCGTTGTTTTAATTATCAGTTGTTACTTGATGATTAAATTGAAAGGAAAATTTGGTTCTTTAGATATGTTGATTATGCCAATTATTATTTCAGTTGTCAGTGGATTTATAGGTATGTTGACACTTCCATATGTTAGTAATGTGACAAAAGGAATCGGCAAATTAATAGAACAATTTTCTACATTGAATCCTTTAATGATGTGTATATTGATTGCGATTACTTATGCATTATTAATGGTAACGCCAATTTCAGTTGTAGCAATTGCTACTGCGGTCGGTTTAAATGGTTTAAGTTCAGGAGCTGGCAATATGGGGATTGTTGCAGCATGTGTGACTTTCTTAATGGGGTCATGGAAAGTAAACGATAAAGGTATCAATATCGTACTTATCATCGGAGCTGCTAAAATGATGATTCCTGTATATTTCAAAAATCCTATCATCGCAGTACCATTAATCATAAATGGACTAATGAGTGGATTACTCACTTATTTCGTCGGCATAAAAGGTACACCAATGTCTACTGGATTTGGTTATACCGGATTTGTTGGACCAGCAAACGCATTAAAATTTATGGAAGGATCAGTATTTTTAAATATATTAATACTAGGCGTAGCATATTTCGTCATACCGTTTGTATTTGCATATATTGTACATAAAGTTTGTTTGAAAATACTTCCAAAATACAATCAAGAAATGTTTTTATTTAAAGAGAATAATTAGAATGTAGAGTAGGCTGAGACAAGAAAAATGTCTCAGCCTTTAAATATGTCTGAATACTGGTGCCGTTAAAAGCAGTTTGGATAGAAGTGCAAATACTGGGTGCGTTATTAGCAAGTTTGGATAGAAGTGCAAATACTGGTACCGTTATTAGCAAGTTTGGTGAGAAGTGCAAATAAGGAGACCAGTAATTACAATTCTCAGTAGTTTTGTAATTAAGGCTGTCCATAGTAACAATTCAGCCGAGTTTTGTAATTATGGCTATCCATAGTAACACTTCAGCTGACTTTTGTAATTAACACCCCCGTTATGAACAAGTTTGGTGAGAAGTGTTCACAAGCCCGTCGTTATGAACAAGTTTGATGAGAAGTGTTCACAAGGCCATCGTTATGAACAAGTTTGACCAGAAGTGTTCACAAGACCGTCGTTATATACAAGTTTGGCAAGAAGTGTTCACAAGGCCATCGTTATGAACAAGTTTGGCGAGAAGTGTTCACAACACCCCCGTTATGAACAAGTTTGGTGAGAAGTGTTCACAAGCCCGTCGTTATGAACAAGTTTGGCGAGAAGTGTTCACAAGGACGCTAATTAGTAACACTTCTTATTAGATGTATTATTAACCACATTGCATACATACACTTTTAATTGTAAGAATATTATGAAAAAGAGATTGTTTGTTTTCATAAAGTGTTGTAGAATTAATCATTATTTATTTTTTACTGAAAGGAAGTACGAATTATGCGATTTAAATTATTTAATATAAGAGAAGATGAAAAGCCTTATGCATATCAGTGGGGTCAAACTAATGGTCATGAAATTGAATGTACGGAAGAGGATTTAACTTTAGATAATGTCCATACTTTATCGTCTTTTGATGGTGTGAGTACTCAACAGCTATTTAAGTTTGATGACAGAATATACGAAGCACTTAAAGATGTTGGTATTAAACAAATTGCTGGTCGTGCGGCTGGGTTTGATATGTTTAATTTAGATGAAGCTGCTAAACATGATATAAAAATTACAAATATTCCTTCATACAGTCCAAATGCAATTGCGGAATTTGCAGTTTGTAGAGCTTTAGAATTAATAAGAAACATTAATAAAATAAATAAAAAAGTAGAACATCAAGATTTTACTTGGGATGAAACAGTAATCGCTAAAGAACTAAGAAGTATGACGGTACTGGTTATAGGTGTTGGTAGAATAGGTAAAGTGTCAGCACAATTATTTAAAGGATTTGGTGCGGAAGTGATCGGTTATGACCCATATGATCAATCGTTGAGCGATATTGAATATGTACAAAGTTTACAAGAAGGATTATCTAAAGCCGATTTAATCACATTACATGTTCCAGCAAATGAAGAAACGACACATATTATTAATGAAGAGACGATTAAATATATGAAAAATGGTGCATATTTAGTGAATACAGCTAGAGGTGCGACAGTGAAGACTAATGATGTCATTCAAGCATTAAATAGCGGTAAATTACATAGTGTCGCTTTAGATGTATATGAGAATGAGTTTGCATATTTCTCATATGATTATACAGACAAAGAAATTGAAGATCCTACTTTAAAAGAATTGATGTCACGTGACGATGTATTAATTTCACCACATATTGCATTTTATACACATACAGCCGTACAAAATATGGTTGAAATTTCATTAGATAGTGCACTTGAAGTTATCACAACTGGATATAGTGAAAATGAAGTTCAACTAAGTAAAGTATGAATGAACGTTCGTTCATACTTTTTTTATAAAAAGCTATTGCATAAAATTTCATAAATGCGTATAATAATGAATATTATTAATTCAGGAGGTAACGAATTTGAAAAGAAATGTATTTACTAAAGTAGTTATAGCAACAATTTGTTTACTACTTACAATTCCTTATTTAGCCCCCATAAAGTCACAAGCTGCAGAAACTGATCAATGGGATAAAGCTAAAGAACGAGGCGAGTTAAGAGTAGGCTTATCAGCAGATTATGCACCTTATGAGTTTGAGCATACTAAAGATGGTGAACGTGAATATGCTGGGATAGATATAGAACTTGCTAAAAAAATTGCAAAAGACAATGATATTAAACTTAAGATTGTGAATATGCAATTTGATAGTTTACTAGGTGCTTTAAAAACTGGAAAAATCGACATGATTATTTCTGGTATGGCTCCAACTCCTGAGAGAAAGAAACAAGTTGATTTTTCTGATGATTATATGGAAGTTAACCAAAGAATGATTATACAGAAAAAAGATAAAGACAAATTAAAAACGATTGATGATTTTAAAGGAAAAATGGTCGGTGTGCAAAAGCAAACGATTCAAGAAGAATTGGCAAAAACAGAAATGCCAGAATCTCAAGTTAGCTCATTAACGAGAGTACCGGAAGTTATTATGTCACTTAATTCTGGAAAGGTAGACGGCATGATTATTGAAGGACCTGTTGCTGATGCATATTTAGAGAAGAATCCTAATTTAACATATTCAGATGTTACATTTTCAGATGCAGACAAGACAACAGCTATTGCATTACCGAAAAACTCACCTGAATTAATGAAGAGAGTTAATAAGAGTGTTAAAGAAGTTCGTGACAATAATTTGATTAAAGACTATCAAGATAAAGCAACTGAAGCGATGTTCGATGATGGTTCTTTCTTCAGTAAATATGGTTCATATTTCTTACACGGTGTAGGGTATACGATTTTATTATCATTCTTAGGTGTAGTAGCAGGGGCATTAATTGGTTGTTTCTTAGCACTTATGAAATTAAGTAATAGTAAAATATTTAAATCGATTGCTTCAGTTTACATTGAATTTATAAGAGGCACACCATTACTCGTTCAAGTATTTTTAGTTTATTTCGGTACAACAGCAGTACTTGGATTAGATTTATCAGCATTAATTTGTGGTATTATCGCACTCATCATTAACTGTAGTGCTTATATTGCAGAAATTATTAGAGCTGGTATTAACGCAGTAGATAATGGCCAAATGGAAGCGGCTAGATCATTAGGATTAAATAAATCGCAAGCAATGACTAAAGTTATCTTGCCACAAGCCATTAAAAATATTTTACCTGCATTAGGTAATGAATTTGTAACAGTTATTAAAGAATCTTCTATAGTTTCTGTTATCGGCGTAAGTGAATTGATGTTTAATGCTCAAGTTGTTCAAGGGGCATCATTTGATCCATTTACACCATTATTAGTAGCAGCAGTATTGTACTTTATCTTAACGTTTACGTTATCTAGAGTGATGTACTTTGCTGAAAGGAGGTTTAGTGTAAGTGATTAAAGTTAACGATTTACACAAATCATTTGGTAAAAATGAAGTATTGAAAGGTATTAATTTAAATATTGAAAAAGGGGAAGTTGTTGCGATTATCGGCCCATCTGGTAGTGGTAAAAGTACGCTTCTTAGATGTTTGAATTTATTAGAAGAACCTTCCTCTGGACAGATCGTATTTGAAAATAATGATTTAACAAATACGAAAGGTGCAAAGTTGGATCAATTAAGACAAAAAATGGGCATGGTTTTCCAAGGTTTTAATCTTTTTCCACATAAAAAAGTAATCGAAAATATTACACTAACACCTTTAACTTTGAAAAAAGGACAAAAATCCGAATTAGAAGATCAAGCTAAACAATTACTTAAAAAAGTTGGTCTAGAAGATAAAGCAAATGTTTATCCTTCTAAATTATCAGGTGGACAAAAGCAACGTGTAGCGATTGCTCGTGCGTTAGCGATGAACCCGGCAGTTATTTTATTTGATGAACCAACTTCAGCTTTAGACCCCGAAGTTGTTGGTGAAGTATTAAGTGTTATGAAAGATTTAGCCAAAGAAGGTATGACAATGGTCGTCGTAACACATGAAATGGGATTTGCTAAAAATGTCAGCGACCATGTGATATTTATGGATGAAGGTATTGTTCAAGAAGAAGGTACACCTGAACAAATATTTGATAATCCTCAAAACGAAAGAACGAAACAATTTTTATCTAAAGTATTATAATACTAAAAATAGAAGAGGTGTTTTCGTGTTAGATATAGGTATAGTCGGTGGTAGTGGATACGGTGCAATAGAATTGATGAGATTATTAAATCAGCATAAAGAAGTGAACATCAAATATGTATTCTCACATTCGAAATCTGGTCAAGATATTAAGGAAACATATCCACATTTACAAAATAATATTATTGAACAATTCACAAGTTTAGATGTAGAAACAGTGCAATGTGATTTAATATTTTTTGCGACCCCCTCAAATGTGAGCAAGAATTTTATTCCTAAGTTAATAGAACGTGGTATTAAAGTAATCGATTTATCTGGTGACTTTAGGTTGAAAGACCCCACAATTTATGAAAAATATTACGGAGAAAAGCCAGCTCCTCAGAGTGTATTGGATGAAGCGGTGTATAGCTTGCCTGAGTGGTCAAATGTAGATGGATCATCGATACAAATTATTGCAAACCCGGGTTGTTTCCCAACTGCAATACTCTTATCTTTACACCCTCTTTTAGAAAGTGACTTAATTAATAAAGACACGATTATAATAGATGCTAAAACTGGTGTTTCAGGTGCTGGTAGAACATTAAGTCAAAATGTTCATTTTGGCGAAGCGAATGAAAACTTTTCAGCTTATAAATTAGGTTCCCATAAGCATACACCAGAAATTGAACAATATTTATCACAAGTCTCGAAATCAGACATAAAAGTGACATTCACACCTCATCTCGTTCCTATGACAAGAGGTATATTGGCTACTATTTATGTAGATTTAAAAGATCAAACAAGTGAAGAAGCATTACATCAATTATATAAACAGAAATATGATGACAAACCATTTGTTCGTGTAAGAGACCTTGGCGAATTCCCTACAACAAAAGAAGTTCTAGGCAGTAATTACTGCGATATAGGTATTTATGTTGATGAAGACAGACAAAAAGCTATTATCGTTGCAGTTATAGATAATCTCGTTAAAGGTGCAAGTGGTCAAGCAATTCAGAACATGAATAGATTATTTGGATTTAATGAAGATGAAGGATTAAATTTATTACCAATATACCCATAGAATAGGAGGAATTTGATGTTAGATAAGACTGAAGAATTAATTGACTCTGAAATGATCGTTATAGAAGAAGGTGATGTCGCATCACCTAAAGGATACATTGCTGGCGGCATGCATGTCGGCTTACGTAGAGAAAAGAAAGACTTTGGTTGGTTATATTCATCAGTTCCAGCTAATTGTGCAGCGGTATATACACAAAATGCTTTTAAAGCAGCCCCATTAAAAGTCACTGAAGAAAGTATTAATGTTGAACACAAACTTTCTGCAATTGTTATTAATTCTGCCATCGCAAATGCTTGTACAGGTCAAAGAGGTTTAGATGATGCAAAGCAAACTCAAAAATGGATTTCATCTAAACTACAATTACCTGAACATCAAATCGCAATTGCATCAACAGGCTTGATTGGCGAATTTTTACCTATGCAAAAAATTGAATATGGTGTGAATAATATTGATATTCTCAATAATGCACATTCTTCTGATTTTAATGAAGCTATTTTAACAACTGATAAAGAGACTAAACATATAGCAGTACAAATTAAAATTGATGATGAAGTGATTACGATTGGCGGTTCATGTAAAGGGTCGGGCATGATTCATCCAAATATGGCTACAATGCTTGGCTTTATGACAACAGATGCAAATGTTGAATCTGAAGATTTGAATGGCTTACTAAAAGAATCTGTTGATGAAACGTTTAATATGATTACAGTCGATGGTGATACAAGTACAAATGATATGGTTATACTTTTAGCTAACGGTGAAAGTGGTCAACATACATTAACTAAATCACATCCAGAATGGGAAAAGTTCGCCCAAGCTGTCCAATATGTGAGTCAATTTTTAGCTCAAAGTATTGCGAGAGATGGTGAAGGTGCGACGAAGTTAATCAAAGTTAATGTCAAAGGTGCTAAGACGAAAGCTCAAAATAGTGCAATTGCAAAAACGATTGTAGGTTCAAGCTTAGTGAAAACTGCAATACACGGTGCTGATCCAAACTTTGGAAGAATCGTAACATCAATTGGTTATGCAGATCATACTGTAGATACTAACGAAGTAGACGTTTGGCTTTGTGGACATTTATTAGTCAGTAAAGGTATGAATGTAACATTTGATGAGTTAGATTTAAAAGCTAAAATGGAGCAAGATACAATTGAAATAGAAGCGAAAGTTGGAAATTCTCATCATTCATCTACCGCTTTCGGATGCGATTTGAGTTATGATTACGTAAAAATTAATGCATTATATAGAACTTAATAGGAGGTCATTAAGTGAAGTATGCAGTCATTAAAATTGGTGGAAGTATATTAAGCAACTTAAGTCAAACGATAATAGAAGATATACTTACTTTAAAAAGTCAAAATTATATGCCAATCATCGTCCATGGTGGCGGCCCGTTTATTAATAGACAACTAACTAAAATTGGTATTGAAAGTAAATTTGTAGATGGCTTACGTGTTACTGATGAAGAAGTGTTACTTCAAACTTCAAGTACATTGATAGGTGAAGTCAATCCACAAGTTGTGTTTCAAATTAATCAACATGACTCATTAGCATTAGGCATAAATGGCATTGATATGAATTTATTTGACATTAAACCTTTAGATTCTAAATATGGATTTGTAGCAGAATGTACATCCGTTAATAAAGTAACATTGGCTAACATATGTTCGACCAGTATTCCAGTTATTGCACCAATCGGTATCGATAGAAATACAGGTCAAAGATATAATATAAATGCAGATAGTCTTGCATATAAAATAGCGAGTGAAATGGAAGGCGACTTATTCTTAATAAGTGATATTCCAGGAGTACTGATTAAAGATGAAGTACAAAGCCATTTAAGTATTAATGATATTCATAATTATATAGAAACAACTGAAATATATGGCGGTATGATTCCTAAAGTTACGGGCGCAATTTCTGCAATAAAAGAAGGCTGTAAAAGCGTCAAGATTATATCAGGATCATCAGACCATGCATTATTAAAAAGTTCTCATTCAAATAAAATAGGTACAACAATTACATTATAAAGTAAAAAATCCGACAGCGTTTTTGAGCACTGTCGGATTTTTTATTCGCTTATTAGCAGATTTGGCTAGAAGTGCAAATAGTGGTGTCGTTATTAGCAGTTTTGGCTAGAAGTGCAAATAGTGATGCCGTTATTAGCAGATTTAGCTAGAAGTGC
Source organism: Mammaliicoccus sp. Q-M61 (assembly GCF_022386055.1). Classification (NCBI taxonomy): domain Bacteria; kingdom Bacillati; phylum Bacillota; class Bacilli; order Caryophanales; family Staphylococcaceae; genus Mammaliicoccus; species Mammaliicoccus sp. Q-M61. Next base: position 20,138 of record NZ_JAJNJL010000012.1, read on the forward strand.
AAATAGTGATGCCGTTATTAGCAGATTTAGCTAGAAGTGCAAATAAGGAGCTCCTTGTTTACATTTTAGCCGAGTTTTGTAACTAAGGAGGTCCATGGTAACAATTCGGCTGAGTTTTGTAACTAAGGCGGCCCATAGTAACACTTCAGCCGAATTTTGTAACTAACGCCCTCGTTATGAACAAGTTTGGGCAGAAGTGTTCACACGGCCCCCGTTATGAACAAGTTTGGGCAGAAGTGTTCACAAGGCCCTCGTTATGAACAAGTTTGGTCAGAAGTGTTCACAACAGCCCCCACCAGAAACAAGCTAAATACTGTCTTGCCATACCATTTGCCACACAGTATATGAAAGCAATTTTTTATATACTTATTTAATTGAATTAATACGAATACCGTAAATTTATTTATTAAATGTGTTAAAATGTATTAGCATGTTTGATAGTGAGGTGAATAAATTTGAATTTAGATCAATTGAAGCAAGAAGTGATAGATTATGCACATTCTATTGGTATTGATAGTATTGGATTTACAACTGCTGATCCTTTTGATGAATTAAAGAAAAAGTTAGAAGATTATCATTCTAAAGGATATGCTTCTGGGTTTGAAGAAAGTGATATTGAGTTAAGAACAGTCCCTAAATTATCATTACCATCTGCTCGCTCAATTATAGCAATTGCTGTAGGGTATCCGAATAAATTAAAGGGTGCTCCTAAAAGTGTTAGAGGAGATAGAAGAGGTATGTTTGCGCGTGCTTCATGGGGCCAAGATTATCATACTATTATGAGAAATCGCCTTGATAAACTCAGTTTATTCCTAAAAGAAAAAGTGCCTGATGTAGAAATTAAATCAATGGTCGATACTGGTGTCTTGTCTGACCGTTCAGTAGCTGAAAGAGCTGGGTTAGGATTTGCAGGTAAAAATGGCTTTATTATTAATGAAGAACTAGGTACTTGGAGTTATCTTGGTGAAATGTTAGTCAGCATTCCATTTAAACCTGATGATCCAGTTATTGATAGTTGTGGTGATTGTAACATTTGTGTTGATAGATGTCCGACTGGTGCCTTAGTAGGTAATGGTCAATTAAATAGTCAAAAATGTATCAGCTTTTTAACACAAACAAAAGGTTATTTAAAAGATGAATACCGCTATAAAATAGGAAATCGTTTATATGGATGTGATACATGCCAACAAGTATGCCCACGAAATAGAGGGATTAATACTGAACATGACGACATTATATTAGAACCTGAGGTACTGAAACCTAGACTTGTCCCACTACTTAAAATGTCTAATAAAGAATTTAAAAATACTTATGGACATTTAGCCGGTGCATGGAGAGGTAAAAAGCCGATCCAACGAAATGCGATTGTCGCACTTGCTCACTTTAATGAAGAAAGTGCAATACCAGAATTAAAAGATGTTGCGTTAACAGATCCGCGACCAATGATAAGAGGTACTGCATTTTGGGCTATCGGTCAAATACAAGGTGAAGAGGCAAGACCATTCATTATGTCACACTATGAACGTGAAATAGAAGAAGTCCAAGAAGAAATGATAAAAGGATTAGAGATTAGGAGAAAATAAATTATGACAAATCATGTAGTTTTATATCAACCAGAAATTCCAGCGAATACTGGGAATATTGCACGTAGTTGTGCAGCAACAGATACAACTTTACACTTAATTAGACCTTTAGGTTTTAGTACGGATGATAAAATGTTAAGAAGAGCGGGTTTAGATTACTGGAAATTTGTAAATATTGTTTATTATGATAGTATTGAAGAATTTTTCGAAAAGACTGAAGGTGGCAACTATTACTTACTAACGAAGTTTGGTACACAACCACATACTCAGTTCGATTACAGTAATGTTGAAGAAAATCATTACTTTATATTTGGTAGAGAAACAACAGGACTTCCTGATTGGGTTAAAGAAAAATATAAAGATACAGCATTAAGAATTCCAATGAATGATAATGTAAGATCTTTAAATTTATCTAATACTGCTGCAATATTAATTTATGAAGCGTTAAGACAACAAAATTATCCTAATTTATCATAGAAATAAAAAAACTGAGGCCAAATGGTCTCAGTTATTAATTATTATTTGATTTTAAAGATTCAAGTTCTTTGTTTAAATCTTCTTCCTTAAGACCATAGTCTTTAGAATCGCGACCAGCAGTTAACATCGCAGTAATAAATGCTACACCAACCATACAGATTAATAGCGTGTTCATTTAATTGCCCCCTCGTAATGTTATGTTATCTTTATTATATACGAATTAAGGCAATAATTAAATACATTTTTAAGGAGACATTGATATGGATAATTATATTTTGAAAAATGCACAAATTTATACTGAAACATATAAAATTGATCATGGCTATATCGAAGTGCGTAATGGATGTATTCACGATATTCAAGAAGGGGAATATACAGGTACATTACAAACGATTGATGCGAATGGTCAACACGTACTTCCGGGATTTATTGATATACATATTCATGGTGGTTATGGTCAAGATGCAATGGATGCAACACCTGAAACATTGAATCTATTATCTGAGAAATTATTATCTGAAGGTACGACTAGCTTTTTAGCCACAACAATGACGCAATCAACTGAAGCCATCAATGCTGCATTAGAAAATGTTGCAAACTATAAACCGATAGATGATAAACGTGCTGAAATACTTGGTGTACATTTAGAAGGCCCATTTATTTCAGAACATAAAGTTGGTGCTCAAAATCCTGCATTTGTTGCAAGACCTACAGTACAAAAATTCAAAGATTTTCAAGAAAAAGCAAATGGCGCGATTAAAATAGTGACAATAGCGCCAGAAGTTGAAGGTGCAGAGGAAGTTATTAAAGCACTTCATGAAGATGTTATTTTTTCAGCAGGACATACCGTATCTGATTACGATGGTATTGAAAAAGCAGTTCAAAATGGTCTTAAGCACATTACACATTTATATAATGCACAAACAACATTTACACATAGAGAACCAGGCGTATTTGGTGCCGCTCTGACTGATGAAAGATTAACAACAGAAGTCATTGTTGATGGCATTCATTCTCATCCGGCTGCAGTTAAATTAGCATACCTTGCTAAAGGCAATGAGAATTTCTGTATTATTACGGATGCAATGCGTGCAAAAGGCATGAAAGATGGTAAATATGATCTTGGTGGTCAAGATGTATTTGTTAAAAATAACGAAGCAAGATTAGAAACCGGTTCACTTGCAGGAAGTATATTACTTATGAATAAAGGCTTAAAAAATTTAATGGACTTTGCAAATATACCGCTTGAAGAAGCATGGCGTACTGCAAGTTTAAACCAAGCGATTAGATTGAAAGTTGATGATAGAATTGGCTCAATCAAAGTTGGAAAACAAGCAGATCTAGTTATAGCTGATTCAGAATTAAATGTTTTAACTACTATTAAAAAAGGGTATATTATAGATAATGACTAAAGGTTATGATTTTTGTAAATAGACAAGTTGAAATGAGGAGTGGACAAAATGGCTTTAAACTTTAAAGTATTTGAAACAAAAGATATTGCTGCACGATATGCTGCAGATGTAGTTCGCAAACAATTTAATTCAGACAGCACTTCAGTTGTCGGCGTACATTTAGAAGCAGAGCAAACATCATTTTTCGATGAACTATTAGATGATGTTAAGAAAAATCCTGTGAACTTCAGTCAAATTCATATTTTAGATTTTGATGGTAAAGAAGATTATTACACAGAATTAGGTGTTCCTGCTAAACAAGTATTAAAAACTGATGTCGGTAGTGATGTTGAAGCATTTATTAGAGAAAAAGTGAATACTGACAAAAAGAAAAACAAATTAATGTTAGATGTTGTCACTTTAACTGAAGATAGCAGAACTGGATTAGACTATGACCAAGCGATTCACCCAGCAAGAGAAGTTATCGTACTTGTCACTGGTAAAGAAAAAGCTAAAGCAGTAAGTCAGTTATATCAAGAACCTGCAAATGGTTCTGTTGAATCCGCTAAATTAAAACAACATAGAATGGTAACAGTTGTATTAGATAATGAAGCGGCACAAGGCTTACCTGAAGACGTTAGATCTTACTTCTCAATTCAATTTTCATAAGAAGGTGAGAAATTTGAATAAAAATCTAGAAGAAGAAAATGAAATGGTTCAAGACCTAGAAGATGTTAAAGAACTAGGTAAAGAAATGGAACAAATATCAGAACAAAATGATGAAGCTTTTGAAGAAAAGAAATCTGAACAAGAATCTTAAAATAGAGATTGAGACAATACGCTATGTCTCAATCTTTATTTTTTTCGTTAATTTAAATTATCTGACAACTGAGAGTTTAAATCGCTTTCTTTATACGATATAATAGAGATGAATAAAGAATGATGAATTCAAGAAATAAAGGGGAGTATTGAAATGAGTTACAGAATTGAACATGATACATTTGGTGAAATTAAAGTTCCAAGTGAGAAATATTGGAAAGCACAAACACAAAGAAGTAAACAGAATTTCCCAGTAGGTAAAGAACAAATGCCAATTGAAGTGATTTATGGATTTGCACATTTAAAAAGAGCAGCAGCGATTTCAAATCATGAACTTGGTAAATTATCTGATGATAAGAAAGATGCCATTGTATATGCTACTGATGAAATTTTAAATGGAAACTTAGATGAACATTTTCCTCTAGTCGTTTGGCAAACAGGTAGTGGTACACAAAGTAATATGAACGTGAACGAAGTTGTGAGCTACGTTGCAAATGAATACTTGAAAGAAAAAGGTTCAGAAGAGTCCGTTCATCCAAATGATCATGTTAATATGTCTCAAAGTTCAAATGATACATATCCAACTGCAATGCATGTTGCTTTATATCATGAAATTGAATCTAAATTATTACCAGCAATTGGTACGTTAAGAGATACATTTAAGAAAAAAGAAGAAGATTTCAAAGATATTATTAAAATCGGTAGAACACATTTACAAGATGCAACACCTTTAACTTTAGGTCAAGAAGTTAGTGGTTGGAGATATATGTTAGATAAATGTGAATCATTATTAAATGAATCTAAAGGTCAATTATTAAACTTAGCAATTGGTGGTACAGCAGTTGGTACTGGTATCAATGCTCATCCAGAATTCGGTGATAAAGTGGCTAAACAAATTAGCGAACAATTAGGCTATCCATTTGTATCATCTGAAAATAAATTCCATGCATTAACTGCTCATGATGAAGTTGTTTATGTTCATGGCGCACTTAAAGCATTAGCAAGTGACTTAATGAAAATTGCGAATGACGTAAGATGGTTAGCTTCAGGACCAAGAGCTGGATTAGCTGAAATTTCAATTCCAGAGAACGAACCAGGTTCATCAATCATGCCAGGTAAAGTAAACCCAACTCAATGTGAAATGTTAACAATGGTTGCTGTTCAAGTATTAGGAAATGATGCAGCAGTTGGTATAGCAGCATCACAAGGTAACTTTGAATTAAATGTATTTAAACCAGTTATTTTATACAATACATTACAATCTATTTATTTATTAACAGATGGTATTGAAACATTTAATAACAACTGTGCAGTTGGAATAGAACCTATTGAAGAAAATATCGATAAATATTTAAATCAATCATTGATGCTTGTTACTGCGTTAAATCCACATATTGGATATGAAAATGCAGCAGCAATTGCGAAGAATGCTCATAAAAACGGATTAACATTAAAAGAATCTGCAATTGAATCTGGACTTCTAACTGAAGAACAATTCGATGAGTGGATTAAACCAGAAGATATGATAAGCTCTAAAAAATAATAGCAGCTTTAAGACACAAATATAAAGAACAGAAAAAAGGTGCTATAGGCACCTTTTTCTGTATCAAAATATAACTTTGGAGGCAATTTATGAAGAGATTAGGATTAATAGATATAGGTTCCAATACTATAAGACTTGTTATTTTTGAATACTCTAAAGATACAGGTTTAAATGAACTACAAAACGTTAAAACACCAGCACGTTTGAGTCAATATTTAGAAGAAGATAAAACAATGAATAAAGATGGAATCAATATTTTAGTAGAAACTTTAAATAGTTTTAAAAAAGTTGCCGAAAAATTTCAAGTGGAAGAACTTGTCCCTGCAGCTACAGCAGCAGTAAGACAATCTAAAAATATAAATGAAATTATTAAAAGTGTAAAAGACAAAACGAATCTCGATATTGAAATTATCCCAGAACAAGATGAGGCGTTTTACGGATTTTATGCAGCAACACATACTTTAAATATAAATAATGGTATTACAGTTGATATAGGTGGTGGTTCAACAGAAATTACTTATTTTGAAGATAAAAAGTTAAAAGAGGCAATAAGTTTTCCTTTTGGTGTTGTAACTTTAGAGAAAATGTTTTTCGCTGATAAAGATCATAATGATAAAAATGCGATAAAAAAATGTGAGAAGTATGTTAAAGAACAGTTTGAATCTGAAAAATGGATAAAAGATAAAAACGTTCCTATTATTGGGATTGGTGGATCTGCCCGAAATAATGCGCGTATACATCAGTCATTAAATAATTATCCAATTGCAGGTGTACATGGGTATGACATGACTAAAAAAGGGCTTGAAGAAGTGTTTGATGTCTTGAAAAAATCTGATAAAAATGAATTAAAAGATTTAGATGGTTTAAGTAGAGACCGTACAGATATCATTTTACCTAGTTCTATTGTTTTTAATACATTATACGATATCTCAGATGCAAAACGTTTTACGTTCTCAAGAAAAGGTCTACGTGAAGGTTTAGTGATGACAAGAATTAAAGAAGAATTTCCAAAGGCATTTAATAAAAATAATGTCACAAGTGATGCATTAAAACATATAGCAAATGAATATAATATCAATGCTTCAAATGGTAAACAGCGCATGAAATTAGCTGAAGATTTATTAAACAAATTAGAAGAAATCACTAGTTTTAAAATTCCAAAAGAAGATAAAGAAATATTTAAAGAAGCGGCATATTTATATTATTTAGGTTCATTTATTGATGCAGATTCTAGTTCACAACATACGTATTATATTATAGCCAATTCAAGTATTAATGGCTTATCGCATAAAGAAAGGGTTAAATTAGCACTTTTGGCAAGTTTTAAAAACAAGACGTTATTAAAGTTTTATATAAAGGGGACGCCTTGGTTTGATGATGAAGAAATCGAACTTATTCAAAAGCTTGGTGGCATCATTAAGTTTGCCCATGCTTTAAATGTTTCCAATACCGATTGCATCGAATCAATGGCATTAATTGAAAAGAAAAATGAATTTGAATTAAGAGCCAAATATGTTACAGACCCAATCGCTGAAGAATATCAATCTGATAGACAGAAAAAACATTTAGAAAAGTTACTACCGAAAAAACTTAATATTATATTTACACAAGATTAATAAACTTACGTTTAAATGAAGTAGTGTGATTTTATAATCTTGATTGGAAATTTGTAAAGGGTGAGATAATTATGGAAGCACAAGCGGAACAATTTTATTTAGACAATCCAGAATATTACAACAACCGAGAATTAAGTTGGCTAGACTTTAATTATCGTGTTCTTGAGGAAGCAATTGATCCTAACAATCCTTTATTAGAACAGTTGAAATTTTTAGCAATTCATAGTTCTAATTTAGATGAATTTTTTATGGTTAGAGTAGCGGGGTTGAAAGACCAAGTTAAGATGAATTTTAATGAACCAGAGAATAAAGCGCAATTGACACCTAAAGAACAACTTATCGGCATTGAAAAGAAAAATAGAGTGAACGTCGAGCTTCAATATAAGCGATTTAATGAATTAAAAGATTTGTTAAAGAGCTATAAAATATTTATTACACAACCAGAAAGATTGCCAGAACCTTTAATTGAGCAACTTCAGCATCAATTTAATACTGATATATTACCAACACTTTCACCGTTAGGGATAGATGCATACAGGCCATTCCCAAAATTAAATAATAAAATGTTGAATTTGTTTGTAGATATTAGGTTAAATGATGGTGAAATTAGATCGGCAATCGTACCCGTTCCAACATTATTAGATAGAATTATTAAGTTAGAACATGAAGGCGTTAAATATATTGTATTTCTTGAAGATGTCATTTCATTATTTATAGAACAATTATTTAAGGGATATGAAGTGATTAATACGTACACATTCAGGGTGACAAGAAATGCAGATTTAACAATTCATGAAGAAGGTGCAGAAGATTTATTAATAGAAATAGAACGATTTTTAAAAGAAAGAAAAAGTGGTGCAGCAGTACGACTTGAAATTGATAGTAGACATATAGATTCAGAAGTGAAGAGTATTTTCTTAATGAATGAACTTGAGTTATCAAATGAAGATATATACAGAGTTAATGGTCCACTAGATTTAACAGTGTTATTCTCTCTTGTAGGACAATTAGAAGATTTATTCCCAGAACTATTATTTAAACCTTATACACCACAATTACCTTCCTCATTAAGTAAAAATAATGTTTTTGAATTAGCATTGGAAAGAGATGTATTTTTCCATCATCCATATGAATCTTTTGAGCCGATTGTTGAATTTATAAAAGAAGCTTCAGAAGATCCAGATACACTTGCTATTAAGCAAACACTTTACCGTGTGAGTAGTGATTCACCGATCATTCAGGCTTTAAAAAATGCAGCTGAAAATGGTAAACAAGTTACAGTACTTGTTGAATTAAAAGCGCGTTTTGATGAAGAAAACAATGTTCAGTGGGCGAGAATGTTGGAGGATGCAGGCTGTAATGTTATATATGGTATGACATTCCTTAAAACACATAGTAAAATTACGCTAGTTATTAAGAAAGTTAAAGGAAAAGTGACGCCTTTCGTTCATTTAGGAACAGGAAATTACAATGATAAGACGGCTAAAATATATACAGATATGGGTATTATTACTACTAACCCGAAAATAGGGCAAGATGCGATTAACTTCTTTAATTATTTAAGTGGTTATTCATTAAAGCCTGATTATAATGAGCTAATCGTCGCACCATTTGAAATACGAGATTTCTTTGTTGAACATATTGAACAAGAAATGAAATCTCATAAAGAACATGGCAATGGTCTCATTATCGCTAAAATGAATTCATTAACAGATAAAAAAGTAATTAAAAAATTATTTGAAGCATCACAATGTGGTGTTAAAATCAAACTGATTATTCGTGGTATTTGTTGTCTTAAACCAGGTATTAAAGGTGTAAGTGAGAATATCGAAGTCATCAGTATTGTAGGTCGATTTTTAGAACACTCAAGAATCTATTATTTCTACCATAATGGACAAGAAAAAATGTATCTTTCTTCAGCTGATATGATGACAAGAAATATGATTAAACGTGTTGAAATATTATTCCCAGTATTAGATCCTAATTTAGTTAAACGTTTAAAAGGCATTGTTGATTTACAACTCAATGATGGATTAAAAGGACGTATTCAAAATAATGAAGGTGTATATCAATACAATGATGCAGGGAATAAACATATGAACTCACAAGAAATGTTAATGGATGAGGCAATGTTAGCAGGGAAAGAAATGAGAAAGTCTCACTTAAATATAGGGAGACCTGTAACGAGTAAAAGAAGTAACTTAATTAATAAATTTAAAGAAAGATTAAAGCGATAAATAGTTAAAGCCAACAAAGTTAAAGCTTTGTTGGCTTTTTTAGTTATTTAATCGTCTAACGTAACTGAAATCATTTCATCTTTAAATGGATGTTCGAATTCTATTTTATAACTGTGTAATTTTAATTTTCTCAGTTTACTATTGTTATAGAGTGGGTCACCGACAACTGGATGTCCAATTTCTGCAAGGTGGACACGAATTTGGTGTGTTCTACCCGTATCTAATTTTAATTCTACTTCTGCCGTATGTTCATCAATCATATGACTTTCAAGTATATGTGTGATAGCACGTTGACCTGTTGGTGATACCCGTCTTTTGTTTGGATGGAACTTGTCTTTACCAATTGGCATATCAATTGTTTGTGGTTTAAGTGGTAATAAACTATCAACTTGAGCTTTATATGTTCTTGTAATTTCTCTATCTTCTAACATACGATCTAATATTTTTTTAGCGATAGGGTGTTTTGCGACTAACAATAATCCAACAGTTTCTTGGTCAAGTCTATGAACAGGTTCAGCATAATCAGAATCTAACGTATAGATTACGTGATTCATTAGTGTGTTTGCTTCTTTTAAATCGTTTGGATGTGTCTTTACACCTTTAGGTTTAACGACAATTGCTAAGTATTCATCTTCGTATTTAATTTCAGCTAATCGGTAACTAGAAACATATTGGCTTGTTTCGTCAAATAATGGGATATTAAGTTTATCTCCGGCATTTACTGTATCTCTTAATGTACATGATTCGTCATTTATCGTAAGTTCTTTTGACATTCTTAAAAGGTGAAGTTCTTTCTTTGGTAGATGTAAAGATTTAAACATCTCTTCGATTGTTTGACCTTCAAATTTTGATGGTATTGTAATTTGCATAGCGTCCTCCAGGAATATTTCTCTCAAAATCGGGAAAAATTATATTATAACAAAAAATAAGTTATAATTATTATAACAAGAAAAAGAGATAAGGAGTATGTTTCATGTCAAAATCAATCGATAATAATGAATTTAACGTTAGTATTAATACTAGACAGATGACTTTTGATGATATTGATGAAGTTATTGAATTACAGTCTAAATGTTTTCCGGGGATGGAACCATGGGAGAGAGGACACCTTGAAAGTCATCTAAGAATGTTTCCGAGAGGACAAATTGTTGTAGAATTTGAAGGTGAAATTATAGGTTCATGTTCTTCACTTATCATCAACTTTGATGAATATGATGATAGACATACGTGGGATAGTATTACGAATAATGGTTATATTACAAACCATAATGATCACGGACATAATTTATATGGTATTGAAGTTATGGTTCATCCTGATTATAGAGGTATGAAAGTTGGCGCAAGACTATATGAAGCTCGTAGAGAAATCGCTTATGAATTAAATTTAAAGAGTATCATTATAGGCGGTAGAATTCCAAACTATCATCAATATAGTGATGAATTAACACCACGTGAATACGTACAAGGTGTCATTAAACACCGTATTAAAGACCCAGTATTAACATTTCAATTGATGAATGATTTTACGTTAATGCGTATTAATCCAAATTATTTAAATGATGATGTTAAAAGTATGAAATTTGCAACTTTGATGGAATGGAATAATCCTGATTACATAGCAAGAAGTAATGTTCATTTTAAAACGAGTGAACCTGTCAGAATATGTACAGTAAACTATATGATGCGTAAAATTAATTCATTTGAAGAGTTTGCAAACCAAATTGAATACTTTATTGACGTTGCATACGATGCGGATAGTGATTTTATCGTCTTTCCAGAATTGTTGACGACGCAATTAATGAGCTTTGATGAACAAAGTAATCCAGCAGAATCTATTAGAAAATTAACTACTTACACATCACAATATATTGAGATGTTCAATCAGTTTGCAATGAAATATAATATCAACATTATTGGTGGTTCTCATTTCGTTGAAGAAGGTGAAGATATTTATAATATTTCATATTTATTTAGACGAGATGGCTCTATCGAAAAACAATATAAAATCCATGTAACACCAAATGAAAGAAAATGGTGGGGTGTATCACCTGGTAATGGCGTTGAAGTATTCGATACTGATTGTGGAAAAATTGCGATTCAAATTTGTTACGATAGTGAATTTCCTGAAATGGCGAGAATCGCAATGGAAAAAGGTGCAAAAATTATATTTACACCATTCTCAACAGAAGATAGACAAAGTTATTTACGTGTAAAATATTGTTGTATGGCACGCGCTATAGAAAACCAAGTTTACACAGTAACTTCAGGAACATGCGGTAACTTGCCACAAACTGAGAATATGGATATCCAATATAGTGCTTCAGCAATATATTCTCCATCAGACTATGGTTTTGCTCGTGATGGTATCGTGAGTGAAACAGGTGAGAATTTAGAAATGGTTGCTATCGGCGAAGTTGACTTAGAAGTATTAAGAAGAGGTAGAGAAAACGGAACTGTTAGACATCTTAGAGATAGAAGACATGACGTATATAATATTACGTATAATCAATAATAATAAAGGTGATTGATATGGAAAAACCGACGAGTACAAGCCTTTTAAAAGAAATTGCAGAATTTTTAAATGAAGAGACTGAAATGTATAGTATGATGCATGGCGCACTTAAAAAATTAGTAAGCGGCAGTAACTTTCATACAGGTTGGATATTTTTTATTGATGAAGAAGGTAAACATGAACTTGTTGCAGAAGAAGCGTTACCGCCCGCTTTAACACATAATAGTTGCCAATACATGACAGAAGGTACGTGTTGGTGTGTAACAGCATATCAAAATAAAAAACTGACGAAAGCTTCAAATATTATTACTTGTTCAAGAATTGTAAAAGCAACTAAAGAACATCATGACAAGACGGATGGCATTACACATCATGCAACTGTGCCACTTCGTTCTGGTAATGAACAGTTTGGATTGCTTAATATTGCGACACCAAATACGAAGCGATATTCAGAAGAAGATTTAGAATTGCTAGAGTCTGTAGCATTTCAAATCGGCTCTGCGATTAAACGTATATTATTAACGGATCAAGAAAAAGAGGCAGCTCGTATAAATGAAAGAAATAGGTTAGCGAGAGATTTACATGATTCTGTTAATCAAATGTTATTTTCTTTAAAAATCACTGCACATGCAGCGAAAAGTCTTGATGACCATGAAGCGGCTAAGAAAGCATTTCAAACAATTGAAGAGACGAGTCAAAGTGCTGTCAATGAAATGAGAGCACTAATATGGCAACTGAAACCGATAGGATTGGAACAAGGTTTAATTTCAGCTATTAAACAATATAGCCAGTTAATTCATATTGAACCTGAATTTGAAGTTGAAGGGCTTATTGATTTGCCGAATACAATTGAAGAGAATGTTTATCGCATTATTCAAGAATCATTAAATAATATTCATAAACACTCAGGTGTAAATAGTGCGAAAATATTTCTAGAACAAAATAAAAAGACGTTTAAATTTAAAATTGTAGATAACGGTAAAGGATTTGAAAGCCAAGATTTAGACAACAAGCTATCTCACGGTTTGAGAAATATTAAACAACGTGTTCAAGGTATGAAGGGACATGTAGATATCAAATCAAAATTGAATGAAGGAACAGAAATTGTGATTTCTATTCCACTTTAAATGTTAGGAGTATCACACATGAGTTATAATATAATCTTAGTAGATGACCATCATATTGTGCGACAAGGATTAAGTTTCTTACTAGATACTGTTCCAGATTTCAATATACAAGCTGATTTCTCAAGTGGTGTGTTATTGCTAGAATACTTAGAACAACATGAATCACCAGATATCGTTCTTTTAGATTTAGTTATGCCCGATATGAATGGCATTGAAATCACAAGTATCATGAAGAAGAAATACCCAAACATTAAGATATTAGTCTTAACAAGCTTTTATGATGAAGAACATGTCATATCAGCGATTGATAAAGGCGCAGATGGTTATGAAATTAAAGATGTAGAACCTGATTCGCTTATTCAAACAATTAGATCTGTATTAAATGGTGAGAAGAAAATTCATCCAAAAGTACAGTCTGTTATTTCTGAAAGTGAACGGAAACCACATAGAGAAAATAAATTATCCAAAAGAGAACTTGAAGTATTAGCAGAATTGGTGAAAGGTAAAACCAATAAAGAAATTGCAGAAACACTATTTGTATCTGAAAAAACGATCAAAACACATGTCAGTCATATACTAAATAAATTAAAAGTATCAGACAGAACACAAGCTGCCGTTTATGCAATGGAACACCAATTATTAATTTAATTACAGATATAATATTTTTACGAGTAAGTATTGTCATATTCAATACTTACTCGTTTTTATGTAAAATTACAAAAATAAATTTACAAAATGAAAGCCCTTAAAGTATAATATGTTACATGGGAGAAATGATTTTACTTACTTTATAGGGGGTAGTTTAATATGAAAGTCAGGAAAAACTTAACTTTAAAAATTGTTATCGCTTTAGTACTAGGTATAACAGTTGGTTCGATTTTTAATATGTTTGCCGGAACGGGTTTCGTTCAAGGTACAAATCAATACGTATTTAATGTAATTGGTCAAATATTCCTTAACCTCATATTCATGCTTGTAGTACCAGTCGTATTTGTTTCAATTGTATTAGGGGTTATTGGCGTAGGTGATCCAAAATTACTAGGTGGTATAGGATTAAAAACCGTTACATTCTTCTTATGTACTACGGCAATTGCGATTACTATCGCAATGTTACTTGCTTTAGTATTTAAACCAGGTGTTGGTCAATCAGATTTATTAAATAGTGATGATGTTAAAAAATATGGTGCTGAACAAAAAGCTAAATCATCAGATCAAGCTGCACCAGAAAATCAAACATTTGATCAAACATTGATTAATTTGTTCCCACAAAATCCAATGAAATCTATGGTGGAACAAGATATGTTACCAATTATTACATTTGCAATCTTTATTGGTGTAGGAATGATTGCACTTGGTAGTAAGGTTGAAGCGGTGAAAAAAGTCTTCGAGCAGACCAATGATATACTCATGTATATCGTTACGATGATTATGAATTACTTCGCACCAATTGGTACATTTGGACTAGTTGCAACAGCTTTTACAAACGCAGGATTTGGCGCAATTAAACAACTTGGTATGTACTTCTTTGTTGTATTATTAGCGTTAGCAGTGCACTTCTTTGTGATTTATGGTGGGGCTGTTAAATTATTAGCAGGTAAGAATCCTTTCTGGTTCTTCAAAAAGTTCTTCCCAGCTATGACAGTTGGCTTTAGTTCATCAAGTTCAAATGCAACATTACCTATCTCTTTGGAATGTACTAAAGAAATGGGTGTGAGAAAAGAAATTAGTTCATTTGTTCAACCATTAGGTGCTACGATAAATATGGATGGAACAGCTATTATGCAAGGTGTCGCAACAATATTTATAGCTCAAGTATCAGGTGTAGATTTAACAATTATGCAAATGGTAACTGTTGTCGTTGTTGCTGTTATTGCTTCAATTGGTACTGCAGGTGTTCCTGGTGTTGGCCTAGTAATGTTAGCAATGGTACTGACTTCAGTCGGATTAGACCCCGCAGCAATAGGTATTATTTTAGGTATAGATAGATTGTTAGATATGACAAGAACTTCTGTAAATATTACTGGAGATGCTGCATGTGCACTAATTTTATCTGAAAGAGAAAAGTCAAAATTTGTAAAAGAATAAACAATTTAGTGTATTAAAGGGGTAAATTGATATTAAATTCAATTTACCTCTTTTAATTTGGTTAAAAATGTATTATGATGTTACTTGTGCTTGAAAAAATCGTGTATTTTTGCAACATATTAAATCAATTAATATAAATATTAAAAAGAAAGGTAGATATAGATGGATAAACAAACATTTACAACAATAATCCAAACAAAATTCAAAATGGTTCGTATTGAGGCTGGATACACTCAAGATACTATGGCGAATACAGTTGGATTATCTAAGAAAACTTTAGTGCAAATTGAAAAAGAGAGAGTATTACCTAACTGGACGACATGTGTATCAATTTGTGCGTTATTCAGAGATTCAGATGTTTTAAATACTACTTTTGGTTGTGACCCATTAGAAGTTATTCAAATCATATCTCGTCATCATTGTGCATATCCAAATCATGACAATACTAGTGATATTTACTGGGTAACACTTGATGCTAAATCTGGCTATATTTTACAATCTAATAAAAAATCAGATCTTTACAGAGTATTAAACGAAGAACGTCAACCAATCTTCGGTACTGCGAAAAAACGTGAAGCAGAAACTTATTTCTTACGTAAAACGCAATCATTATTTGTTTAAAATTTGTATAATATTTGTTAAAAGCTACTTCTTGGATTATTCTAAAGAAGTAGCTTTTTTAGAAGGAGAATTTCCATGACAACAATTATAACCGTATTTAGTATGATGGTAATTGGTGCGTTAATAGGTGGATTTACAAACTTTATCGCAATTAAAATGTTATTTCATCCATATCATGAAATTAGATGGTTCGGATATAAATTACCGTTCACGCCAGGCTTAATACCAAAAAGAAGAAATGAATTATCAGAAAAAGTAGGTGAGATGGTTACTAAACATCTCTTAACACCTGAAGTATTTAAAGAAAAACTTGTGAACCCAAGTACGAAGAAAGTGCTTGAAGATACGATAAAAGTCCAATTTAATACTTTAAAAGAGAAAAAATATACGATTCAAAACTTTGTGGATCGAATTGATTATCCACTAGAAGAGAAATTAAATGAAACGATTAAATCTACTATTAAAGAAAAGATTGATCAATATTATGCTTCTCATAAGAATGATGACATTAAATCACTCATTCCAGAAGAAATACTTGAACAATTAAACATTCAATTGAATCGTGTAACACCAGAAATTTTAACAAAAATTGATGAATATTTAGTATCTGAAAAAGGTGAACAAGATATTCATTCAATGGTTGAAGAATTTTTTGAACAAAAAGGTAGAATGGTCGGCATGATTCAAATGTTTATGACAACGGAAGATATTGTATATAGAGTTAAAAAAGAACTCAGAAATGTCATTAAACAAGAAAAAATCAAAAATATGATTGATCTACAAGTGCATAATCAATACGACAAATGGATGGCTAAACCTTTACAAGAAGTTTTAACAGATGAAAGAAAAGAAAAAGCCAAAACGTTATTCGCAACTGAGATTACAGAATCTATTAATGTTAATAAATATTTAAATACACCTTTAGATGAACTCGTTCCAAACTTATTTGTATATATGGAAGGAAGAGGAACAGAAAGATTTATTGACTACATGATTGGTAAAGTTGGCGATAATATTAGCTTAATTTTAGAAAGAATGAAATTAGCAGAATTGATTAAAGATCAAATTGACCGATTTGAATTATCTTATTTAGAAAAATTAGTCATAGAAATCTCTAATAAAGAATTAAAATTAATTACATTATTAGGCTTTGTATTAGGTGGAATTATTGGATTATTACAAGGAATAATCGCTATTTTTGTATAAGGCCTAGAATTATGATACAGTATTATTGGAATTGATTTTCTAATACATTTATTTATTATAGGAGCGAATTAATTATGGCAGAAGTAAACATTTACGACAAAGCGAATGAACTAGAACAAACTTTACGTGCAAGTGAAGAATATAACAAAATTAAAGAACAATATGAAAAAGTTAATGCAAACCCAGAAACAAAAAAATTATTCGATGAATTCCGTGAAATTCAATTAGAATTACAAACTAAACAAATGCAAGGCGAAGAAATTTCAGAAGTAGATATCGCTAGAGCTCAAAAATCTGCTCAAGAAATTGAACAAAACGAAACAATCGCTGAATTAATGCAAGCTGAACAAGCAATGAGTCAATTAATTCAAGATTTAAACCGTGTTATCATGAAACCATTAGAAGATATCTACGGTAGCCTTGAAGAAAACCAAGGTTAATTAATTAACTTTATGAGTCGACAAAGTCATTCGATTTTGTCGGCTTTTTTTGTGGGAATTTTTATGACGGATTATATAGAGTGGGGAATGTTTATAAGTGGAGGTGTTATTTGCAGTTTTGATGAGAAGTGCAAATAGTGAGTGCGTTATTAGCAGTTTTGGTAAGAAGTGCAAATAGTGGGGGCGTTATTAGCAGTTTTGGAGAGAAGTGCAAATAGTGAGTGCGTAAGTAACACTTTAGCTGAGATTTGTAATTAAGGCAGTCTATAGTAACACTTCGGCTGAGTTTTGTAACTATGGCGGTCTATAGTAACATTTCGGCCGAGTTTTGTAATTAAGAACCCCGTTACAAACAAGTTTGGCAGAAAGTGTTCATAACGTATCCATTATAATCTCCTGTATTAACAATTCATATGTCGCTTTTTTGTTGTTTAATCTTATATGTGCGATGTATCGTATACGCGCGGAATATGGTAAAATTAAAGCATTAAAAATCTTTATAAATCTGATTATTCTATTGGTTGAGCTTGAATATAATAATTAAGAAATGAGCTAATATTGAAAGAGGTTAGGTATATGATTAAATTTATACATTGTGCGGATTTACACCTTGATAGTCCATTTAAGTCTAGACATTATTTAAGCCCTTCTATTTTAAGCGATGTAAAACAAAGTGCATATAATAGTTTTAGAAAAATTGTTGATGACGCAATTAAAGAGCAAGTTGACTTCATCGTCATTGCAGGGGATTTATTTGATCAAAATAATAGAACTTTGCGTGCGGAAGTGTTTTTAAGAGAGCAATTTCTTAGACTACAAGATGAACAAATTTTTGTTTATATTATACATGGTAACCACGATCCTTTATCAGTCGGTGTCCACACAGTTTGGCCAGAGAATGTAACAGTCTTCTCTGATAAAGTTTCTACATATCAACTCATTACGAAAAATGGCCAAGTTGTTTATTTACATGGTTTTAGTTATCAAAAAGATCAAAGTTATGAGAATAAAATTGATGAATATCCTGAATCTACAGGTAATAAAGGGATACATATTGGTGTATTACATGGTACATATTCACAAGCTTCAGGAGTGAAGCAAAGATATACTGAATTCAATATTGAAGATTTAAATAGCAAATTATATCATTACTGGGCATTGGGGCATATTCACGAAAGAGCAATGATTAGTGAATTATCTCAAGTCCATTATCCTGGCAATATACAAGCCCGTCATTTTAAAGAAAAAGGTGAAAAGGGTTATTTACTCGTTGAAGGTGATGAGTCAAAATTACAAGCATCATTCAAACCAACTCAATATATTAGGTTTGAAAAAGCGGTCATTGAAACACAAGCTAAAGGTAAACATGCATTATACGAAGCGATACAAAAATTCAAAGATAGTGTGAGAACTGAAGGTAAGGCTTTTTATCAATTAGATGTTTATGTTAAGCATGATGAAATTTTAAAGCAAGATGAAATTAACCAAGTTATTCAATTGATACAAGAGTATGAAGAGAATCAAACGAACTTTATCTTCGTTGAACAGTTGAATGTATTCTTTGATCAAGATTCTGAAGTAGCTTTAGCGAATGAGTTCAATGATGATATTTTACAAGATGAGAACATTCTTGAAGAAGCACTCAGTGATTTGTATATGAATCCAAAAGCAAATCGATTTTTAGAACCATTTAGTGATGTTGATAAACAAGCACTTATTGAACGTGGGGAAGCAATTTTAAAAAGAAGAATGAGAGGTTAAAGCGATGAAAATTAAATATTTAGAAATTTATGGCTATGGCCAACTCATGTCTAGAAAAATAAAATTTGATCAAAGTTTTATGCAAATATATGGTGAGAATGAAGCAGGGAAATCAACGATACAAGCGTTTATTCATTCTATATTATTTGGCTTTCCAACTAAAAAAGAAAATGAACCAAGATTGGAACCAAGACTAGGGAACCAATACGGCGGTAAGTTAGTGTTAGACTTCGATGGTCAAATTGTTGAAGTAGAAAGAGTTAAAGGTCGCGTAACAGGTGACGTTAAAGTATATCTGTCTAATGGTAAAGTTAAAGATGAAGAATGGCTGAAACAAAAGTTAAATTTCATTAATAAACGAACTTATCAAGGTATTTTCTCTTTTAATGTATTAGGATTACAAGATATCCATAAGAACTTAACTGAAGACCAACTTCAAATGTATTTACTTCAAGCAGGTGCACTCGGTTCAACTGAGTTCACAGGTATGAGCGATTTAATGCAAGTTGAGAAAGATGCATTATATAAGAAGAATGGTAAAAATCCAGTTCTAAATGTTCAATTAGAACAGTTGAATGATTTAGAAATTAAGATTAAAAACGAAGAAAAGAAACTTTCAGAATATGAAAGACTTCAAGATGAACGCGATAAAACATCTCGTAGATTAAATCAATTAAAAGAGAATCTCGGCAAACTTACTGATAGGTTAACAAGTAAAGAAAAAGAAATTTCACTACATAACGAAGTGGTTGAATGGAAGAAGTTAGAAAGTAATTTAAATATAGAACCATATGAATTCCCTGAACAAGGGATAGAGCGCTATGAATCAGCTGTACGTTCAAATGAAAGTATAAAACGTGATTTAACGTTAAGAAATGAAAAGCTTGGACAAGTCGTACATACTTTAGAAAATGTTAAAGTTATGTCTGAACGAGATGAAAAAGCGCTCAATAGTATTAGACAAAGAGAATCAGATATTAAAGAGAAACATCAAGAATTAAAACAATTAAACCAGCAAATCGATAATGCTGAACGTGATAATGAATTACTTAGACAAGATATCGGCTGGAATGAAGAATTTTTAGATGTTGATACGTCTGACGCGATGAAGACACATATAGCTGAAGTTAATCGCATAAGAGAAGAAAACGTTGCAGAACGAGAACAAATTAAACGTTCGCTCAACCAATTATCAATTGAACAAGAGCGTTATACTAATAATGTTGATAAATTGCATAATGATCTCGTATCCGATGAAAACTATGAACAAAAGAAAGTATATAATCAAAAAGCGCTAGAGCTCGGCGAAAAGAAATCACTATACAAAAAAATGGAAGAAAGCTTTAATAAGCAAAAAGAAGAAAGCGAAAAGAGAAGTAAGCAATATAGACTTGCTTCTGGCATTGGTGGCATATTATTAATTGCAATTGCCATTTATGCGTTTATTGCATCGCAAATTGTATTTAGTGCTATATTTGCTGTTGTAGGTGTCGTATTAGTTGGATTAGCCTTTATGATTAAATCTAAAGAGTTAAATCATGATCAAGCATTTTCTAAAGAAATAGATGAATTAGAAGAAAAAGTTCAACACTTAAAGCAATTTTATGATTTAGACTTTAATCTTGATGAACAAACGAAAATTAGACAAGAATTAGAAAGTTATTATCAGTCTCAAGAGATCTTATCTACTAAGCAAAGTGAATTGAATAAAGAACTTGAGCAAGTAGAAGAAATTATTGAGACTAAAGAAAGAGCACTTAAAGAAACTAAAGTAAGTTTACATGTATCTAATCAAATATCATCACAATTATTAAATGATGCATTGTCGACAATTAGAAAAATTAAACAAAATAGATTAGAAATTACACGCATTACTAAAATAAGAGATGAGAAACAAGCAGCTTTAGAAGCATTTTATAGAGAAGCGGATAGCATTGTGAGTCATGCTGGACTACATTATCAAGAGATTTCACTATTTCATGATGTCAAACAAGCTTTAGATGAACATCAAAAAGAATTTAATATTCAATCACGCAATAACGACCAACAAGCATTATTAACCAATGAAATAAATGCTTTAAACGCGCGTTTAGAAGAAAATAACAATGTGATTCAATCATTATTCGACTTTATTAGTGTAGATAATGAAGAAGCGTATTATCGTCATCATAAAGCTTATGTGTCTTATCATGAGGATTTAAAACGATTTAATTATTTAACAGATTTATTGAACAATCAAAATTACGATTACGATAAAAATACACAACTAAGTTATATGACAAAAACAGACCTAGAAAATGAACGTACTCAGTTAGAAGGTCAAGTTGATGAATATAATGATCGATATTTAAATGTTCAAGCTGAATTAAGTGATTTAAATGCTCAAATCAATCATATGGAAACGGATGAAACACTTTCAGCTTTAAGACATGAATACCATTTGCTTAAAGATAAAGTGAATGAAACTGCAAATGATTGGGCTGCATTGAGTTATTTACAAAACTTAGTCGAGGCACATATTAAACAAATTAAAGATAAGCGACTACCTTATGTTGTAAAAGATGCTACAGATATCTTAAAAACATTAACAGAAGGTAGATATAATCAAGTTATTTATGAAGAACAAAATGTTCAAGTGAGACATGAAAATGGACAAATATTCCATCCTACTGAATTAAGTCAATCAACGAAAGAATTATTATATATCGCGTTAAGATTTAGTTTAATTAAATCATTACAAAAATATTATCCATTCCCAATTATCGTTGATGATGCATTTGTGCATTTTGATAAACATCGTAAAGAAATTATGATTAAATATTTAATGAGTATGAAAGATGATATTCAAATACTTTATTTCACTTGTAATAAAGATCAAAATGTACCTCAGAAACAAACTATTACGCTGACAAAAATAGAAGGAGCTAAGAGCAAATGAGAACTATAGAGACATTGAAACCAGGAGACTCAGTAGATCATTACTTTTTGATTCATCGAGCAACTCAAGGTGTTACAGCTCAAGGTAAACCATATATGACACTTTATCTTAAAGATAAAAGTGGTGATATAGAAGCAAAAGTATGGACGGTAACAAATGAAGATATTCAACTACTCGTACCTGAAACGATTATTCGTGTGAAAGGTGACGTTATTGATTATCGGGGAAGAAAACAAATGAAAGTAAATCAATTTAGAGTGGCTGTAGATGAAGATAATGTGAAATTGGAAAACTTCCTAGAAGCGGCGCCATTATCAATAGATGATATGTCAGAAGAAATTATGACGTATATACTAGATATTGAAAATGCTAAATTACAAAGAATTACACGTATATTACTTAAAAAATATCAAAAAGAGTATTTTACATTCCCAGCAGCTAGTTCACATCATCATAATTTTGTTTCTGGCTTAAGCTATCATGTTGTAACAATGTTAAGACAAGCGAAGGCATTGTGTGATATTTATCCAATATTAAATAGAAGCTTATTATATAGTGGTATTATCTTACATGACTTAGGTAAAGTAAAAGAGTTATCAGGACCTGTCGCAACATCATACACAGTTGAAGGGAACTTATTAGGTCATATTTCAATCGTTAGTGATGAAATTGCACAAGTTGCAAAAGAGCACAATATAGAAGGGGAAGAAGTCCTCTTATTGAGACATTTAGTTTTAAGTCACCACGGTAAATTAGAATATGGTTCACCAAAATTACCTATGGTTAAAGAAGCAGAAATTCTTCATTTTATTGATAATATTGATGCAAGAATGATGATGTTTGAAAAACATCTTAAAAAAGTAGATAAAGGTCAATTTACAGAGCGCATCTTTGCTTTAGAAAATAGACAATTTTATAAACCTGAAACTTTAGATTAATCAAAAAAGCTATGAAGTAACGTTTAACGTTTCTTCATAGCTTTTTAATTTTAGCTTGCTGATGATTGTTGTGCTGCTTGCATTTGTTGTTGTTGTAATGCTTTTTCGTTTAAGATATTATCTTCGATTGCTTTTTTAATATCTTTATCTTTGTAGTCAACTTTGTATTCGTCTAATAATTTTTTGTAAGCATTGATGATGATCTTAGGTTCTTTTTGGATTTTTAGTTGACGATATTGTTCTTTAAGGCTAGCTTTTTCTTTCTTAGATGGTTCGCCTTTATCTGCTTTTATAATATGGTAACCATATTGAGATTTAACAACATCTGAAATTTCGTCATCTTTTTTAAGTTTGAATAATGCTTTTTCAAATGATTCATCCATTTGACCTTTCAATACAAATCCTAGAGCGCCGCCTTTAGATTTAGTACCTTCATCTTGAGATTCTTTCTTAGCGATTTTTTCAAAGTCGTCTGGGTTTTTCTTAATTTGAGCTAGTAATTTTTCAGCTTTTTTCTTAGCTGCTTTATCACTTAAACCTTCATCAGAATCATCTGATTTAACTTTGATTAAGATATGTGAAGCCTTTTTAGTATTTTCATCGATTTCTTTGTCAGAAACTTTTACGGCATCGTTGATAAATTCTTCTTGATATTTAGAAGTTTTTTGAGATTCTTTAAAGTCTTTTATAGTTGCACCTGGTTTTTCTTGTTGAAGTGCTTCTTCAAATTTCTTCTTACCACCGTATTGCTCGATTTGTTTATCAACTTGTTCGTCTAATTTCTTCGTATCAACTTTGTCTTCGTATTTATCTTTTAAGACTTTGTTAAGTACAATTTGAAATGCATTTTGTGCGACTTCGTTACTACCCATTTTGTCTAGTACGTCTTGTGAAGTTACGTTTCCGGCTTTAGTTTCTACTAAAGTTTCTCCAGAATTATCTGAACCATTACCACAAGCGCCTAAAGTTAATACTGATGCTGAAAGTGTTACAGGTAACACTATTTTTTTAATTGATTTCATAAATAGAACTCCTTTTGTAAGAATACAATGATAAATATAGCATATTTGCTATTTTAATTACAAAAAATAACCTATAAATGTTCGGCATCCAGTGAACGTTTTGTTAACAATTCGATACCATTTTTTCTTTCTTCAATATAAGTACCTTTTTTTGTAAATAAAATAATCTTCAAATAAAGTAAATCGATAATCGATATGCCAATATTGATAGACATTATAAATAGAATGTAATGCCCATATTGTGGAATTATATTTACGAGTGCAATGGATAGGGTAGTTATCGTAACGAGCGGGCAAATAAGTGCAAAACAAAATACAATCTTATTAACTGGTTGATCTACTCTAATATTATATAAAGGTAAAGCACGTTTAGCTTTAGTCGTTTTGTTCATTTTAAATGACTTACGATAATACATTAATACAATCAAATGCAACAATTTATGAATTGGATAAATTAAGCAAAGGACGAATAAGAATAGTATAAACTTATCGTCCTTTAAAGGTTCTGTTTGTATATAATTGAATATTTCGTAAGTGACGATAAATGTTAAGAATGAAACTAAAGCACTAATTAATACAATTCTCTGCAATCCATAACGAGACTGTATATTAATTGATTTAGAACACAAAAACATGATTAATGTCACCTTCTAAGATATGATTTATCTTGATATTATGCATCATCCTCAGACTGTTCGTCAAGTAGATATTTTCTTAATTGCTCATGGTTTTGTTCAATGTGATGAATAAAGTCGCTACCATAGATTTGACCAACGATATATTTCACATCTGTAAATTCTGGCATATTGTACATGACTTTCTCATAATCTGCAGCAATTTCATATAATCTGTTCGTATCATTTGAATAGTTTAAATATGTCTTTCTTAACACTGCAAGACCTTTATCCGTTAATTCTAAATAAGTCGTACGCTTATCGTGTTGACTTTTAGGCATTGTTAAATAGCCACGTTTTTCTAGATTTTTAGCGAAATTGAAAACAGTAGATACATGCATAACTCCATATTTACTCACTTCAGATATTGTAGCTTCATTTAAGCTTCTAATAATAATTAAAATATGATGTTCATTAATATTTAAGTCGAAAGGCTTAATCCATTGCTGCCAATCTTTCTCGATTGTCTTCCATAAAGCTTTAGATAACTGTGAAACCTTATGAGTAAATAGCATTTTTTCAATCATGTCCAATTCATTCGACATAGTTAAATCCCCCTTTGATTGTATAATAAAAGCATGATACTAATGTATCATGCTTAGTTATAACACTTTAATAATATAATAATTTTAACACGTTTTCTATTTTTTTAGAAATGGAAGCTTAGTATTTTGAATTTCTTTTTGAATTTCATTGCCGCGATTGCTAATATTTTCAATATTTTTCTGTATTTGTTCAATATTAGGGTTAATATCAGCTTTAAATTCATTAATCATCGTTTTAATTTCTTCACTTAATGATTGAATGGCGATTTGGCTTTCGTCTTTCGTCTTTAATACATAATCTTTTATTTCAATAGCATTGTCTTTAATTTCACTTAATTGAATTTTAGATCCGTCAGCAGTTGATTTTAAATCAGTCTTTAAAGCATCGCCAGAACGGTCTGTATTTAAAATGGCTGTTGTAAAACCTGTAACAAATCCTACACCAACGCCAATTGCGAGTCTTGAAAATTTCATAATTATCCTCCTTGATTTCTCTTACTTAAATATATACCCTGAATTTTTATAAACATGCAGTGTATTAAAAATGCTGTTGAATTGTTTGTGCGATTTCTGCTTTTTTCTCATCATCTAATTGTTCTTCATTTGTATTCCAAATATAACCGAAGCCATCAATATCTTCTTTATATCTAGGGATTAAGTGGAAGTGGATATGGAATACAGATTGTGAAGCATACTCACCATTATTTTGAATAATATTTAAACCATCAGGATTGAATGCTTTCTTGATGGCATTCGCAACGATTGGTAAAGCTTCAGCTATATGTTTCATTGTTTCTGGGTCTGTTTCATAAATATTTGGTGAAGCTTTCTTTGGAATAAGTAATGTGTGTCCTTTACTTACTTGAGAAATATCTAAGAATGCATATACATAATCATTTTCGTAAACTTTGAATGATGGGATTTCACCGTCGATAATTTTGCTGAATATTGTTTCTGACATACTATCATCTCCTATGTAAATATTAGTCTTATTATATCATGCTCGTAATATCATCTCACTGATAAAGATAATATTTAATGAATGTAACATTGAGAACATGCTACAATATATTTTGGAGGTGTGTTCACGTGACAATTAAAGTGAATAATTTAACAGGTGGATACGGTAAAAAAGCTGTTATCCATGATATCTCATTTGAATGTAAACCAAGTGAAGTCGTAGGACTTATTGGATTAAATGGTGCAGGGAAAAGTACAACAATTAAACATATACTTGGCTTATTAACACCACAACAAGGTGAGATGTCCATTAATAATATAGATATTAAAGCAGATATAGAATCTTATAGAAGAAATCTTACATATATACCAGAAAGTCCAGTTTTATATGATGAATTAACTTTAGAAGAACATATTTACATGACTGCAATGGCATATGGTATTGATAAAGATACAGCACTTGAAAAAGCAATGCCGTTATTGAAAAGACTAAGACTTGAAAATGAATTAAAAGTCTTTCCGATACATTTTTCAAAAGGTATGAAACAAAAAGTTATGATTGTTTGTGCATTCTTAGTTGAACCGACGCAATATATCATAGACGAACCATTCTTAGGGTTAGATCCATTAGGTATACAAACAATGTTAGATTTAATAGTAGAAAGACGTAATCAAGGTTCTTCAGTATTAATGTCTACACATATACTTGCAACTGCTGAAAGGTATTGCGACCGATTTATTATATTACATCAAGGTCGTTTAGTAGCGATGGGCAATTTAGAAGAACTGAGAGAAAAAACTGGACTTACTAATGCAACACTAGATGATATTTATATACATTTAACACAAGGTGAAGCGTATGAATGATGTAAATACTTTATATAAGGTTAGACAAAGAGAAGAAGTATTAGAGAAAATGAATTACAATAAATTCATCTTTAATGGTCATTTCTTAATATTTATAACCATTATGATTGGCGCATTTGCGTTAGGATATAGTAATTGGTTAAAGGACATTCCACAAAATATTAACTATCGTTTAATCTTTTCGGTTATATTATCTATTTGTTCGATATTTCCGATGAGGACTTTCTTTAGAGAAGCGGATAAATTATATTTATTACCATTTGAGAAACACTTAACACTCTATATTAGTAAAGCTCTAACATATAGTTATTTTAATCGACTATATTTACCAGTCGTAATATTAGTGATCGGCTTACCATTATTCTATCAATTAATGGGTGGTAAATTTTATTTATATATCACGGTAATGATTTTGAGT
Organism: Mammaliicoccus sp. Q-M61; assembly: GCF_022386055.1. Taxonomy (NCBI): domain Bacteria; kingdom Bacillati; phylum Bacillota; class Bacilli; order Caryophanales; family Staphylococcaceae; genus Mammaliicoccus; species Mammaliicoccus sp. Q-M61. Next base: position 47,918 of record NZ_JAJNJL010000012.1, read on the forward strand.
TTCATCTTTCCAATTCTAGGACTGATGATGAAATGGTTCTGGTTAAAATATGGTTTAGAAATATGGGGAATCAATGTATTACTCTTTATCGTATATGCGAGTGGATATTACACAACTTTAAAAGTAGGGGCTTTATCAGGTCTATTATCTATTGTCGTATTGATTGCTTTAATTATTTTATTAGAAAATATCAATAGAGGTACTTTTTATCAGTGGGAAACATTAATCGCCATCGAACATAATCATAAGATGAATTATTATAAATTCGTTAATATGTTTACAGATGTAAAAGTATTAAATGAACGAACAGTTCGCAGAAGATATTTAGATGTCTTCTTAAAAGTTCCGAGTCCTAAGAAATTTAATCAAAATTATATGTATAAATTCTTATTTGTAAGAAGTTTTGCAAGAGGGAAAGATGCATTCTTTATCGTATTAAGATTATTGATTATCGGACTTGTATTAATTTGGTGGATTGATCAGCCAGTTATATCAGCCATATTAGGTGCTTTAATCATGTACTTGTTGATATTACAATTATCTCAATTTTATAAACAACAGGCATACGGATTGTGGCCACAAGTATGGCCGGTTAGTGAAGGACAAGTTGTTAAAGGCTATCATCAATTTTTAATTAATATCATGATTGTCTTAGGTATTATTTTGTCAATCATATATATCTTGAAATTTGTTACAGCGATTTATTTCGTTATATTATTCTTCATTGTTGGTTGGTTAACAATAGATTCTTCCATTAAGAAAATTAAAAAACATCAAGAGCTACTTAGAGATTAATAACAATAAAAAAGAAGAAATGACTCAGTGAGAATCATTTCTTCTTTTTTATTTTATAATTATGCTTCTTCGTTTTCTGTTTCTTCATCTTCTTCAGGTCTATACCAATACTTTGTATAATTTGCTGTTGAATATTGTTCAGCACCAGAGAATTTACGAGTAGCCTCTCTTGAGAAATATTCCGCATAGAAAGATGATTTTGTGAAATCTTCATATAATTCATTTGAATCGAAACCTACTAATATCATATAAGTATCGCCTTTTCGAGGTTTAAGTAATCTAAATGATTCGAACCCTTCGAAATTATCAAATTGACTGTCGATATCTACATAATGATTTTCGAATCGATGTTGCATTTCATCAGATACAGGAATGTAGCTTGCTGCTATAAATTCATGATTGATAAAAACACCTTTTGATTCTAATATTCGATATTCTCTTGGTTGTGCAAATACTGTATCACCATTTGTTTCATGAATAAGTACTGTCGTATCTTGTCTCGTATAATGATGAATATCTTCATCTGGATGTTTCTTCATTATACTATGCAGAAAATGATACGTACCTGTTGTTATATAACATTTCATAATGATATACCTCCTATATCTCTTTAATTAGATTATAAACATGTAAGCGCTAAAATCAACCAATTCATGAAATCTTTTGTATAATTTATGAATTTTTGTACACATAGATGTCTTTATAATAGAATATGTTAAAATAGATTGTAATGATTATAATGAGGTGAAATAAATGAGTGTACCGTTTAACGATACAATTTTAAAAGCAGCAAAGGGAGAAAAAACAACTCATACACCAGTTTGGTTTATGAGGCAAGCAGGTAGATCACAGCCTGAATATAGAAAAATTAAAGAAAAGTATTCATTATTTGAAATTACACATCAACCAGAACTTTGTGCATATGTTACAAAATTACCAGTAGACCAATATAATACTGATGCTGCAATTTTATATAAAGATATTATGACACCTTTAACTGGAATTGGTGTAGATGTAGAAATTAAATCTGGAATAGGTCCTGTTATACATAACCCTATTAAAGACATTTCTGATATTAATCGATTAGGTCAAATAAATCCTGAGGAAGACGTGAAATATGTCTTAGATACGATTAAACTTTTAACTGAAGAACAGCTAAACGTACCATTAATAGGATTTACTGGCGCACCGTTCACGCTAGCGAGCTATATGATTGAAGGTGGACCATCTAAAAATTATAATAAGACTAAAGCGTTTATGTATAAACAGCCAGAAGCTTGGTTTAAATTAATGGATACATTAGCTGATATGGCAATTCGCTATACACATGCTCAAATTGATGCTGGATGTAAGATGATTCAAGTATTCGATTCATGGGTAGGTGCGTTAAATGCTGAAGATTATCATTATTTCATTAGACCATCTATGAATAAAATTTTTGCAGCAATTAAAGAAAAAAACGTACCTGTTACAACATTTGGTGTTGGAGCTAGCCATTTAATAGAAGAATGGAATCAATTACCGGTTGATGTAATCGGGCTAGATTGGCGCTTACAAATCAAAGAAGCAAGGGAAAAAGGTATTACTAAGACGTTACAAGGAAACTTAGATCCAGCTATTTTACCAGCACCATGGGAAGTTATTGAACAAAGACTCGTTCAAATATTGGATCAAGGATTAGTAGACCATAATTATATCTTTAATCTTGGACATGGTGTCTTTCCAGAAGTGCAACCTGATACATTAAGAAGAGTTGCTCAGTTTGTGCATGATTATTCAGCAAAATATAAATCACAACAAAGATAGGTTATTAAACAGCTTAATTTTATTAAAGGGAGTATAGAAGATGAATAAAAAAGTGGGACTTTTAGTTATGGCATATGGTACACCTTACAAAGAAAGTGACATTGTACCTTATTATACACACATTAGACATGGTCGTAAGCCATCTGATGAACAAATTGAAGACTTAAAAGGACGTTATAAAGCGATTGGTGGTATTTCACCATTAGCAGGTACAACAGAGAAACAAGCAGAAAGTTTACTTGGCGCATTAAATGAAGCTTATGAAGATGTTGAATTTAAATTGTACATTGGTTTAAAACATATTCATCCATTTATTGAAGATGCAGTAGAACAAATGCATAATGATGGTATTGAAGAAGCGGTTACGATTGTATTAGCACCTCATTATTCTAATTTCTCAGTGGGAAGTTATAATAAACGTGCTCAAGAAGAAGCAGATAAATACGGCATTTCAATGCATCACGTTGAGCAATTTTACAATGAACCAGCATTTATTTCATACTGGACAAACATGATTGACGAAACATTACAAACGATTCCAGAAGAAAGTCATGATGAAACAGTATTAATCGTTTCTGCGCATAGTTTGCCTGAAAAAATTAAAAAAGCAAACGACCCATATCCTGATCAATTAGAAGAAACTGCTAAAATTTTAAGTGAAGAATCTAACATTAAACATGTATCAGTAGGTTGGCAATCAGAAGGTCAAACTGGAGAACCTTGGTTAGGACCAGATGTTCAAGATTTAACGAGAGACTTATATAATGAACATGGCTATAAACACTTTATATATACACCAGTAGGATTTGTATGTGAACATTTAGAAGTATTATATGATAACGACTATGAATGTAAAGTTGTTTGTGATGAATTAGGCGTGAAATATCACAGACCACCAATGCCAAATATTGATCCTAAATTTATAGAAGCAATGGTATCAGCAATTAAGAAAAAATTCTAATTCGATATTCGAATAAGAAAGAAGTGTTAAGTATGTCAAAACGAATTGCAATAATAGGGGCAGGGATAACTGGGTTATCTGCTGCCCATTATTTAAGAAGAGATTATCCAGATGCAGAAATTGATGTATATGAACAATCAGACAGAGTAGGCGGCAAAATCAAAACTTATTGTAAAGATGGTTATACAATTGAACTAGGGCCAGAATCTTACTTAGGTAGAAAGACAATTATGACAGAATTAGCTGAAGAAATTGGGATTGCTGATGATTTAGTAACAAATAAAACAGGGCAATCATATATTTACAGCCATAATAAGTTATATCCAATACCAGGCGGTTCGATAATGGGTATACCGACAGAAATTAAACCATTTCTTAAGACACAATTGATTTCGCCAGCAGCTAAATTAAGAGCAGGATTAGATTATTTCTTACCTGTTAAACCGATGCATACAGATATATCAATCGGTCATTTCTTTAGACAAAGACTAGGTGATGAAGTATTAGAAAACTTAATCGAACCTTTAATGGCAGGTATTTATGGTGCAAATATCGATAAATTAAGCTTAAAAACAACATTTCCTCATTTTAAAGAACAAGAAGAAAAAGAGGGCGGCTTAATAAAAGGTATGATAGCTCAAAAAGCTAAAAATAATGCGGATAAAAAAGTAACAGTCAAACCAAAAGGTCAATTTAAACAATTTAGACATGGTCTTGAATCATTCATTCAAACTTTACGTGATAGTCTTGAAGATAAAGGCGTTCAAATACATTTAAACGCTCCAGTTCAAAATTTAGTAGAAAAAGATAACAAAACAATTTTGACGATAAATAATGAAGAGCATGAATATGATGGTGTAATCGTTACAATACCACATCAACATTTCGTTAAATGGTTTGAAGATGACCTTAAATTGGATTACTTTAACTATATGCCTTCAACAAGTGTTGCAACAGTCGTTATGGCATTTGATAAAGACCAAGTCGTTAACGATAAAGATGGAACTGGATTTGTAATTGCAAGAACAAGTGATACAGCCATCACAGCATGTACTTGGACAAACAAAAAATGGCCACATACAACACCAGAAGGAAAAGTCTTATTAAGAGCGTATGTAGGTAAACCAGGCTCAAATATTATTCATCATAAAGATGAAGAACAATTGAAACAAGTCGCACTAAACGATTTGAATAAAATCATGACGATCAAAGGAGAACCAGAATTCTTTATCGTAACGAAATTACCACACAGCATGCCTCAATATGAAGTCGGTCATATCGATCGTATTCGAGATATACAAGAACATATCGATCAAAATTATCATAACCTTATCATAACAGGCGCTTCATTTGATGCAGTCGGATTACCAGACTGCGTACAAATGGCTAAGAACGCAAGTGACAAGATGATAGAGTATTTGAAGTAGATTGTAGATAGTAGTAAGTAGATAGTGCGCGGAAGTGTGTGGAAGCGTATGGAAAAGTGTGGAAGCGGGACAGAAATTCTAATTTAACATTAGAATTTCTGTTTTTTTGTTGGAGGGGTAAGGTGAATATTGCAAGTGGAGGATGACAAGCAATGTTGGAGGACTGAATATTGCAAGTGGAGCGTGACAAGCAATATTGGGAGGCTGAATGTTGCTAGAGGGGTGTGACAAGCAATGTTGAGAGGCTGAATATTGCAAGTGGAGGGTGACAAGCAATGTTGAGAAGCTGAATGTTGCAAGTGGAGGATGACAAGCAATGTTGGGAGGCTGAATATTGCAAGTGGAGGGTGACAAGCAATGTTGAGAGGCTGAATGTTGCTAGTGGAGGATGACAAGCAATGTTGGAGGACTGAATATTGCAAGTGGAGGATGACAAGCAATGTTGAGAGGCTGAATATTGCAAGACAGGCCAAACAAGGTAAATAAGAGGACTGTATTTATCAAGACTGGCGAAACAAGATAAATAAGAGGAGTGTATTTATCAAGACTGGCGAAACAAGATAAATAAGAGGAGTGTATTTATCAAGACTGGACAAACAAGATAAATAGGCGCTTTGTATTTATCAAGACTGGTGAAACAAGATAAATAGGCGCTTTGTATTTATCAAGACTGGTGAAACAAGATAAATAGGAGCTCCGTATGTTGCAAGACTGAGTAAACAAGCAACATAGAGCCGCTGTAAATTGCAAGACTGAGTAAACAAGCAACATAGAGCTGTTGTAAGTTGCAAGACAGGCCAAATAAGCAACATAGCTATTTCAAAATTAATCATTTTGCATTAAAAATGATATTTCATTTGCCATGTCTTTTAAATAGCTTATAATTTCTTTCTTTTTCTTATCGTCTATTCTAAATTCAGGGGCGGCAACGGAGAGTCCTCCAATTAAATTCTTTTTGATCATTATAGGTACACCAATACCGATTGCCCCAACATCAACTTCAGAATATGAAATAGCATATCCATCTTTTTTTATATTTTCTAAATCTTGTTTAAGTTTCTCATGATTATTTTCTTCGCTTAAATTTATTAAATCATTTCTATAGTTCTCTTCAGCAAAAGCAATAAGTACTTTAGAAGATGCGCCATAATATGGTAAGAACACTTCGTTCTTATTAAATGAGAATCTCAAATTTCTATTGCTTTCTACAGTGTCTAATACTAATACATGATTCCCTCTTAATGTTGTTAAAATGATTGTTTCTCCAAGTTGATTTACTGCTTCTTCTAATAGAGGTCTTGTTAGTTTAGTTAATTTTGAATAACGCGGATAAACAGGTTCATATAAAGCTTGAATTACCCAACCAGGCTTGTATAAACCGTCGCCAAGTGATTCTATAATACCTTGACTAATGTGAGTCTTTATAATTCGATAAACTGTACTTTGAGGAATATTGAGTTCTTGCATTATATCCTTTATGTGTAAAGGATGATTTTTATTGATAAAAAGTCTTAAAATTTCATTCGATTTAATGATTGTTTTGATGTCATTCATAATATCACCTTTCTCACATTGTAAGAATTTCGATTTGTCTGTTTAATCATAATACCATAAAATACATATAAAAATATAACAAAGGGGGCATGTTAAATGTTAATAGCTTTAGTTATTACATTAGCAGTTGTGTTATCGGGATTGTTTGTATTTTCTCTTATTATGGGAAAAAGGCATCAAAGTATTGATGATTGGAATGTTGGAGGTAGATCACTTCCTATATATGTTCAAATAGGTACACAATTTGCCACTGTCATGGGAGGGGCAGTAATAGTAGGGCTAGTTGGTACGGCTTACACATATGGATGGGCTTCATTAACATATGGATTACTTACTGCTATAGGATTTTTACCATATATATTTATGGCTAAGTGGCTAAGAAATAGCGATTTTGAATCTTTACCTGATGCTCTTAGTGCTATTTTTGGCAAAAATAAAGTGTTTATGATATTAGTGATTATTGCTACTTTAATTGTTCCTTTTGGTTGGATGATAACTCAACTTGTAGGGTTCGGAAAAATATTTTCAGAAATAACAGGATTTGAACCTAGTACAGTTGTTATTATATTTGCTTTAATCAGTTTAGCTTTTGTTTTACCGGCTGGTATGACTACAGTTGCTTGGACTGATTTTATTTTTGGTTGCTTTATGATAGTAGGTGCTATTATAGCAGTCATTGTTGCACTACAAATGGGTGGAAGTTGGACAGAGATTACTTCTAATCATGAACCTAAGTACACTGAGTTACCTAAAGGATTATTTGGTATTGGTGGAACGATGATTATATTCTGGATATTTGGTGTAATGCCAGGTAACCTAACCAATCAACAAATTTTCCAAAGAATTTACGCAGCAGATAATGCTAAAAATGCAAAAATTTCTATTATTGCAACCGCAGTACTATTTGCTTTAGCAACAGTATGGTCTTCAGTTATGGGAATTACAATTAGCCACTTGAATCCAGGAATGTCTAATCCTGAAGATGCAACTGGTTGGTTCCTAACTCAAACTCCTGCTTGGTTCACTGTAGTATTTTCAACTTTTATAGTTGCTACAATTATGTCAACACTGTCTAGTGCGATTCAGTCTGTCGTTGTTACATTGACAAAAGATATTTATGTGAATTATGTAAATCCAAATACAACAAGAAGCCAACAAGTTAAGGTTTCTAGAATAATTGCAGTAAGTGTATTAATTATTGCTGTTAGTTTATCTATTTTAGTTCCACAAGCATTGGGGTGGATAGTTGCATCATTTGCTTATTCAGTTTCAGCGTTAATAGTTCCTGTTATTTTTGGATTTATTTTTAAAGATACAAAGTGGATAAATACTTATGGAGGTATCAGTTCAATTATCGGTGGGATAGTTGGTTCTGCGGTAGCTCACTCAATCGGAACAACATTACCTTATGTATTTTATGGAATTTGTTTATCGATAATTTGTTTATTTGCAGTTAGTTATCTAACTAAAGAGAAAACGGGGGTAATAGAAAATGACATTTGATTTAGTTATTAGAGGAAGCTATGTACAAGACGGTGTTCAACAAGGTGATATTGCTATTAAAAATGGTAAAATCGTAAAAATAGCTGAATATGGATCATTACATGCAGATGAAATTATTGAATATAAAGATGAAATTATATTCCCTGGATTTATAGATTCTCATGTTCATTGTTATTCTAATCCAGATGAAGGTATGAATAGAGCTACAAGAGCTGCAGCTCAAGGTGGCATAACAACTATAATTGATATGCCTTATGATAGACCAGAACCAATTGATACAGTTGAAAAATTTAAAAATAAAATTGAAGATGTTAATCAAAACGCTATTGTTGATGTCGCATTGTGGGCTACAGTAGCTAAAGATAAAGGCGTAGATGATGTTCAGAATATGATAGATGCAGGTGCAATTGCATTTAAATTATCTACTTTTGAAACTGATCCAAAGAGATTCCCTAGAATACCAGACCACCAGATAATAGATATTATGAAAGTAACTTCAGAAAATGATATCTTAGTAGCTTTTCATGCTGAGAATGAAGATATTATTAATTATCTGGTAAATAAGTTTAATTCTGAAGATAAAACAGATGCCATCTATCATAACCTTAGCAGACCACCAGAATCAGAATCATCAGCAGTAGCTACATTATTAGAATTAGCAAAATGGAGTAATGCCAAATTACATCTTGTTCATATTAGTCACCCGCATACGGTAGAATTAATAGAACAAATGAAAAGTGAATTCGATATAAATGTAACATATGAAACATGTTACCAATATCTTACATTAGATACTGATACATTAGAAAAATATGGTGTATTAGCAAAATGTAATCCGGCATTGCGTACACCATATGAAGTGAGTCAATTAAATAAACAATTACAAAGTGGTCAAATAGATTTCATAACATCTGATCATGCACCATGGGTTAAAGACGAATCTGAAAGTAATATATTTAATGCACCATCTGGTCTTACTGGATTAGACATTATGATTCCTATAATGTTTGATTTTCTTGTATTACAAAATGGAATGACTGAACAACAGTTCTCTAATTTATTTTCAACTAATATTGCTGACAGATATAATTTAATTAATAAAGGAAGTATTCAAGAAGGATTAGATGCAGATTTTACTATTATTAATCCAAATAAATCTTGGGAATTAGATAAAGATTACTATGAATCTATTTCTAATCAATCAGTATTTAACGGTAGTACGATAAATGCACAAATAGTAGATACAATCGTAAGAGGTCAAACGGTATATCATAATCATGAAGTTTTAAATAAAAATATTGGCAAATTCATTTCTGGGCTTAAAGGAGTGAAATGATTTGGAAATAAATGATAAAAGGTTAGAAAGTTTATTTGATGAAATAAAACAATTTAACGATACACCTGAAATAGGATATACACGTCGTGTTTTTAGCTCTACAGAAGAACAATCTTTATCTTGGTTTGAAAAAATATTAAAAGAAAACAATTTATATTCATATACTGATGAAGTAGGTAATGTGTTTGGTCAGTATGGAGAAGGCGATAATCCGATTTTAATAGGATCTCATCTAGACACAGTACAAAATGGTGGGCTATATGATGGAGCATTAGGTGTCTTAAGTGGATTAGAAGTTTTATTAACATTAAAAGAAAATAATATTAAACTTAACCATCCAATAATGCTTGTAGCTTTTAGAGGAGAAGAGGCGAATATACTTGGTGGAACATTTGGAAGTAGAGTTTTTGCCGGTATATTTGATGAAAAGAACGATGATTTAGAAAAAGTAGGTTTAAGTAAAGAAGCCATACTAAATTCTCGAAATCAACAAAACTTTCAAAGCTATATAGAATTACATATTGAACAAGGCCAAGTCTTAGAAAATGAAAATTTAGATATTGGCATTGTAACTAGTATAGCAGGATTAAGAAGGTATAGAATTGAAGTTGAAGGAAGAAGCGGTCACTCAGGGACAACACCTATGCATTTAAGAGAAGACGCATTAAAACTTGCAACAACAGAACTTCAAAAGATATTTGAATTCTCAGGAACACTAGATGATCAATCTGTATTAACTGTTGGAAAACTTAATATGTATCCAAATCAAGCGAATGTGATACCTAACAAGGTAGAAATGTTAGTTGAAATAAGAAGTGATGCAGAAGATAAACTCAATCAATACGAAGAGACGTTATTAAATACAATAGCCTCAAAAAATGAAAGAGTTGTAAAGAAGCAAACAACAAAACTTGATGAGCAAAATATAACAAAACTAAGCGAAGTAACAAAAAAATTAGGGTATACATCAAAGAAAATGGCAAGCGGTGCTAATCACGATGCAAATTCAGTCAGTACAATAATGCCAGCTTCTATGATCTTTATACCAAGTAAAAACGGAATAAGCCATCATCCAGACGAATATAGTAGCAAAGAACAAATCGTTAAAGGAAGTAATGTATTACTGAATTATATTTTGGAATCGTGAGTTATAAAAAAAGCCATCTAGCTTCTTATTAAAAAGAAGTTAGATGGCTTTTTTCTTACATATATAAGAAGAATAGTGTTAATGAAATTCTAGATTGTGACATTCAATATAAATATTCCGGTTAAATACTGTAAAATAGATACTTTTTTCTATTAAAATCATGAATAAATAAGACTTCTAAAGATAAAAAAGAGGGTGTTTTGAATGATTATTTCTCCCTTTAGTGACAATTGTCACATAGATGTTAAAAGTTCAAATTTTTTATTAAGAAAAGTAAAGAAATAGCATTGACGTTCTTTATATTTCTATATATACTTAAGTAGTTCTCAATTAGAGGCCCCTTGGTCAAGCGGTTAAGACACCGCCCTTTCACGGCGGTAACACGGGTTCGAATCCCGTAGGGGTCACCATTTTCAATAAAAAATTATTAAAATTTTATTGACATAATATTAATGAATGTGTTATATTAATAAGGTAGCCAAATTACTTATTATTAGCGCGGGATGGAGCAGTTCGGTAGCTCGTCGGGCTCATAACCCGAAGGTCGGTGGTTCAAATCCGCCTCCCGCAATACTTTTTAATGATGGTCCCGTGGTGTAGCGGTTAACATGCCTGCCTGTCACGCAGGAGATCGCGGGTTCGATTCCCGTCGGGACCGCCATTTATATTTTGGCTCAGTAGCTCAGTCGGTAGAGCAAAGGACTGAAAATCCTTGTGTCGGCGGTTCGATTCCGTCCTGAGCCATACTTTTTTAAACAAGTATGGCGATTGTGGCGAAGTGGTTAACGCATCGGATTGTGGTTCCGACATTCGTGGGTTCGATTCCCATCAGTCGCCCCATATATATATTATTTACTTAAGCGGGTGTAGTTTAGTGGTAAAACCTCAGCCTTCCAAGCTGATGTTGTCGGTTCGATTCCGATCACCCGCTCCATTATTATTCCACAGTAGCTCAGTGGTAGAGCTATCGGCTGTTAACCGATCGGTCGTAGGTTCGAGTCCTACCTGTGGAGCCATAAGGCCCCTTGGTCAAGCGGTTAAGACACCGCCCTTTCACGGCGGTAACACGGGTTCGAATCCCGTAGGGGTCATATAATCAGAGGTGAAATATCGCTTCTGATTTTTTTGTTTGTGGAGAGTTGTCCGAGTTGGCCGAAGGAGCACGCCTGGAAAGTGTGTAGGCGCCACAAGCGTCTCGAGGGTTCGAATCCCTCACTCTCCGTTTGTACCTTAATAATCAACTAATCCAAGACGTTGATATTGCTAGAAACCCCATGATAGTGGGGTTTCTTTTTTTATGCTCTTTTTTAAAAGAAAACAAATTTATAATTCATGCCAACAAAAAAATATTCTATTATAGTGGAAGAATAAGTGTTACAAGATATTATGTATTTTATAAATCCTATTTTTCTTTTTCTAATGATTTTAATATAGCTGATAGTTGCGATTTTTATTAAATTATACTTTTATATTGATTTTGTAAAATGTATAATATTGATAAGTAAATTGCGAAAGAGGTAAGGGGAATGGCAAAGAGAAGAATTAAGTTCAAATTATTCAAGTTGACAAATTTAATAACTGATATTAATAAAAATAAAACTCATTTAAATTATTATAATCACCGTATTACTGATTTTATATTATTAAATTTATTAAGTTACGAAAAAAAACTACGAAAAAAGACTTATAATTATCAGACAGAAACGATCTATTTATCTAAATATAATCCGTATTATTCTGAAGATTATTCATGTGGACAGATAATAACGATTAAACACGGTAAAGAACAAAGAAATGTTAATGTAGATGATTTATCATTAGTAGGATTAATTCAAACAAACGAGGGTTTAGAGTATACTATCGACTTTTTTATACATAAAAAAACTGGCTTCATTTTTGTTGAGCAAGATGGGAATCATGTATTAAATATTTCTAGATTAAGATCTTTATTAAAAATGTATACAAAAGAAACAAAACAATTAATTCTATATCTAAATACACTTGAAACAGATTATATACTTGAATATAAACCAGTAATCAATATAGAAATAATAAAACCATTGGATGTAAAAAAACAAATTAAAAATTTAGCTACAGTTAAATCAGTAAGTATTTTTGAAAAAAATGGAGTGCAGGATAAAGATATTGAAGATATTCATTTTGACGATACAGAAGATAATGAAAACTTCTTTAAACTGGTATCCGATGGTATAAACAGCTCGAATATCTCAGAGTATGACACTATATTAAAGCTAACTAAATTTAGTAATAATAAATTTAGCGGTAGCTTAGAAAAATTTATTGAATATGTTATAGATTCTGATAAATTTGGAGGTTACTCTATAGAAGGAAAAGATTCCTATGGTGTAAATAGGATTTTTACTCCTGATACACTGACGAGAGATATTCAATTTGAAACAGAAGCTGACAAGCATGGACATATTGAAGATAAAGTAAAACTAGAATTTATTATTAAATATTTAAAAGAAAATATAATAAATATGCCAACAACTTTTAGTAAGAATGAACCGACATTAAATAATCATAGTGAATTTTTAAAAAAATTCACAGAATATAAGGGTGATTTCAATGACTACGAAGATAAGGATGAGGAAAAATAGTCCAGAGTCTTTAAGAACACTTTTTTTAATTCATAAATCAATCATAAGAGATTTTAAGTACTATAAATTAATTATTTTAGTTATAATAATAATTTCACTTTTGATTACTTTAATAATTAATTACAAATCGGAAAATATATATTTAACTGTTTCCGAATTTAATAGGTTGATATTGCCATATTTTTCAATAAGTATTGGTTTTACAATTACATCAGCAACTTTTCTAATAAATTCTATAGGTAAAGATAATAATTTAAAAGTTAATATAAAAGAATCTCAAAAGGTTAAAAGAGTTAGTATAGATAAAGAAATAAGGAAATTAAAAAAAATACAGTCAACATATATAAGAGCAGTTTCGATGATAATTTTTTATGTAATATATGCATTGATATTATTAGTAACTTTATTTTTACAAATCCTTTTAGGAAAATACAACTTTATTTATGGTGTATATTTAGTAATATTTAATTACGTCATAATATTTTTGCATTTTTCTCTTGTTTTTTATTCATTTTTATTGTTTTTCTTAATAATAAAAACAGTATATTTGTATTGTATTACTTATATAAGTCATACATTTAATGATGCAATTAACAATATAAAAGACAAAAATAAACAAGATTAGATAATACAGTTACTTAATAAAACTTATAAATAATAACCCACCGATTTTGGTGGGTTATTATTATGAATGATATCTAGACCAACAAGTAATAAAGTGGTTTTTGTTTATGTAGTATCGCGTCGGTGTATGAACTGGGATTAAGTTTCCATTATCTTTATAAAGGAGATTAGTATAATATAAAAATCAATTTGTTAATATCACCATTCTATATTGTTCTCAATTTGATTTTGTTGTAATATATACTTAATTAAACTAGAGAGTGGGAGTATATAAGGGGGTGCTTTTATGAATAGTGAATATATTACAAGATCAGAATTTCAGCAGCATGAAATAAATATGAATAATAGATTCGATGCAATCAATGATAAAATTTCTTTAACTAAAGACGTTTTGTCAGGAGAAATAAAAAATGCTGTTTCCGAGTTAAAAAATGAAATAAGCGATAATAAAGTTACATCAAAACGTTTCTGGATAGGTATTAGTATACCAACTATATTAAGTCTCTTATCTATGATTATCACTATATTAGTAGCATTGCTATTTTAACTTAAATGATTAGGTTATATGATATGTACGTTTTGAACTAGTTATAGCCTTAATTTACATAGTTAAAAGAATATTAAAATTACTGCTTTTTATCTAGTTGTTTTTCTTCATCTACTATCCCATCTTCCGGAAATTGATTCAAAACTCTTTTGTATTCTTTATAGATTACAGAACCGATTATTTTCTTGAATTCTTCATCAGGTACATCTTCAGTAATTTGATTAAATTCATCCTTTTTGTTTTCTAATTCTTTTTGAATATCTATTAAATGTTTATAAAGTTCATCTTCAGTGATTTCTCCTGATTGAAATTTTTCTATTTCGTGTGCTATATCTTTTAAGGATTTAGACAGGGATTCGCTCATTATAATAAATCCATCATTTATTTTCTTTTCATTCTTTTTACCTTTAAGATCTTTAGTGTGTTTTTTATGATATTTTAAATTATCATCTAAATCTTTCGAATATTGTCGATATGCATTTATCTTTTCTTGAAGGTTATCATCGTCTTCAGTTGAGTCAATATAATTAAAAATCTTCTCATAAGTTGCTAAGTTCATAGTCAAATAATTTCTTAATTCTGCATTATATACGTACATAACTTTTTTATTATTCTTTTCGTTAGAATTCGACTGTTCTTTCTTTTCATCATTACTAGATGTGTTTGTGCATGCTCCTAATAATAATGTTCCTGTAAGAGCTGCTAATAAAATTTTCTTCATTTATGCATCTCCTTATTTTAACTCCAAAATGATATTTATATTACTACTTTATTGATCACTGTCTACTCATCAATAGTAATAGTAAGTTCCCTGTTGCTCTACAATCATTAATTGCGTTATGTGATTCGCCATCGTCTAAATTGAAATGTTCTTTCAATGTTTGCAATTTATGATTAGGTGTTTCTCTGATTAGTTTTCTTGAAAAAGTGAGTGTGTCAATAACTCTCAATTTCTCATATTCTATATTATTAATTTGAAGTTGGTAGAGTAAGAACTTCATATCAAATGGTGCATTATGTGCAACTATCGTTCTTCTTCTAATGATGTTATATAATTCCTCTAATTTATCCTTGCCTAAACTAGGTTTATCTTCTAAAAACTCATTTGTTATACCTGTGATTTTTTCAATTCTTTTACTTATTGGTTTACTTGGTTTGAAGTATTCATTATATTCACTAATGATTTTTCCATCTTCATATTCAATAATGCCACATTGTATAATTTCGTTTTCGTTATATTTTAAACCTGTAGTTTCGAAATCTAGAACGATAAAGGAATCTGTTAATTTTCGTACTTTTGTATAACTTAAATCCAGTGAATTATTTGAACGATCATAAGTTCTTCTTGGCGCACGGTAGGGTGGCGTATAAGATTTTTGATTATGCATATTATCAAGTAATGTGCGATTCTCTTCATTTAATTTATTAATTTCATTTCTTAATTTAAAGTTTTCTTTAATCAATTGCTCATTTTTATGTTGAAGTGCTTTTATATCATCATTGTTAAAATGATTAATCTCTTTTTCTAAATTTAAAGTTTTGTAAAATACTTGAATTGCATGAACTGGATCACTCGATGTAAAAGAAAAAGTTAACATTCGATTTTCGCCATAATCTAAAATTAATTTATTTGAAATAAAGTTTTCTATTGTGTCTAATGAAACAACCTCTGACCACGGGATTTGAAAAGTTAAATTCGCTTTATGCTGCACTAATATAATTTCTTGTATAGTCACAAATATTGAACCTATTACATACTCTTTATCAATCTTTGTTGATGTTTCAGATTCAAGTAAGACCTCAACTTCAGGGAATTTAGATTGAAACAACATTTTATCCATTTTTTTAGCTTTCAATTTTATATCATCCTTCCTATTTATAGAACTCTATTGAACAGGCGTATTTATAAAATCATGTCAGTCTTCTTTCTTTTTAATACTAAAAATTAATAAAACAAGTGGAACACTAAACAATACAGGCATTATAAAAATAAGTGGCAAAGTCATAAGAGCCATGTAGAAAAATGTGCTGTCTAAAGTGTATTTGGACATGTGTATCATTCCTTTATATTTACGTAGATATTAATTTACTTTATTGTAACCTTGTTACGAAATATGGGCAAAACAAAGGCTAGGACTTTTTACATAAGTCCTAGCCTTTGATTTTTCTAAAATAAAAGATTTTCACATTATTTTGCTTAAATGACTTATAATATAGTTATTAGAATTTGTTAATTATATAAGGAGTTGCTTATTTTATGAGAATAAATGTTTTACAACATACGCCAAATGAAGGTGTTGGATCAATAGGTGATTGGGCTAAAGAAAGAGGACATGATTTGTATATTTATCATCCGTATTTTTATAATGGTGTAATACCTTCTGCTGAAGAAACTGATTTACTAATTATTTTGGGTGGTCCAATGAGTCCGAATGATACAGATGATTGGATTTTTAAAGAAAGAGAGTTAATAAGAGAGTTATTGAAAGCTAACAAACCAATGTTTGGAGCTTGCTATGGTGCCCAACAAATAACAAAAGCAATAGGTTATACAGTGGGTAAATCACCAGTAAAAGAAGTGGGCTGGGATAAAGTTTATCTTGAAAGTGATACTATACCGGATCTACCGAAAGAATTAATGGCATTACATTGGCATGAAGAAACATTCCAAATTCCTAAAAATGCAGAATTGTTATTTTCAAGCGAGTACTTAACAAACCAAGGATTCTTATTGAAAGATAATGTTATTGGCTTACAATTTCATTTTGAACCTGGATCTTTTGATGTTAAAGAAATTGTTACGAATGACTTTTCTTATGCAGTAGATTCTGTATTGAATCAAACACCTCAAGAAATAATTGACTATGAAGTACCTAAAGAAAATAAAGATGTTATGTTTAAATTATTAGATTTTATAACAAAAAGTAAATAATATATTTATTAATATCAAATCAAAACAAAGGCTAGGACTTTTTATATAAGTCCTAGCCTTTAAATGTTTTCATGATACTTCAGTTTTCTGTGCTTTTAAGAAGAAATACACACCTACGAGTACGATGATGATACCTAGTATTTGTACGTATCCTAAGTATTCTTTCAATATAAATATTGCTAATATTGATGCGCCTATGGGTTCTAATAGCATACTCATTGATATGGTTGTTGGATTGATAATATTTAAGAGATAATTAAATATGACATGTGCTATTGTTGGGAAAATGGCCAATGATATAAATAATAGCCATTCTTTCATTGAATAGTTTACTAATGTAGCGTGCGTGATGATGTTATAAATGAGTAAAAAGACGCCTGCGAAGAAGAACACGATGATGCTATAAACCCAATGTGTGAGTTTGAGCATTGCATTCTTTCCGATCATTAGGTAACACACTATTGATATAACACTTAATAAAGATAATATATTACCAATCATTGCAGTTAAGTCAGTTATATTAAAGTCGCCCCAACTTACGATTACAACACCGATAAACGATATTAAAATTGTACTCAAAACTTTTAGTGTTATTTTTTCTTTATAAAATAAGAAACTTGCAATAATCGCAACAATAGGTTGTAAAGATAATATGACTGTTGAACTAGCAACGGTTGTTAATTTTAATGAACCAAACCATAATCCGAAATGAAGTGCTAAAAATAGACCAGCTAATACAAGATATAGAAAATCTTTAAGACTTAATTTAAAGATTTCTTTTTTATATCGATATGCAAAGGGTACTAGCAAGATGACTGCTATAAACATTCTGTTCATGCTTATTACGCTAGAAGGGGCGTTTGATAGCTTTACTAATATGGCAGCTAGCGAAATTGCAATGATTGAAATAAGTAATAACATATTTGTCTGTTTATTCATAAGCAAAACCTCAATTTAAATTATAATTTTAGATGTATGATTGGATAATCTCTTCCTTGTCCATCATGTGAAGATTCTTTATATGGTTTAAATCCATTTTTCATATAAAAGTTCAAGGCTTGTTCGTTATCTTTGTTTACGTCAACTTTTTGGATATGATCTTCTTTCAGCAAATGTTTAAGTATTTCAGTTCCAAATCCTTTTCTGAAATGTTCTGGATCTATAAATAACATTTCTAAGTTATCTTCGTTGATACCTGAAAATCCTACAGCTTCTCCATCGTAAAGCCATAAATTTGCATCTACGTATTTAAAGTAGGTTGGTATTTCTTTTTTTAATGCAATTCTGTCTTCTTCTTTTAAAAAGTGATGGGTTGCAAGTACGGAGCGTTCCCAAATTTTTAATGCAAGTGGATAATCTTTCTCTTGTAGTTCAGTTTTTAATAAGCTCATTGTTATGACTCCTAATTAGATGTGAATATTAGAATGATAGCATAAGAAGGTTAAATGCGTATAGGTTATTATGAATTTTTGATAAACTTATTAATCTTATGTTTGGTATATTTTAATAGTAAATTTTAAGGATTTTTATAGAAATAACATTCGATTCATTGTTATGAAAGTATTGGAATTTCAGTATATCTATCTATTTATTATACTAGAATGATATTTGTGGTAATTATTATATGATTGCTTTAACTTATCAGTTCTTTTTTTAATTGTTTCAATATTGATTATATGTTATTAATTAAGTTAGGTTAAAAATACTTAGTTATAAAGTGAATGCATTTATTGTATATACAATGGAGGAAGTAATGAAATTAGCGTGGTTAATTGATACAACAACTTATATTGATCAAAATATGGATGATAAAGATTTATTTGTCGTTTCTTTATCTACAATTATTAATGACAAACCTTATAAAGATTCAGAATTTGAAAGTTCAAAGTTATTTTTTGATATGTTAAAAGAAAATGGTAATGGTGCTAAAACGGCTCAACCTACACCTCAAGATTTTATAGAGACGTATGAGCAAATTCAAGAAGAAGGTTATACGCATGTTATTGCGGTTCATCCTTCTAGTAGTTTATCTGGCACATACGCATCATCGCTATCAACAGCACAATCTTTCCCTATGGAAATTCATGTAATTGATAGTGGAACAGGAAGCTTTCCTCAAAAAGAGTTGGTCGAGTATGGTAGAAAACTTTATGACGAGGACTATTCATTTGAAGAAATCGTTAATAAGTTAGAAGAAGTTAAACATACAAGTGAATTATATTTGTTGCCACGAAACTTACAACAATTAAAGAATAGTGGAAGGGTTTCGAATAGCAAATATTTATTAAGTAGCTTACTTCATATTAAATTATTATTGAAATTAGAGAATAGTACAATCGACTTAGAACTTAAGTCTAGAGGCAATAAGAAAATAGAAGCTTATTTAATCACACATATTAAAGAAATTATTGATAAAGGTGTTACAAATATTGGTGTGTTACATGCTGGAAATGAGCAAGAAGCACATGTATGGAAAGAGCGCATATTAACTTTAAATAAAGATGTTAATGTATATGTCGAACCTTTAGTTCCAGTAGCATCTGTTCATACGGGATATGGCACGATTGGAATAGGTTGGATACAAACTCAATAATGAAAACGTTTAAAAATCTGAGAATTTAATTTCTCAGGTTTTTTTATATACAAAATTCCAAAAAACTCTTGTAATTGCATAGCAAAAGTACTAATATGGATAAATCTGATTAAAATAATAAGATTAAAGGAGCGTTGAGACATGAAAAAATATCCTTTAGCGATTTGGATACTAAGCCTTGGTGCTTTTGCGATAGGTATGACTGAATTTGTAATCATGGGTTTGTTACCTAATATTGCAAGAGATCTTGATGTAACCGTATCTGATGCGGGTCAATTGATTACAGGTTATGCACTGAGTGTTGCAATTGGTGGACCGATTATAGTGTTAGCGACTTATAAATTACCTCGAAAAAATTTACTCGTCTTATTAATGGCTATTTTTATAATAGGTAACGGGATAGGTGGTATTGCACCTAATTATGGTTCGCTTATGTTAAGTAGAATTATTGCCGCTTTAGCACACGGTTCATTCTTTGGTATTGGATCAATACTAGCAGCAAGTATGGTACCGCCTCATAAAAGAGCAAGTGCAATGGCGTTAATGTTTATGGGATTAACAATGAGCAACATCATTGGTGTACCTTTTGGAACATTTGTAGGGCAAATATTTGGCTGGAAAATGACATTTATTATTATTAGTGTTCTAGGACTATTAACATTAATAGGTATTATTCGATTTGTACCTAACCAAAAAGATACACAGCCGATTTCAATTAAAAATGAATTGAGTGTATTAAAAGATGTTAAACTTTGGCTGACACTAGGTGTAACACTGTTCGGATTCAGTAGTGTATTTGCTTATTTCACGTATATTTCTCAAATATTAATCAATGTTTCGCATATAGAAGAACGCTGGATTTCATTTGTCCTTATTATATTCGGTGTTGGTGTAACATTTGGTAATATTATTGGTGGGAAATTAGCAGACTGGAATTTAAATAAAGCACTGAATACGATATTTATCGTCTTCCCAATATATATCTTTATGATGTACTTTATTCAAAACTATAGCTTGCTAATGGTTGTCGGTATTTTTGTATTTGGTTTGATTGGCTTTAGTATGAGTCCATCATTACAATTTAAAAGTATGGTCATTTCACAAGATGCACCAATGCTTGCTAGTACGATGAACCAATCAGCATTTAACATCGGTAATGCGCTTGGTGCGTTCATCGGCGGTATCGTAGTAAGTCAATTAGAAGTTAAGGATCTAGCGTTAGTTGCACCATTTTTAACACTTATAGGTCTTGTCTTCTTATTACTTGAACGATTTGTTACGCAAAGAAGAGAAAAAGAAGCAATCTAATATGATGGAAACCTAGGTGAATTGATCGCCTAGGTTTTTTGATATTATAAAGCATTTTTTATGTTTAAATTCAAAAATATCGTTATAATGAATAATGGTATAAGGAGGTCCAAACGATGAAACATTGGATTGAACAGCAGGTGTTACGTGCACCACATAAAATTGCAATTCAACAAGGTGATGTTGAATTAACTTATGAACAACTATTTAATGATTCTAAAAATAAAGCACATTACATTAAACAACTTCAATTGAAAAGAGTTGGATTATATATCAAGAATGATATTAAACATGCATCACTTATCATTGCAGCTTGGTTAGCAAATGTAGAAGTGGTTATGATTAATACGAAGTTAACACCAGTCGAAATTGAACAACAATTGGACAGTATTGGCGTTCAAACGGTCTTTACGTTTAAACCTTTAAATATCAAGCAAAATTGTATTGATATTGAGGATATTTATATAGACGACAGTAAACATGTGGATCATGATTTTACGTTTAATATGGATGATATCGCGACGATTATGTTTACTTCTGGTACAACTGGTCCTGCAAAAGCTGTTCCACAAACTTTTTCAAATCATTATTTTAGTGCAATGGGTTGTAAAGAAAGTCTTGGCTATGATGAATCAACGAGATGGTTGTCCGTCTTACCGATTTACCATATTTCAGGTTTAAGTGTGTTAATACGTAGTTTAATAGAAGGTTTTACACTTATTTTAGAATCGAAATTTGATGTAAATCGCGTAATGCATTTAATTAAAAATGAGAACATCACACATATTTCATTAGTACCTCAAACATTACAATGGTTGATGCAAGATACGTTAACACAACCATATCAATTAGAAAAAATATTATTAGGCGGCGCAAAGTTATCTGAAACGATGATTAATAAAGCGTTAGACAATCAATTACCGATTTATAATTCGTTTGGAATGACTGAAACATGCTCTCAGTTTGTGACAGCAAGTCCAGAGATGTTACGTGAAGCACCAAGTACTGTAGGGAAAGTACCTTCAAATGTTCGACTTAAAATTTTAAATCAAAATGAAGAAGGACATGGGGAAGTCGCTGTATATGGTGGCAATGTGATGAATGGTTATTTAACAGGTAGTCAGAATTCAGAAACATTTGAAGATGGTTATTTTAAAACAGGTGATGTTGGATCAATAGATGATTCCGGTTATGTATATATTTATGATAGAAGAAAAGATTTAATCATTAGTGGTGGAGAAAATATTTATCCATTTGAAATTGAACATGTGATATTGAATCATCCGGATGTTCAAAATTGTGTTGTTGTACCAGTTGATGATGATAAATGGGGGCAAGTACCTGCATTAGTGTATGAAGCGGAACAGACTATCCAAGATGAAACATTCAAAAATATACTCGATACTAAATTAGCAAAGTATAAACACCCGAAATACTTTTATAAAATAAATGAAATACCAAGAACTTCAACAGGTAAACTTTCAAGATATAAAGTAAAGGCGTGGGTCATGAATGAGAAAAAATAGTTTGCATTTCTATAGATTCAAAGCACCTTTCAGAGTACCGATACGAACACCTTTAATAGAATTAAATGAGCGAGAAGTATTAATTGTAGAATGGCAAGACATGAATGGGTCTACGTATTATGGTGAATGTAATGCGTTTAATAGTGACTGGTATCATTTCGAAACAATAAATAAAGTTGAAGTAACTCTATTAAAATGGTTTGAAAAACATGAATTTGTTGATTTTAATAGTTATCCATTATGTTGTGAATTAATAGATGAACTCAGTGAATACCCGAATGCACGTAGCGTTATGTCTATGATATTCTTTCAGAAATTCCATGAGTTAAAGCCGATAGAAGTAGCGTATGGTGCAACAATTAATCAAAATATTGAACAATATTTTAAGCAATATAATGGTGAATTACCAACGAGAATTAAATTAAAATGGCATGAAGAAGTTTATCAAGATATAGATTTTTTAACAGAACATTATCCGCAAATACAAAGAGCGATTGATGCAAATGGCGTGTTAAATCATGAACATATGTCTTTATTAAATACATTTAAAGATGAACAATTTATATATATTGAGCAGCCATTTTCTAAATATGAGGACTATATTGAGCATGTTAGTACGCTTGAGTTACCAGTATTTATTGATGAAAGTGCTCTAAATTTAGAGCGAATTATTCAATTTAATCAGCATAATCTGATTGATGGTGTTGTGATTAAACCTTCACGTGTTGGAGGTATAGATAAAGCACTTGAAATTATTGAATATTGTCACGAACATCGACTTAAATATGTCATAGGTGGAATGTATGAATTTGGGCTTAGTAGTTACTTTACTGCATACTTAGCACAGCACAGTTCATATCCGAGTGATGTGACGCCGAGTGATTATTACTTTACAGAAGATTTCGTTGTTGATAACGCAAAGACTGATGGTCATCTCATTAAATATGTGCCACCAATCGTTGATAAAGATAAATTAACAAAATAAAAGGGGAGCGGGACAGAAATCTAATTTGTATAAAAAGATTTCGTAGTCCCGCCCCGGCAAGGGTGACTAGAGTTGAAAAAAGCTTGGTACAAGCGCATTTTCAATTCAGTCATCTACTGTCAAGATACTATAAGAGGCTAAGACATTACATTATGTCCCAGCCTCTTTTTAATAAATGTTATGAATCTTTTTTAGGTGGAACAGGATCGTAGCCGCCTGGATGAAATGGGTGACATTTTAAGATGCGTTTCGTACCTAACCATGTCCCTTTTATAACTCCATACTCTGAAATAGCCTCAACAGCATAGTTAGAACATGTAGGTTGGAACCTGCATGTAGGAGGTGTCAATGGGGATATATATCGTTGATAAAGGCGTATTAATTTAATAAATACTTTTTTCATAGCAATGCTCCTATTTATAATTGTTTTTTGTTAAGTTCTGGTATGGTTTAACATCAGTGGAATTGAATTTATAGAAATCTGTTGTCTGTTTCATATGGATGTTAATCGTTTCATTTTTAATTTTTCCAGTTGCTTTAATGTTAAAGGTTAACGTTTTTGGTAATGTTTTGTCTTTTTGGAATGTAAGCTTAAACTTACCACTTTTAATTTTTAAGTCGTTAATATTGCTTAATGACGCTTGATCTGCCAATGGTGATTGACTAAACCCTAGTTGATAGAGATACTCCATAACTTTACCTGTACCTTCATATGAAAGTGTATCGTTTTCTAAAGTGACATCGTCTTCAATAGGTTTTAGTAAACTTTGATTAAAAGTCGTTAAATCGAACCAATCTTGTCCGATTTTTTGATAATAATCTATTTCGGCATTCTTTGCATGATAATTTAAATACTTAGATTTAGGTGAGGATTTGATTTCGTTTGAATCAATCCAAACACTTTTATTATGCACTGGAAATTGTTTTGTATTACTTTCTTGTTCGACATTAAATGCAAGTTTATCATGGTGGTTTGTTCGGCCATGTGACAGTTGTTTAAGCGTTGTTTTTTTATCTTGAAAATCAACTGTTGTCTCGTTACTAGATTTAATCGAATGTGAATCAACTTTTTTAATGTTTTTTTGAAAAGCTTCGATAGCATCGCTACTATCATCAAATTTATTTTGACCTTCTGGACTACAACTTGCTAGAATAAGAGTAATTGTTAATACTAAGGTCGTTAAGGTTAACTTTTTCAATATCTTCTACCTTCCTAATAATATGTATATACAGTTTATCATAATTGAAGAAAGAGGTCGTGTATCATGCGCTACAAAGATCCAAATGGATTGGATGTTGATTTAGCATATAAATGTCCAACAGATCAACAAAATGCGAAACATGTTCTAGGTATTCCGATTTTTAATAATGAATATGTGTTAACGCATCATAAGATAAGAGGTATTGAATTTCCTGGTGGGAAAGTTGAACCAAATGAAACGAATAAAGAGGCTGTTCAGCGTGAATTATATGAAGAAACAGGTGCGATCGCTAAAAATATAACGTTTATAGCTTCATATACTGTACATGATACAATCCCATTTAATAAAGATGTCTATTTTATTGAAGTTGAATCTATGGATAGCAATAAAGCATATTTCGAAACTTATGGACCCGTTATTGCTAAAGAAATCAATGATATACCTGAAGAAGAGAAGAGTTTTCTTTTAAAAGATACAGCAATATTAAAGTGCGTTGAAAGGGTGTATAAACTTGGATTTCTACAGTAAGAAAAAAATGCCAGTTTTCTTTAATCATCATCTAACTGAAGAAGTGATATATGAAGTGGATGAATTGAAAGTCAGAGGCATGTTGATGACACCAAATGAACGTGTTAATCGCATCGTTGTATATTTACGTGGTGGTAAAGGACAAGTAGGTAGAGTGAGACCAGGTCGTATGGCGCAATTTAAAGATAAGCATACACTTGTCTTTGCACCTTATTACAGAGGTAGTAACGGTAGTGAAGGTAGAGATGAATTTTGTGGTGATGACTTACATGATGTTATAGAAGGGATAGAAATACTCAAATCACAATACCCAAATGTTCCTGTTCATATGATTGGATTTTCTAGAGGTGGTATTCAAGGCTTACTTACGTATCAAAAAGTGAAAGCAACGAGTTATATTATATGGGGTGGCGTTTCAGATTTACTAATGATGTACGAAGAACGAATTGATCTAAGAGGGATGTTAAAAAGAATGGTCGGACATCCTAAAAAACAATATGAAGCTTATGCAAGTAGAAATGCATTGCAATCTATTCATAAAGATAGTCCGCCTATATTAATCGTTCATGGTGATGAAGATAAACAAGTCAATATTAATATGGCATATCATCTAGAAGAACATTTAAAGCAAGAAGCGGTAGATCATCAAACAATTTATTTAAGTGGAGAAGGACATGTTTTAAGACCAGAAATAGAAAAACAAACATTGTTACAAATTAAAGAATGGATGTATAAATGTGAAAAGAGCTTGGACCAATAAGGCCCAAGCTCTTTTTGTATTTTATAAGCGGTTATATGTGAATCCGCCTTCTTCTTGAATATGCTCAGAAGACTCACCGAATTTACTGAAGTTTTCTTTAAAGTTCTTAGCAAGTAATTTTGCTTTTTCGTCATATGCGTCAGAAGATACCCAAGTATTACGAGGATATAATATTTCTGAAGGTACACCTGGTACATGTTTCGGAATATTAAGACCAAAGATTTCATCTTTAACAAATTCTGAATTCTTAATTTCTCCACTAATTGCACGACGAATCATTGAACGTGTATGTTTCAAGTCCATTCTTGAACCTACACCGTATTCGCCACCAGTCCAACCAGTGTTTACAAGATAAACGTCTACATTATGTTCATCGATTAGTTTACCAAGTAATTCAGCGTATTCAGTCGCATGTAATGGTAAGAAAGGTGAACCGAAACATGTTGAGAATACTGGTTGAGGACTTGTTACGCCTCTTTCTGTACCTGCTAACTTAGAAGTGAAACCACTTAAGAAATGGTACATAGCTTGAGATTTATCTAATTTAGAAATAGGTGGTAATACGCCAAATGCATCTGCAGTTAAGAAGATAATTGTATTTGGGTGACCAGCTATTGATGGTGTAATAATATTATCGATAAAATCTATTGGGTATGCAGCTCTTGTATTTTCAGTTAATGTAGTGTCGTCATAATCTACTGAACCATCAGGATTTACGGTAACATTTTCTAAAACTGTTCCATAACGGATAGCATCGTAAATTTGTGGTTCTTTTTCACGGCTAAGACTTACTGTTTTAGCGTAGCAACCACCTTCGATATTGAAGACACCATTTTCATTCCAACCATGTTCATCGTCTCCGATTAATTTTCTATTAGGATCTGCAGATAAAGTTGTTTTACCTGTACCTGATAGACCAAAGAATAAAGCAACATCTTTGTTATAACCTACGTTTGCTGAACAGTGCATACTCATAATGCCTTTTTTAGGTAATAAATAGTTCATTACTGAGAATATACCTTTTTTCATTTCACCAGCGTATTCAGTACCACCAATTAATATGACACGGTGTTTGAACGAAGTAATAATGAATGTTTCAGAATTAGTGCCGTCTTTTTCTGGATCAGCTTTAAATCCTGGTGCACTAATAACAGTGAAATTAGGGCTGATATTAAGTGCTTCTTCTTTAGTTTCTGGGCGGATAAACATGTTCTGTGCAAATAAATTATGCCAAGGTAATTCGTTAATAACACGTAAATCTAAACGTGATGATTCATCTGCACCTGCATATCCATTAAAGACATAAAGTTGTGATTTTTGGTTTAAGTAGTCAATAACTTGATCATATAAATTTAAAAAGTTACTTTCTGAGATAGGTTGGTTGATTGTTCCCCAATCAATATCTTGTTCAGTATCTTCCTCTTTAACGATAAATTTGTCTTTAGGAGAGCGACCTGTGTATTTACCAGTTTCCATTCTGATTGCGCCAGATTCTGTTAATACGCCTTCTCCTGCTTCTAGAATGTGATTGTACAATTCAGTTCTAGAAAGTTGCTGTAGTGTAGTGTCCTTCTTTAAAAGGTTTGAAAGTTCGATTGATTCGGTAATTGACTGTATTGCCATAAATGACGACCCCCATGTCTAATATTAATGTTGTAAGCATTTTCATGGAATTAGTATAACACATTAAAATATATAGTCTATACTAATGAGTAAATTTGTTATAAAATTTTTTTAGAAATTTGAATGTGTTTCGTTCCATTGACATATTATGAAAACTTTAGTATTATCATTTCTGACGGATTCTCTTATCCTGAGTGGTGGAGGGACATGGACCCAATGAAACCCAGCAACCTCTTTCTAATGAAAGAAAGGTGCCAAACCGTTTGCAGACCAATATTGTCTGAACGATAAGAGCGAATGGACGAGTGTGCCTTCTCTCTATATCTTTATTGAGAGAAGGCACTTTTTATTTGCGCTGAGGAAGAGACCGTACAACTTTATTTAAAGGAGATTTTTTATGTCAAAGAATAGAAGACTCTTCACATCAGAATCAGTAACAGAAGGGCATCCAGATAAAATTGCGGACCAAATTTCCGATGCTATTTTGGATGAATTATTAAAAGGCGATCCTAAAGCAAGAGTCGCTTGTGAAACAACAGTAACAACTGGTATGGCTTTAATTGCAGGTGAAATTTCTACTTCAACTTATGTAGATATCCCTAAAGTAGTTAGACAAACAGTAAAAGATATAGGATACACAAGAGCGAAGTACGGTTATGATTTCCAAACGATGGCGATTTTAACTGCTATTGATGAACAATCACCAGATATCGCACAAGGTGTAGATTGCGCATTAGAAGATAGAGATGATTTATCAGATAGAGAAATAGAATCAATTGGTGCAGGTGACCAAGGTCTTATGTTTGGTTTTGCTACAAATGAAACTGAAACATATATGCCTTTACCAGGTTATTTAGCTCATCAACTTGCGAAGAGATTAACAGATGTACGTAAAGACGGTACTTTAGAATATTTACGTCCAGATGGTAAGACACAAGTAACAGTTGAATATGACGAAAATGATAAACCAGTAAGAGTAGATACAATCGTTATTTCTTCACAACATCATGAAAAAATTGAATTAGAAAAAATTCAACAAGATATTAAAGACCATGTTATCTATCCAATCGTACCTAAAGAATTATTAGATGAAGAAACTAAATTCTTTATCAATCCAACAGGTAGATTTGTAATCGGCGGACCACAAGGAGATGCCGGATTAACAGGAAGAAAAATCATTGTAGATACTTACGGTGGTTATGCAAGACATGGTGGAGGATGTTTCAGTGGTAAAGATCCTACTAAAGTAGATAGATCAGGAGCATACGCTGCAAGATATGTAGCTAAGAATATAGTAGCAAGTGGATTAGCAGATAAATGTGAAGTCCAATTAGCATATGCGATTGGTGTAGCACAACCAGTATCCATTTCAATAGATACTTTTGGTACAGGTAAAGTAGAAGAAACAGTATTAGTAGAAAAAATAAGAGAAGTATTTGATTTAAGACCAGCAGGCATTATTCAAATGTTGAACTTAAGACAACCAATCTACAAAAAGACAGCAGCATACGGTCACTTCGGTAGAAC
The DNA here is from genome assembly GCF_022386055.1 of Mammaliicoccus sp. Q-M61. Lineage (NCBI taxonomy): Bacteria > Bacillati > Bacillota > Bacilli > Caryophanales > Staphylococcaceae > Mammaliicoccus > Mammaliicoccus sp. Q-M61. Next base: position 77,223 of record NZ_JAJNJL010000012.1, read on the forward strand.
AGATGTTCAATTACCATGGGAACAATTAGATAAAGTAGATTTATTAAAAGACTTATTAAAATAAATGATGAAGCTCTGTATATAATCTTACGGGATTTATGCAGAGTTTTTTATTTTAGGTTTGGTGGAAGTTGGATCGTTATTAGCAGTTTTGGTTAGAGGTGCAAATACTGAGGTTGTTATTAACAGTTTTGCCTAGAAGTGCAAATACTGGGGTCGTTATTAGCAGTTTAGGTGAGAAGTGCAAATACTGGAATCGTTATTAGCAGTTTTGGTTAGAGGTGCAAATACTGAGGTCGTTATTAGCAGTTTAGGTGAGAAGTGCAAATACTGAGGTTGTTAATAGCAGTTTTGGTTTGAAGTGCAAATACTGGTGTCGTTAATTACACTTCTGAGTAGTTTTGTAATTAAGGCCGTCCATAGTAACATTTCAGCTGACTTTTGTAATTAAGGCGGTCCATAGTAACACTTCAGGCGACTTTTGTAATTATAGCTGCCCATAGTAACACTTCGACCTAGTTTTGTAACTATGGCTATCCTTAGTAACACTTCGGGTGAGTTTTGTAATTAACCACCCGTTATGAACAAGTTTGGCGAGAAGTGTTCACAACACCCCCGTTATGAACAAGTTTAGGTGAAAGTGTTCACAAGACCCCCGTTATGAACAAGTTTAGGCGAAAGTGTTCACAAGACCCTCGTTATGAACAAGTTTGGCGAGAAGTGTTCACAACACCCCCGTTACGAACAAGTTTAAGTCAAGTTGTTCAGAATGAACTGAATTTTTATAAATATTTACTATTAAAGTGTGGTTTAACTACTCAAATGTATGAAGTATAAGAAATTACGTTATATTATCAATATATTTCATGATATATACTGAATTTATTTGTAATTTTTACTATAATGGAATTAATACATATGAAAGGGAGCGATCTACAATTATGAGTCAATTAGAACCGATTCATTATGGATTAATCGCAGCGATCGTTATTGCGATACTATTTATTATATTATTCTTTGTTTCATTAAAACAGAAACAAAAATCTTTGAATAAGATTCAAGAAGCTCATAAAAAAGAAAATGAGACGCTTAAATCTGAACATAAAGAAAAGTTGGATCATGAAAGAGTTGAAAATAAAAAGGTTCTAACGAAACAAGAAGAAACTCATCAAGAAGCAATTTCACAAAAAGAAAGAGAAATTGACTCATTAAAGTTATTTTCTAAGAATGAAGGGGAATATATAACTGATAGACATTTGTTAGAGTTGAGAGACCAACTTGTTAACGAACGTAGAATCAGACCTGAAGATATGCATATTATGGCAAATATCTTCTTACCTAAAGATCCATTAGGTAAAGTTCGACAAATTGATCATTTAGTGTTAACAAGAACGGGTATATACGTAATTGACTCTAATTTAGTAAGTGGTCATATCTATCACGGTATTACAGAACAGCAGTTTAGTGATTTTCCAGTATTAGGACAAGTCTTTGAAACATTGGATTTAAACCCAAACAAAGAACAAACGTTATTACTTGAAAAACAATCAAATAATAAAACTGCAGCATTCCATTCATATACTGATGAAGTTAAAGAAGTTGATAATACAACTGAAGAATTACAAAGACAGTTAGAACTTAAGTATACACCGACACCAATTATTTACTTCCATCCAAATGAAGTAAGTGAAGCAACTATCAGTAATTATTCTCAAGACCCTAACATTAAAGTGTTAGTTGGTGAAAAACAACTTCAACACTTCTTTAATAAATTTGTTTTCCATGGTAGATTCCAATACAGTGTGGAAGACCTTGAGAGAATTATGGATGAAATTGAAAAGTTTAACCCGTAATAACTAAGCGCTGCATTTTTATGTAGCGCTATTTTTATACTAAAAAAGGTGGTTATAAGTATGGTAAAAGAAAATTTTGAAGTTAAAAATCCTGCAACTGGTGAAGTAATCGAAACGATTAAGAACAATACGGAAGAAGATATTAACAACAAGATTGAACAGGCACACGATGCTTTTCAAACATACAAAAAGAAACCGGCTCATGAACGTAGTGCATTGTTATATAAATGGTATGAATTGATTCTTGAAAATAAAGAAGAAATTGCTTTAATTATGACAAAAGAAAGTGGTAAACCATTAAAAGAAGCTTTAGGCGAAGTTAAATATGCGACAGATTATATATTATGGTTTGCAGAAGAAGCAAAACGTACTTATGGAAGAACCATTCCAGAACATGTTGATAACAAACGACTTATCGTTACACGTGCACCTGTTGGCGTTGTAGCAAGTATAACACCTTGGAACTTCCCAGCAGCAATGATGACTAGAAAAGCAGCACCAGCATTAGCAGCAGGGTGTACGTTTATATGTAAGCCAGCACAAGATACACCACTTACAACTATGAAATTAGTTGATCTTGCACATGAAGCAGGATTTGATCGTAGTGTTATCCAATACGTAAATGGTTCAGGTAAAGACGTCGGTGCAATTTTTACAAAGCATCCTTTAATTTCAAAAATAACTTATACAGGTTCAACACCTGTAGGTAAGCAGTTAATGGAACAATCAAGTTCAACATTGAAGAAAGTAACACTTGAATTAGGTGGTCATGCACCATTAATTGTTCACGAAGATGCAGATTTAGATAAAGCAGTTCAAGGAACAATTGCTTCTAAATTTAGAAATGCAGGTCAAACATGTGTATGTGCAAATAGAATTTACGTACATGAATCTATTAAAGACGCATTTGAAGATGCGCTTAGAGCAGAAGTTAGTAAATTAAAAGTAGGCGATGGTCAGGATGAATCAACAGATATAGGTCCTGTTATTAATGCAGATGGTTTTGAAAAAATTAAATCTCATATTGAAGATGCAACAAGTAAAGGCGCTCGCGTGATTACTGGAGGAGATAGTTATAAAGATGGTGGCTATTTTATAACACCAACTGTTCTATCTGACGTTTCAGACGATATGAAAATCATGGTTGAAGAAACATTTGGACCAGTAGCACCAATTCAAACTTATAAAGATTTAGATGAAGTTATCATAAAAGCAAACGATACACCATTTGGTTTGGCAGCATATTTCTTTACTGAAAACTATAGTAATGGTATAAAGTTGTATGAGAACTTAGATTATGGAGTAATTGGTTGGAACGATGGCGGACCAAGTGCAGCACATATTCCATTTGGTGGAATGAAGGAAAGTGGATTTGGTAGAGAAGGTGGTTCAGAAGGTATTGAACCATATTTAGAAACTAAAGTTGTTTCAATTTTAATTTAAGTATCGTCTAAAATTAGGAGGCAGTAAAATGACACAGAAAATAATTGAGTTTTACAATGGCAATTCTATACCAGCTTTAGGGTTAGGAACATTTAGAGTAGAAAATAATGACGAATGTAGAGAAGCGGTTAAACATGCTATTATAAGTGGTTATAGACATATAGATACAGCTCAAACTTATCACAACGAAGAAAAAGTTGGACAAGGTATCAAAGAAGGATTAGAAGCAACAGGATTAAATAGAGAAGATCTATTTATTACAACTAAACTTTGGATGACAGATTATGGTAGAGAGAATGTTCAATCAGCATATGAAGCATCTTTAGAAAGATTAGGTTTAGATTATGTAGATCTATATTTAATTCATTGGCCTGGCCAAGATAAAGACCTTATCACAGAAACATGGAAAGCTATGGAAGACTTATACAATGAAGGTAAAATTAAAAATATTGGTGTAAGTAACTTCCACGTACATCATTTAGAATCATTATTACAAGAAGCTTCTATTAAACCAGTTATTAATCAAATAGAATGTCACCCATACTTAACTCAAAAAGAATTAAGAACTTATTTAGAAGCGCAAAAAATTGTTGCACAATCATGGTCTCCTTTAATGAATGGACAAATATTGGAAGATGAAGTTGTAAAAGAAATTGCAAATGAATTAGGTAAAACACCAGCTCAAGTTATTATAAGATGGAATATTGATGAAAATATTGTTGTTATTCCTAAATCAGTAACACCATCAAGAATTGAAGAAAACTTAAACGTATTTGATTTTGAGTTATCAGAAGATCAACTTTCAAGATTAAATGCTTTAAATAAAGATGAAAGAATCGGACCAGACCCAGAAGTCTTTACTGGTCAATAATTCATAAAAAGCCAACGAATCATAGAGGTTCGTTGGCTTTTTTGATTTTTAAGAATAAATATTTTGATTAATAAAAAGTTTGATAAATAAATATTTTCGTTTTAGAAAATGCCAATTTTTTGAATGTTAAGTATGTAATAATTTCGAATTTACAAAATAAGTATATTAATATCTTATATTTTTTGTTACTATTATAATAATTATTATTATATCCAAAATATGAGAGGAAGTATTTAATGTTTAAAAATAACAGGTATTCTATTCGTAAATTTTCTGTTGGAACTGGGTCAGTAATCATCGGTGCTATGCTTTATTTGAGCACACCAAATATCGTAAATGCAGAAGAATCAAATGTATTAAAAGAGGAAAGTCAGAGTACAGAATCGACTACAAATGCAGATTCAAATACGAATATAGAAACATCAAATGAAACTAACGAAACAAATACTAAAGAAGAAACAGCGCAAGAGTTAACTCAGAAAACATCTACTGAAAATCCAACAACAGAAAATGATACAGCAGAAACAAATACTTCAGAAGAAAATGCTAAAGAAGATAAAGAGGAACAAAGCGACTTTACAATTGATCCAATAAACGATCAAACTGTGAAATCAAATGAAGCTATTAATCCTATAAAGATAAATGTAGAAGGTTCTGAGAACAATACGAATCAAGTACAAGGATTACCAGATGGACTTACATATGATTCAAGCACAGATACAATAACAGGAAATCCTACTACTGTAGGCAACTATACCATAACAGTAATTTCGAAAAATGATTCAGGCGTTCAAAAAGAGACTACTTTTACCATTAATGTAGAAGAAGCGGAAGAACCATCAACAGAAGAACCACAAACGAATAAAGATTCGAAATCAACTGAAGAAAACACGACTGAAGAGCCGACATCAGATGAACAAAAATCAAAAGAAAATTCAACAAATGAAGATTCTAAAGAAGATAACAAAGATACAATAGAGGAACCAAAATCAACTGAAGAAGATTCATCGGAAGAACCAACAAATGATAAAGACTCAAAAACAGATCTATCTAAAACTGATGACAAGAACTCAACAAAAGATAAAACAAAATCAGATGAAAATTCAACAAATGAAGATTCTAAAGAAGATAACAAAGATACAACAGAAGAACCAAAATCAAATGAAGAAGAGACTTTAGAGGAACCAACAAAAGAAGAACCATTAGATAATAATAGTGAACAACCAGATACTGCTAACAATGATTTATCTACAAGCGACTCTGAAAATGATAATAATATAGACACAAATGTTGATGCTACAGACTTAAAAACGACTAAGCCATTAACAGACAAAGAAAAAGAAGATATAGACCAAAAATCAAAAAATAAAAGTAAGACTGATAAAAATTTAAAAGCTTTAAGTGCATCTTCATCAAAAATGGAGAAAGAAGCAACAAAAGCTGATGGTAGTCCATTAGGTGGAGATGATGTAAATAGCAAGATTAAATCTAGTAATGTTAAGTTTGAAGAGGGTACATGGAAAAAAGGTGCTGCTTTTGAAATAGGTTTTGATATATCTATTCCGAATGACGTAAAAAGAAATGATTATTTTACTGTACATATACCTAAAGAAATAAATCCTACATCTGCAGATAGAGATAATGGCATACTATTAGGAAATGATGCAAATAGTATTTATGCAAAAGGTACTTATAATCGTGCCGATAATTCATTTACATTCAAGTTTACTGATAATATAGAAAAATATAAAAACACTAGTGCACACGTTGATTTCTTAGGGTTAATCAATTTTAAAGAAGCAACCAAAACAGATAACTATAACTTGAATTTAAAAATTGGTGATTCAGAATATAATGCTACAAGAAAAATAGAATATTCAACTGATGCACGAAATTTAGATTTATATCAAGATTCTAGTGTTCAAGAAAAAGTAGATGATCATAATCCATATAACACAACATATACAGTAAACGGAAAAGCTAGGACTTTAAATAATGCCAAGGTTAAAATAACTCCATTTATGGGCAGTGAAAAAAATCCAGATGTCATTAGCCAATTTAATAAAGATATTACTAAAGTTCAAATTTTGAAAGTTACTGATAGGAATACATTGAATCAAAGTGGAAGTGATAAGAATGTCACTTATGTTGATGTATCATCTTCACATAATATAATCTTTAATAGTGACGGCACTATAAGTATAGATCTAGGAAATACGAATAGCACATATATAATCGTAGTGAATTCTGAAACAAGTAAACCATTTGTTCCTGAAACTTTTATTGAAAGTACAATACAATTAAGTGCAAGCAATATTGCTTCTGGAAGTAGCCAATCTAAAATAGGAAAAAGTAAACCATCAAGTAATAACTCATCAGGTGTAATTGTTGATGACACGACACCACCCGTTGTTGATAAAGTTGATAATCAAACAACAGAAGTAAATTCGGCAATAGATCCGATTGTTATTAATGCGAATGATAATAGTGGTGAAAAAGTTCGAAATGACGTATTCGGTTTACCAGATGGTGTTACATATAATTCAGAAACGAATACAATCTCAGGTACACCTACAAAAGCAGGAACATATGAAGTAACTGTTATTTCGTCAGATAAAGTATATAACGAAACAGAAACGACATTTACAATTACAGTAGAAGATACAACAGCACCAACTGTGGATCCAATTGAAAATCAAACAACTGAAGTGAACACACCAATTACCGATGTTACTTTAAATGGCAAAGACAACAGTGGAAATCCAGTGACTCATAATGTAACTGGTTTACCAGACGGTGTGACTTATAATGAAGAAACAAATACAATTTCAGGTACACCAACAAAAGCTGGAAACTATAATGTGACTGTTATAACGAGTGATGAAGCAGGCAACGAAACAGAAACAACATTTACAATCACAGTAGAAGATACGACAGCACCTACAATAGATCCAGTAGATAACCAAACAACAGAAGTAAATACACCAATAACAGATATTAAATTAACTGGTAAAGATAATAGTGGAGATCCAGTGAGACATGATGTGACGGGACTACCAGATGGTGTAACTTATAATGAAGCAACACAAACAATATCAGGTACACCTACAACTCCAGGAAATTATGAAATTACAATAGTAACAAGAGATGATGCGGGGAATTCTGCAGAAACAATATTCACAATTACAGTGGAAGACACATTACCACCAACAGTGGATCCTGTAGAAGATCAAACAACGGAAGTAAATACACCAATCGAGGACATTACACTTAATGGTAAAGATAATAGTGGCCAACCAGTCACACATGAAGTATCAGGACTACCTGAAGGTGTGACATATGATCCAGAAACGAATACCATTTCAGGTACACCAACAACTGTAGGTAATTATGATATAACAGTAGTTTCAACAGATGAGTCAGGTAATACGACAGAAACGACTTTCACGATTACAGTAGAGGATACTATTCCACCAACAGTAGATCCTGTAGAAGATCAAACAACAGAAGTAAACACACCGATAACTGATATTACATTAAGTGGAGAAGATAACAGTGGTCAACCAGTATCTCATATTGTAAGCGGCCTACCAGAAGGCGTCGTGTATGATGAAGTTTCAAAAACAATTTCAGGCACACCAACCAAAACTGGTGATTATAATATTACTGTTGTAACAAGAGATGAAGCGGGTAATGAAACAAAGTCAACATTTACGATAACTGTAGAAGATACAACAGCACCAACAGTGGATCCAGTAGATGACCAGACAACAGAAGTAAATACACCAATCAAAGATGTAACATTGAATGGTCAAGATAATAGTGGAATACCAGTGAAACATGAAGTATCAGGACTACCCGAAGGTGTGACATATGATTCAGAAACAAATACAATCTCAGGCACACCAACAACAGTTGGTAGTTACGACGTAACAGTAATTTCAACAGATGAGTCTGGTAATACGACAGAAACAACATTTACGATAACAGTTGAAGATACATTACCACCAACGGTAGATCCAATTGAAGATCAAACAACAGAAGTGAACACACCAATTACTAGTATCGAGTTAAACGGTCAAGATAATAGTGGAAAACCAGTGACACATGAAGTATCAGGACTACCAGAAGGTGTGACATATGATCCTGAGACAAATACAATTTCAGGTACACCAACAACAGTAGGTAGCTATGATGTAACAGTAGTTACCACAGACGAATCTGGTAATAAAACAGAAACGACATTCACAATAACAGTTGAAGACACAACAGCACCAGTTGTTGACCCTGTAGAAGATCAAACAACAGAAGTAAATACGCCAATCAAAGATGTAACGTTGAATGGTAAAGATAACAGTGACCAACCAGTCACGCATGAAGTATCAGGTCTACCAGAAGGCGTGACATATGATTCTGAGACAAACACAATCTCTGGCACACCAACAACGGTAGGAAGTTACGACGTAACAGTTGTGACAACAGATGAATCAGGAAACAAAACAGAAACGACATTCACGATTACAGTAGAAGACACAACAGCACCTGAGGTTGATCCGGTGGATGACCAAACAACAGAAGTGAATACACCAATTACAAATATTGAATTGAATGGCAAAGATAACAGTGGAAAACCAGTCACGCATGAAGTGACAGGATTACCTGAAGGTGTAACATATGATTCAGAAACGAATACAATTTCAGGCACACCAACAACTGTAGGTAGCTATGATGTAACAGTAGTGACAACAGATGAATCAGGTAATACAACAGAAACAACATTTACAATCACTGTCGAAGACACAACAGCACCTGTTATTGACCCTGTAGAAGATCAAACAACAGAAGTAAACACACCAATCGAGGATATTACACTTAACAGTAAAGATAATAGTGGCCAACCAGTCACACATGAAGTATCAGGACTACCTGAAGGTGTAACATATGATTCAGAAACGAATACTATCTCAGGTACACCAACAACAGTAGGTAGCTATGATGTAACAGTAGTTTCAACAGATGAGTCAGGTAATACGACAGAAACAACATTTACAATCACTGTCGAAGACACTACAGCACCTGTTGTTGACCCTGTAGAAGATCAAACAACAGAAGTAAATACACCAATCAAAGATATAACATTGAATGGTAAAGATAATAGTGGAAAACCAGTGACACATGAAGTATCAGGACTACCAGAAGGTGTGACATATGATCCAGAGACAAACACAATCTCAGGCACACTAACAATAGTAGGAAGTTACGACGTAACGGTTGTTTCAACAGATGAGTCAGGCAACAAAACAGAAACAACATTCACAATTACTGTTGAAGATACAACATCACCTGATGTTGATCCGGTGGATGACCAAACAACAGAAGTGAATACACCAATAGAGGATATAACACTTAACGGTAAAGATAACAGTGGAAAACCAGTGACACATGAAGTATCAGGACTACCAGAAGGCGTGACATATGATCCAGAGACAAACACAATCTCAGGCACACCAACAATAGTAGGCAGTTACGACGTAACGGTTGTTTCAACAGATGAGTCAGGCAACAAAACAGAAACAACATTCACAATTACTGTTGAAGATACAACATCACCTG
>NZ_JAJNJL010000013.1:0-52864 GCF_022386055.1 Mammaliicoccus sp. Q-M61
CCCATGCCGAACACAGAAGTTAAGCTCTTTAGCGCCGATGGTAGTTGGGCTTACGTTCCGCGAGAGTAGGACGTTGCCGGGCAAATATTTATAAATGGATGCGATGAGCCGCACTCGAGACCTGTTAGGTCTCTTTTTTTTGCTTGAAAATTGTGAGAGGTGATATAACATGAAAAAGTATTTTGATGTGATGTTTAAAGTGAATAAGAACAATCTTGCAACTAAAAAAGCATTTATGCAAGCTATTATTGTTTTTATCATTTTAGCTGGAAGTGTATTACTTGGAAGATTCGATCTAGGACTAACTGCCTTACTAGGATCATTTAGTAATATCTACATTATTAATGGATCATATCCTTCACGAATTAGAAAAGTTATAGCAGTTTCTATAGTATTAAGTGTTTGTATCATGTTAGGAACGATTACAATAACGATTCCATTTTTATATGCATTAGTATTAGGACTCATAGGGATGATAGGTCATTTCGTTTTAAAAGCTTTTCAAATACCTGGACCTTCTTCTTTATTCTTTGTACTTACATATAGTGTAGCTTCTATTATGCCAATTATGCCTGAAGATTTCCTAAACAGAGGATTACTTGTATTATGTGGTGGTATTGTTAGTACAATTGTTGTAATAATTGATGCAATGTTTAATCATAAAAAACCGGAAGCAGAAAGTGTATCAAATATTTATAAAAATTTAGCATATTTAACTGAAAATTTTAGTGGGGAAAAATTTGATAATGCACGTAGTAATACTTTAAATGCGATACATCATGCAACAAATACTTTGACGACAGCTAATGCTTTTTGGAATAAAACGCATGGTTATAATAGAATGTTGCAGTTAAAAGGACGCAGTGAAGCTATATGGTCTGCTTGTTTAGAATTATCTTCTCAAGGTTATAAAGAGTTACCAATAGAAATAAGTGAAGCACTTACTTATATTCAGCTTAGAATTGCAGGAAATGAATCTGCTCAATATGTACCGATTAAATATGATGGAGAGAGCTCTTACATAAAGTCATTAGCTGAATTAATTAATGATACAGTCATTATTCTTAACGATAAGAATTTACAATTTGATAAACAAATTATTTATAGAAAACCGATGTACTCAAGAATTATTAAAGAAAATTTATCAAGAGATTCATTAGTTTTAATGTCTTCGATGCAATATGGAATTATATTATTTACTTCAGTTATTATTGCATTTGGTATGGGGTTTGAAAGAGCATATTGGATACCAATATCTTGTTGTTCTGTATTATTAGGTTCATCATCACTCTCTACAATCCAAAGAGCATTGCAAAGAACAGTAGGTACAATTACAGGTATGTTAGTCGCAATTTTAATTTTATCATTTGAGCCTAATACATGGACGATTGTCATACTAATGGCCATCTTGATGGGGACAGCTGAGTTATTAGTCGCATTTAATTATACAATTGCAGTCACATTCATCACGCCGAATGTTCTTTTAATGTCAGCAGCAATCACTCAACATTTCGATACATATTTAGTGATGCCAAGAATTGTTGATGTTGTAATTGGTTCAGTAATAGGTTTAATTGGTGTACTGATAGTAGGAAGAAATCAAGCATCTAAAAAATTACCTAAGACGATTAATAATACGTTAAAACTACAAGCAAGTTTGTTTCATGCAATATTTTCTTCTAATAAGTATCATCATAATATTGCAAAATCAAAAGTCATCACAGATTTGCACACTGAGATCATGAATACGAAGGCAATGTATCAAGCTGCGTTGAATGAAATGGATAACAAAGTTAAAAAGATTGAATATGTTTATCCGATTATATTTACAGTTGAACAATTAGCATTTACGTTAGAAAGAGCTTATGCACAAGGTAAGATTACGACGCTATCAGACCATGACTTAGGACTTTATTTAGCGACTTATGAGAATATTTGTAAGAAAGTGGTCTTTAATGCAGACTATGAAAAAATTGATTTACCAGAATTAAAAGAATATACAAGTATTAGAAATGAACTAATGAAATTACAAAGTTTAAGTCATAGCAAATAAAAAAAGACTTCGCGATGAAGTCTTTTTTTATTTGGTTAAACATTCTATTAAACTATTGATATGTGTTTTGGCATCTTCAATATTAATACCACCGAATCCGAGAACAAAGTGAGGTTTCTCATCAGTTTGTTTAAAGCGATAATGAGAGAGGGGTTTAATATCGATATTGCATGCTTCAATTCTTCTTATACATTCCTCTAAAGATAAACCATTATGAACATTTAATATAAAATGCATTCCCGTTAATTCCCCTGAAATCGAAAATGTTTCAGGATATTTTTTGAGTTGTTCGAGTATAATATCTCTTTTAGTTCGATATATTTTTCTCATGCGATTTAAATGTCTTTCGAAATGACCTTCATTCATAAATCTTGCTAACATGTATTGAGTATGTCTTGGTACGGTGCCACCTTCTATGTTTGTCTTTTTGTGATATAAAGCAATTAAATTTTTCGGAAGTACAGCATATGCTACACGCAACGAAGGCGAAATAGATTTAGAGAACGTACTAACATATATGACGCTATCTGAATGATCTAAACTTTGTAGTGCTGGTATCGGCCTTCCACTATATCTAAACTCTGAATCATAGTCATCTTCAATAATAAATCGATTGTCTTGTTCTGAAGCCCATTTGATGAGTTGTGTTCGTCGTTTTAAGTCCATAATGACACCAGTTGGAAATTGATGACTTGGTGTTATATACACAACATCACTATCCGTTTTGATAATTTGCTCTATATCAATCCCATTTTGCGTAACGGGGATAAAGTCAAATGGGATATGTTTTCTTTTTAATAAATCTCTCACTTGTTTGTATAATGGATCTTCTATCATATATTTAGACTCTGAAATGATATCCGTAATAATGGATAGTAACTGCTCTGTTGACGACCCAACGACAATTTGATCTGGAGAACAATTTACGCCACGACTATGAAAGACATAATAACTGATTTCTTTTCTTAAATTAAAATCACCTTGTTTATGGCCACTATCTAATAAATCTATTTGCTGTTCATCAAATGCTTCTTTAGCGTATTTTCTAAAAAGGTCGTTTGGGAAATGCGTTTTGTCTATTGCGCCTAGTTTAAAGCTATATTGATACTTTTGTTCTTCTATATAGTGAGCTTCAGGAATCTTGGATTTATAGGTTACCGGTAGATTAACGATGTCATTAATATAAAAGCCAGAACGATTTTTACTATAGATATAACCTTCATCGCAAAGTAGCTGATAAGCGTGTTCTATCGTTGTTTGACTAACTGATAAATAATGACTTAATTGCCTTTTTGAAGGTAATTTTTCGTTATACCTCATAACGTCGTTAATAATGTTTTTTTTAATATTTTCATATAGTTGTATGTATATAGGCGTATTAATCTTTCTATTGATGTCGAACATGAGCATTTCCATTTTATTCACCTCGAAAACTGACCACTAATTATTTGATAAATCTGACTCTTTTACCAGTTCAGAATTTAGTATAACCTACTAGTAAGCGATTTAAAAGGAGGAAGTTTTTCGATGTCAAAAATTACTGGTTCAGATAAAGTTAAAAGAGGTATGGCAGAAATGCAAAAAGGTGGCGTAATCATGGATGTGGTTAATGCCGAACAAGCTAAATTAGCTGAAGAAGCAGGTGCTGTTGCTGTAATGGCATTAGAACGCGTACCATCTGATATTAGAGCAGCTGGTGGGGTAGCAAGAATGGCTGACCCACGTATTGTAGAAGAAGTTATGAATGCTGTATCTATTCCTGTTATGGCTAAAGGTAGAATTGGTCATATTACAGAAGCATGCGTATTGGAATCAATGGGCGTTGATTATATTGATGAGTCAGAAGTGTTAACACCAGCTGATGAAGAATATCATTTGAAAAAAGATGAATTTACAGTGCCATTTGTTTGTGGTTGCCGTAATTTAGGTGAGGCTGCACGTAGAATTGGTGAAGGTGCTGCAATGTTACGTACGAAAGGTGAACCAGGAACTGGTAATATAGTTGAAGCAGTTCGTCATATGAGACAAGTGAACGCAGAAGTGCGTAAATTAGTTGTGATGAGTGACGACGAAATTATGACTGAAGCTAAAAATATTGGTGCACCATATGAAGTATTAAAAGAAATTAAAGATTTAGGTCGTTTACCAGTTGTAAACTTTGCAGCAGGTGGGGTAGCAACGCCAGCTGATGCTGCGTTAATGATGGAATTAGGTGCTGATGGTGTATTCGTTGGATCTGGTATTTTCAAATCTGAAGCTCCAGAAAAATTTGCTAAAGCAATTGTTCAAGCAACTACACATTATCAAGATTATAAATTAATTGCTGAATTGTCTAAAGAATTAGGACCAGCTATGAAAGGTTTAGACATCAATCAATTATCATTAGAAGAACGTATGCAAGAGCGTGGATGGTAATATGAAGATAGGTGTCCTAGGTTTACAAGGTGCTGTAAGAGAACATATAAAGCATATTGAAAAAGCTGGCCATGAAGGTATTACAATTAAGCATGTAGAGCAATTAGATGAAATTGATGGTTTAGTCTTACCTGGTGGAGAATCAACGACTATGCGTCGTTTAATGGATTTATACGGCTTTACTGAAGCACTTAGAAATAGTTCATTACCTATGTATGGAACTTGTGCTGGGTTAATACTTTTAGCGAAAGAAGTAGTAGGCCAAGAAAGTCATTTAAATAAATTGGATGTTGTTGTTGAGAGAAATTCATTTGGTAGACAAGTAGATAGCTTTGAACAAGATTTAGATGTTAAAGGTATTGAAGAAGCGGTTAATGCCGTATTTATACGTGCACCTCACATACAATCAGCTCATGAAGGTGTTGAGGTATTATCTAAGGTTGAAGATAGAATTGTAGCTGTAAGACAAAATCAATACTTAGGTATTTCATTCCATCCGGAACTTACTGAAGACTACAAAATAATGGCGTATTTCATTGAAGAAATCGTAAAACAATACCAAACAGAGCAAGTATAACAAACAAAAAAGCAGTCTACAGAACGATTATTGTTCTGTAGACTGCTTCTATTTATTATAAGAAAAATCCTGCGATTGTAGCTGATAAGAATGATACTAATGTTGCACCGTATAATAATTTAATACCGAAACGTGCGACATTATCCCCTTGTTTATCATTTAATGATTTAACAGCACCCGCGATGATACCAATAGAACCAAAGTTTGCGAATGAAACTAAGAATACTGAAATGATACCATTTGCTCTTTCTGAAATATCTGCATCAGGTAGAATACCCATCGCAACAAATTCATTTGAAAGAACTTTAGTAGCCATAATACTACCTGATTGTACTGCATCTGCCCAAGGAACCCCTGTTAAGAAGGCAAATGGTGCAAATACAAATCCGATTAATGTTTGGAAGTCCCATGATACTGAACCGCCAGAAACGAAACTTAAAATGTTAGATGTAACACCATTTAATAGTCCGATTAATGCAACATAACCGATTAACATTGCTGCTACGATAACGGCAACTTTGAAACCATCTAAAATATATTCACCTAACATTTCGAAGAATGATTGTTTTTCTTCTGATTCTTGAATCATGATGTCGTCTTCTTTTGGATCTACTGTATATGGATTAATAATGGATGCCATAATAAATCCACCAAATAAGTTTAATACGATAGCTGTTACAACGTATCTCGGTTCAACCATCGTAAAATATGCACCAACGATTGATGCAGATATTGTAGACATAGCTGAAGCTGTTAATGTATACATACGATGTTTAGGAATTAATGGAAGTTGTTTTTTGATAGAAATAAACACTTCTGATTGACCTAAAATTGCAGATGCGACCGCATTATATGATTCTAATTTACCCATACCATTAACTTTAGAAATAATTAAACCTAAATATTTAATGATAAGAGGTAAGATTTTAAGATATTGTAAAATACCGATAAGTGCTGATACAAACACAATTGGCATTAATACGTTAAGGAAATAAACTGAAACAGGCTTATCTGTCTTAGGATCGATATTTGCAATACCTGCAAATACGAAGTTTATCCCTTCCATAGCTTTTGCTATGATGTAACCAAAACCACTTGAAATACCACCTATGATAGTTAATCCACCTGTTGTTTTTAATAATAAGAAAGCAAATATAAACTGGATTACGATCATTAATCCTATATACTGCCATCTAACACGCATTTTATCAGAGCTTACTAACCATGCTAGAAATAGGAATAATAAGATACCGATAATCCCGATAATATAATGCATAATTGACACACCTTTCCCTTCGTTTATACTCAATCATAACCTACCTTATATGATAACTTATTTCTTTTGAAAGCGGTATAAAATTTTAAAAATTTTTAAAGAAACAAATTAATTGAAATAATAAACAACAGAACATATAATATAGTCAAAGAAGGTCAAAAGAGGTGATGAATTAATGCACAACATGTCGGATATCATTGAGCAATACTTAAAGCAATTGCTAGAGGAGGCTCAAGGAGATGTCGTTGAAATTAAACGTGCACATATTGCTGAAAAGTTTGATTGTGTACCTTCCCAATTAAACTATGTTATAAAAACAAGATTTACAAATGAGCACGGATACGCTATCGAAAGTAAAAGAGGCGGCGGTGGTTACATTCGTATTTCAAAAGTTGAAACGAATAGTCAATCAGCATTCATTAGACATCTAATTGAATTGACAGGTGATCAAATCTCACAAGCAAATGCATTTAGAATTGTGGATGGTTTGTATGAAAATGACTTAATTACAGATAGAGAGAAAAAAATGATTGTTCAAACGCTTCATAGAGATACATTGCAAATAGAAATACCATATAGAGATATTATTCGAGCAAATATATTGAAACGTATACTTGCCGTCATACATTATAGTTAAAAAGGAGTGACAGTATGCTTTGTGAAATTTGTGGTAAAGAAGAAGCAACAATTCAATTAACATCAACAGGTAAGAAACATAAAACAGAACAATGGATATGTAAAAACTGTGCTTCAGAACATTTTTATTTCCAAGATGATCATATGAGTGATCAAAATTTGGACCAAGAATTTGTTGTGAACCAATTTCTACAATATTTAGTAGGTAAACATGGTATTAACTTTAAACAAGTTCAACCACAAGAAGAAAAGCACTGTCCTACTTGTGGCATGACTTTAACAGATATTGCTAAAGTTGGTAAGTTTGGTTGTCATGACTGCTATGAAACTTTTAAAGATGATGTACCGCAAATTATTAGAAGAGTTCAAGCGGGCAGTGGGGAGCATACAGGTAAAATACCTGTATCTTCAAGAAGTAAAATACAACTCAAACAACAAATTGCTGAGAAAGAAAAAATACTCCAAGGCTTAATTGAAGAGCAAGCCTTTGAAGATGCAGCAGTTGTAAGAGATGAAATAAAAGCATTGAAAGCAGAAGGTGAGGTCGAGTAAATGGAAGAGCATATGAATGAACATATTAGCGATTGGATGAAAGAAACAGAAGACACGCCAATTGTCATGAGTTCTAGAATAAGACTTGCACGAAACCTTCAAGACGAAGTTCATCCGCTCAAATATGAAGAAGATGACGAAACAGGCAACAAAGTAATAGAAAAAGTGAGTAAAGCATTATCAGAATTGAAATTGACGAAGTTATCAGATTTAAGTGAACTAGATCAAAATAAACTCGTGTTCAAACACCTTATTAGCCCAGCTCTGACAAAACAGAAATTTGGTGCAGTATTATTAAATGAAGATGAATCAACAAGTGTTATGATCAACGAAGAAGATCACGTTAGAATACAAGTTATGGGCCATAATCTCGTGCTAAACGAGTTGTATGAAACAGCATCTAAATTAGATGATGAGCTTGATAAACATCTAACGATTTCTTATGATGAACAACATGGATTTTTAACGACTTGTCCAACGAACATTGGAACAGGGTTAAGAGCGAGTGTTATGTTGCACTTACCTGGCTTAAGCATCATGAAACGTATGAAACGAATTGGACAAGCTATCAATAGATTCGGATATACTATTCGAGGTATTTATGGTGAAGGTACAGGTGCACTTGGTCATGTGTATCAAATATCCAATCAATTAACACTTGGTAAGACTGAAGAAGAAATCATTGAAGATTTAACACAAATTGTTGAACAAATCATTAGTGAAGAAGAACAAATTAGACAAAGACTTGATCGCTTTAATCATATGGAAACAAAAGACAGAGTTCATCGTGCGAAAGGTATATTGAAATCTGCACAATTAATATCTGTTGAAGAAGCTTCATTAAGATTAAGTGAAATGAAACTGGGTATAGATTTAGGACATATCGAGAGTAATAACTTTAATTTTGATAATTTAATGGTTACAATACAAACACCATTCTTTGAAGGTAATGACTCGGAACAATCTGTAGATGAACAAAGAGCAACCTTTTTAAGAGAACATATATAAAATAGGAGGTTAGTTTATGCTATTTGGTAGATTAACAGAACGTGCGCAACGTGTATTAGCGCATGCACAAGAAGAAGCAATGAGATTGAATCATTCAAATATAGGTACGGAACATTTATTATTAGGTTTAATGAAAGAACCTGAAGGCATAGCAGCTAAAGTGCTAGATGCTTTCGGTATTACTGAAGAAAAAGTAACTAAAGAAGTTGAAAACTTAATTGGCCAAGGTCAAGAACAAGTTGGTGCGATTCATTACACACCAAGAGCTAAGAAAGTAATTGAACTTTCAATGGATGAAGCAAGAAAGTTAAACCATACATTTGTTGGAACAGAACATCTATTATTAGGATTAATTCGTGAGAACGAAGGTGTAGCAGCGCGTGTATTTGCTAATTTAGATTTAAATATCACTAAAGCAAGAGCACAAGTTGTTAAATCATTAGGCAGTCCAGAGCAAGGTTCAAAAAATGCTCAAACGACTAAAAATCAAGCAACACCAACTTTAGATGGATTAGCAAGAGACTTAACAGTCATTGCGCAAGATGGTACTTTAGATCCAGTAGTTGGTCGTTCAGATGAAATTACACGTGTCATTGAAGTGTTAAGTAGAAGAACTAAAAACAATCCAGTATTAATCGGTGAACCAGGTGTTGGTAAAACGGCTATCGTTGAAGGCTTAGCACAAGCAATCGTACAAAACGAAGTGCCAGAAACATTAAAAGGTAAACGCGTTATGTCATTAGACATGGGTACTGTTGTAGCAGGTACTAAATATCGTGGTGAATTTGAAGAAAGACTTAAAAAAGTAATGGAAGAAATTCATCAAGCTGGCAATATCGTGTTATTCATCGATGAGTTACACACACTGATTGGTGCAGGTGGAGCAGAAGGTGCTATCGATGCATCAAACATCTTGAAACCAGCATTAGCTCGTGGTGAACTACAATGTATCGGTGCAACTACATTAGATGAATACCGTAAATATATTGAAAAAGATGCTGCATTAGAACGTCGTTTCCAACCTGTAACAGTTGATGAACCAAATACTGAAGATTCAATTGCGATTTTAAAAGGTTTGAGAGATCGTTACGAAGCACATCACCGTATTAATATTTCAGATGAAGCGATTGAAGCGGCCGTTAATATGAGTGACCGTTACATTTCAGATAGATTCCTACCTGATAAAGCAATCGACTTAATCGATGAAGCAAGTTCTAAAGTAAGACTTAGAAACTATACAACACCTCCAAGTCTGAAAGAACTTGAATCAGAATTAGAAACAGTTAAGAAAGAAAAAGATGCTGCTGTACATTCTCAAGAGTTTGAAAATGCAGCTAATTTAAGAGATAAACAAACTAAACTTGAAAAACAATTAGAAGATACTAAAAACGAATGGAAAAAAGCACAAGGTGAGAAAAACACTTGTGTAACTGCTGAAGATATCGCAGTCGTTGTCGCAAATTGGACAGGTATTCCAATTACGAAATTAAACGAAACTGAGTCAGAACGATTACTAAACTTAGAAACTATCTTACATGAACGTGTAATCGGTCAAAACGATGCAGTTAAATCTATTTCTAAAGCAGTAAGACGTGCCCGTGCTGGTCTTAAAGATCCTAAGAGACCAATTGGTAGCTTTATATTCTTAGGACCAACAGGTGTTGGTAAAACTGAACTTGCACGTACATTAGCTGATGCAATGTTCGGTGAAGAAGATGCTATGATTAGAGTCGACATGAGTGAGTTTATGGAGAAACACTCTGTCAGTCGTTTAGTAGGTTCTCCTCCAGGTTATGTAGGTCATGATGATGGTGGACAATTAACTGAAAATGTAAGACGTAAACCATATTCAGTTATCCTATTTGACGAAATTGAAAAAGCACATCCAGATGTATTTAATATCTTGTTACAAGTGTTAGATGATGGACACTTAACAGATTCTAAAGGTCGTAAAGTAGACTTTAGAAACACTGTTATTATCATGACATCAAACGTTGGTGCACAAGAATTACAAAATGCTAAATTTGTTGGATTCGGTGCTAAAGAAAGTGGACCGGATTACGAAACTATCAGAAAAACAATGATGGATGAATTAAAACAACAATTCAGACCAGAATTCTTAAACCGTGTAGATGATATTATCGTCTTCCACAAACTTGAAAAAACACATCTTAAAGAAATTGTGAATAAAATGGCTGGTAACTTAACGAAACGATTATCAGAACAAGGCATTCACATTACGCTTTCAGATTCAGCACAAGAAAAAATTGCTGATGAAGGATTCGATCCAGAATATGGTGCAAGACCATTAACACGTGCTATTCAAAAACACGTAGAAGATAATTTAAGTGAATTAATCTTATCTGGACAAGATTTAGTAGGTAAAGATGTCATTGTAGATTACAGAGATGATGAATTTAAATTTGATTTATCAGATCATAAAGAAGCAGAAGAAACTTCAAAAGCTTAAAAATCAACAATGTTAATTTAATATTATAAAGAGTCCGCAAGCTATTTATCATAATAGTTTGCGGGCTTTTATATTGATTTTAAAGTATATTAATTTGTTTTTAATGTCAGTCAAGTTTAAAATATAACTATTCAATTAATACGGAGGTAACATGAATGGCCAAAAAGAAAGTAATATTTGAGTGTTTAGCCTGCGGATATCAATCTCCAAAATGGATGGGGAAATGCCCAAATTGTGGTGCATGGAACCAAATGGAAGAATCAATAGAACATAAAGAAACTAAAGGTCCTAAAAATACATTCAAGTCAGATGTACCCGCACAAAAAATAGAAAAATTAAAAGACGTTAAAGAAGAAGATACACCTAGAATTAAGACAAAAATCAATGAATTTAATCGCGTATTAGGCGGTGGTGTTGTAGAAGGTTCGCTTGTACTCATTGGTGGTGACCCTGGTATTGGTAAATCCACATTGTTATTACAAATTTGTGCGGCTTTATCTCAACAAAAAAATGTCTTATATGTTTCAGGTGAAGAATCTGTAAGACAAACGAAATTAAGAGCTGAAAGATTAGTTGAAGATTCAGGAGAATTAAATGTTTATGCTGAAACGAATTTAGAGATTATACATAGTATGGTTCAAAAAGAAAAACCAGATGTATTAGTAATAGATTCCATTCAAACTGTCTTCCACCCTGAAGTTACGTCTGCGCCAGGTTCTGTTTCTCAAGTTAGAGAATGTACACAAAATTTAATGCATATCGCAAAACAAATGAATATTGCTACATTTATTGTTGGACACGTAACGAAAGATGGACAAATTGCTGGTCCACGTTTGTTAGAACATATGGTTGATACAGTATTGTATTTTGAAGGCGATACACATCATGCATACAGAATATTAAGAGCAGTTAAAAACCGTTTTGGTTCGACAAATGAAATGGGTATTTTTGAAATGAAGCAAACGGGTCTTAATGAAGTTAAAAACCCGTCTGAAATGTTCTTAGAAGAAAGAACGAAACATGTATCGGGTTCAACTATTGTGGCAACTATGGAAGGTACGAGACCTATTTTAGTTGAAGTACAAGCTTTAGTAACGCCAACGACTTTTCATAATCCACGAAGAATGGCAACAGGTATTGATCACAATAGATTAAGCTTATTGATGGCTGTATTAGAGAAGAAAGAGAATTTCTTATTACAACAACAAGACGCATATATCAAAATTGCCGGTGGTGTAAAATTGAGTGAACCCGCAGTAGATTTAAGTATTGTTATCGCGATAGCTTCAAGTTTCCAAGATAAACCTACTAAAGGTGATGATTGTTTCGTAGGTGAGGTAGGCTTAACAGGTGAAGTAAGAAGGGTTGCTAGAATTGATCAACGTGTACAAGAAGCGGCTAAATTAGGGTTTAAACGTATTATCATACCTAAAAATAATATTAAAGGTTTAGAATTCCCTGAAGGTACAGAAGTTATTGGCGTATCAACAACAAGAGAAGCATTGAAAATTGCTTTTAATGCATAATTAACCATTAGGAGGTTAACGTATGAAAATTTTAAAAGGACTAATCATACTGTGTTATTTAGTCATAGGTTCCTCACTAGGCATTATGGTGATTCCAGAACTGATTAATGCGTTTAGTATCCAACCCGAACAAGTACTGACAAATCCATATATCGATGGTCTTATAGGTGCAGTTGTTATTTTCCTATTGTTTGGTTTTTTGATTGATAAGATTGTAGACATGGCTGATCAAGGAGAAAAATATTTATTAAAAAGGAGTATTCTTGAAATATTCTTCGCCACAGTTGGTGTCATGATAGGCTTAATGATCGCGGTTATGGTTTCGTTTATATTAGAAATGATCGGTGCACCAGTTCTGAAACATATTTTACCTATTATTATTGCTGCTTTTTTATGTTATCTAGGCTTTCAGATTGGTTTGCAAAAGCGAGAAGAAATTTTACGATTATTTCCTGAAAGTATATCTAATTCTTTAACGAGACAAACAACTTCGAAATACGCCAAAATTTTAGATACAAGTGCTATTATTGACGGAAGAATATTAGACGTCGTGAAGTGTCATTTTATAGATGGAGAAATCCTCGTACCTCAAGGCGTTATTGAAGAGTTACAAGTCATTGCGGATGCTAAAGACAGTGTTAAACGTGATAAAGGACAACGTGGGTTAGATATATTAAATGAATTGAAGAAAACAGATTTCTCGATTTCAATTATTGAACCAACGTCTACACATAAAGATGTAGATGCACTCTTAATCAATTTAGCTAAGCGATATCAAGCAAGTATTATTACAACAGATTATAATTTGAATAAAGTATGTGCAGTTCAAGGTATAAAAGTTCTAAATGTAAATGATTTATCAGAAGCGATTAAACCAGTACTACA
Source organism: Mammaliicoccus sp. Q-M61 (assembly GCF_022386055.1). Lineage (NCBI taxonomy): Bacteria > Bacillati > Bacillota > Bacilli > Caryophanales > Staphylococcaceae > Mammaliicoccus > Mammaliicoccus sp. Q-M61. Next base: position 13,399 of record NZ_JAJNJL010000013.1, read on the forward strand.
CCAAGGGGATATTTTCGATTTATTAATTACGAAAATAGGTAAAGAAGATGATCAAGGTGTTGGTTATCTTGATGATGGTACAATGGTCGTCATTGAAAAAGGGCGAGAATATATAGGAAAGACAATTCCTGTTGAAGTGATGAGCTTACTACAAACTTCCTCTGGTAGAATTATATTTGCGAAGAAGGTGTCATAAATTGGGGTTTACGACAATTATTCCTGCAGCTGGACAAGGTAAAAGGATGGGAACTGAAATCAACAAATTATTTCTAGAAATTAACGGTGAAACAATTATTCGTCAAACTGTTGCCGTGTTTCAAGAAATAGATTCATGTGAACAGATTTTTATTGCTGCACATCCAGACGAAGTTGAATTAATGGAAGACCATTTAAAGGACTTTAGTAAAGTTGCTGGTGTTATTCCAGGTGGTCAAGAAAGACAACATAGCATTAATGAAGTCTTGAAAGTATTGATTGATACCGAAGTTGTGATGGTTCATGATGGTGCAAGACCATTTATTACACAAGAAAAAATCAATCAATTATATCAAGATGCCTTAACAAAAGATGCTGTGATTTTAGCAGTTCAAGCTAAGGATACAATTAAGCAAGTGATCGATGGTGTTGTTGAACAAACTTATGATCGCTCAACAATGTGGCAAGTTCAAACACCTCAAGCGTTCAAAAGAAACATAATTTTAGCAGCTTATGAACAAGCAGAAGCACAAAATTACTTAGGCACAGATGATGCTTCGTTAGTAGAGAGAGCAGGGTATCAAGTACATATATCAAATGGTGATTACGACAACATCAAAATTACAACACACGAAGATTTAATCATTGCACATTCTATACTAGAGAAGCGAGGTATTTGCGATGTTTAGAATAGGTTACGGTTATGATGTGCATGAATTTGATCCGGCAAGACCATTGATCATTGGTGGTCTTGAGATTGAACATACACATGGTTTGAAAGGTCACAGTGATGCAGATGTGTTGCTCCATGCAATTACGGATGCTATTCTAGGTGCTGCAAGTCTAGGAGATATAGGAAAGCTATTCCCAGATACAGATCCAGCTTTTAAAGATGCAGATTCAAAGTTATTGCTTAAAGAATCTTATGAACAAGTTTTGAAAAAAGGATATAAACTTGGGAATGTAGATGCTACAATTGTAGCGGAACAACCTAAATTCAGGCCTTATATAGATCAAATGCGAAGTGCAATTGCTTCAGTATTAGACGTGTCTATTGAAGATATAAATGTAAAAGCAACAACGAATGAAAAATTAGGATTTCTAGGAAGAGAAGAAGGCATACAAGCACAAGCTGTGGTATTATTAACAAGTAAAGAATAAAACAGGAGTGAGACGATGAGTAACAAAGTAAGAGTAAGATACGCGCCAAGTCCGACTGGTTACTTACACATCGGTAACGCAAGAACCGCATTATTTAACTATTTATTTGCGAAACATTATAATGGGGACTTTGTTATACGTATTGAAGATACAGATATAGCCAGAAATTTAGAAGACGGAGAAGCATCACAATTTTCTAACCTTGAATGGTTAGGTTTAGATTGGGATGAGTCTGTTAATAAAGACGGAGGATACGGTCCATATCGTCAATCTGAACGTGGCGACATTTATAAGCCATTAATTGAAAAATTATTAGCTGAAGATAAAGCATATAAATGTTATATGACTTCAGAAGAATTAGAAGCAGAACGCGAAGAGCAAATTGCAAGAGGTGAAATGCCTCGTTATGGTGGTAAACACGCACACTTAACAAAAGAAGAACAAGAAGCATTTGAAGCAGAAGGTAGACAACCAAGTATTCGCTTTAGAGTGCCACAAAATAAAGAATATAAATTCGATGACATCGTTAAAGGTGAAGTATCATTTGATTCAAATGGTATCGGTGACTGGGTAATCGTTAAAAAAGATGGTATCCCAACTTATAACTTTGCAGTTGCAATTGATGATTACTACATGGAAATTTCACACGTTATTCGTGGTGATGATCATATTTCAAACACACCTAAGCAACTTATGATTTATGAAGCGTTTGGATTCGAGCCTCCACAATTTGCGCATATGACATTAATCGTTAATGAAGAGCGTAAAAAATTAAGTAAACGTGATGGTCAAATTCTACAGTTCATAGAACAATATAAAGATTTAGGTTATTTACCTGAAGCAATCTTTAACTTTATTGGTTTATTAGGATGGTCTCCTGAAGGCGAAGAAGAAATCTTCTCTAAAGAAGAATTTATTAAAATCTTCGATGAAAAACGTCTTTCTAAATCACCAGCATTCTTTGATAAGAAAAAATTAGAATGGATTAATAACCAATACATGAAAGAAAAAGATTCTGAAACAGTCTTTGAAATGACAATTCCACATATGGTTAAAGCAGGTCTATTACCTGAAAGTCCATCTGAAGCTGAATTAACTTGGGCAAGAGACTTAGTAGGTTTATATCAACAACAAATGAGTTATGCAGGAGAAATTGTTCCTTTATCTGAGTTATTCTTCAGAGAACATCTTGATTTCAGTGACGAAGCACAAGAAGTCTTAGATGGTGAACAAGTTCCAACTGTAATGGCTGAACTTGTGAAACAACTTGAAACTTTAGAGCCGTTTGAACCAGCAGAAATTAAAAAATCAATTAAAGCTGTTCAAAAAGAAACAGGCATCAAAGGTAAACAATTATTTATGCCTATACGTGTTGCTGTTTCAGGTCAAACTCATGGCCCTGAATTACCGAATACAATTGCGTTGTTAGGTCGAGATAAAGTACTTAACAGATTAAAACGTTTTGTTTGATTTTTTTAGAACGAGAAATTATTATATAAATGACTTAAAGGACAAGTAGATTAGATAATGTGAAATTAGAGAGTACATGGTTGCTGAAAATGTGCCACATTACTTAAGCGAATGCACCTTTATTACAAATATGATGATGTTAATATTTAAAAGAGTGAGCATTTTTTAATGCTAAAAAGAGTGGAACCGTGCAAAAAGGCACCTCTAGCAATTATTGTTAGGGGCGCCTTTTTGTTATCTGAGGGGGGATTTAAATGTTTAAACGAGTCAAAGATGATATTCAAATGGTTTTCGATCAAGACCCTGCAGCAAGATCTTCATTTGAAGTCGTTATGACTTACTCAGGACTACATGCTATATGGAGTTATTTGATCGCTAATTGGTTCTTTAAGAAAAAAATGTACTTTATAGCAAGGTCTATATCTCAAATTGCTCGATTTTTCACAGGAGTTGAAATTCATCCAGGTGCTACAATCGGCAAGAGGTTATTCATCGACCATGGCATGGGTATTGTAATAGGTGAAACATGTCGTATCGGCAATAATGTAACAATCTACCAAGGTGTAACACTTGGTGGGACAGGTAAAGAACGTGGAAAAAGACATCCAGATATAGGTGATAATGTACTGATAGCTGCTGGTGCAAAAGTATTAGGTAATATTGAAGTCGGCAACAATGTGAATATTGGCGCGAACTCAGTCGTTCTTAAAGATGTACCAGATTATTCTACAGTAGTTGGTATTCCAGGTAGAATTGTTAAACAAGATGGATTGAAAATTGGTAAGAACTTTAATCATACAAATTTACCAGACCCAATATATGAACAATTAAAAGAATTAGAACGTCAACTTGAAAAGACGAAGAATGGAGAGATTGTTGATGATTACGTTATATAATACGTTAACAAGACAAAAAGAAGAATTTATTCCTATCGAAGAAGGAAAAGTAAAAATGTATGTATGTGGACCGACAGTTTACAACTACATTCATATTGGTAATGCAAGAGCAACAGTAGCATTTGATGTCGTAAGAAGATATTTAGAATACCGTGGCTACGATGTACAATATGTATCTAATTTTACAGATGTTGATGACAAATTAATCAAAGCTGCAAATGAATTAGGTGAAACGGTTCCGGAAATTGCGGATCGTTTTATTGAAGCATTCTACGAAGATACAGGTGCTTTAAATTGTAAACGTGGAACAGCGAACCCAAGAGTAATGGATCACATGGACGATATTATTGCGTTTATAGCTGTATTAGTCGAAAAAGGCTATGCATATGAAAGTGGTGGTGACGTATATTATCGTACAAGACGTTTTGATGATTATGGTAAGTTGAGCCATCAATCATTAGATGACTTAAAAGTTGGCGCTAGAATAGAATCTGGTGAACAAAAAGAAGATGCGCTAGACTTCACTTTATGGAAAAAAGCTAAACCAGGCGAAATTAAATGGGATAGCCCATGGGGTGAAGGTAGACCAGGTTGGCACATCGAATGTTCTGTAATGGCACAAGTACATTTAGGCGATACGATTGATATCCATGCTGGAGGAACAGACTTACAATTCCCTCACCACGAAAATGAAATTGCCCAATCAGAAGCACACAATGATAAGACATTCGCGAATTATTGGATGCACAACGGCTTTGTAAATATTAACAATGAAAAAATGAGTAAATCATTAGGTAACTTTATTTTAGTTCATGACATTATAAAAGAAATTGACCCTGATGTATTAAGATTCTTTATGGTAGGTGCGCATTATAGAAATCCAATTAACTATGATTTAGAACTTGTACAAGCAGCTAGTAGAGGTTTAGAAAGAATAAGAAACAGTTATCAATCATTAGTTGATAGAGCACAACATGCTGTATTAGAAGAAGATGAAACAGAACAACATATCGAACGTATTAATGAAATATTAAAAGACTTTGAAACATCTATGGATGATGATTTCAATACAGCTAATGCAATGACTGCATGGTATGACTTGAATAAATTAGCTAATAAATATTTACTTGAAAATACAACTTCTACAAAAACAATTAATCGTTTCAAAGAAGTGTATGAAATCTTTAGTGAAGTTCTTGGTGTACCATTAGTAGGTAAAAAACAAAATGAATTGCTTGATGAAGAAATTGAAGCATTAATTGAAGAACGTAATGAAGCAAGAAAAGCTAAGAACTTCCAAAGAGCGGACGAAATTAGAGACGCACTAAAAGAACAAAATATTATTCTTGAAGACACAGCTCAAGGTGTGAGGTTTAGACGTGGATAAATTAACAATTAAAATGTTAAATCCGTTATCCTTAGCTTACATGGGTGATTCGATATTAGATACGTATGTCAGAAAGCATATTATCCTTAAAATAAAAGGGAAACCTAATCGATTACATCAATTGTCTAAACAATATGTTTCTGCAAAGGGACAAGCTTATGCACTTAATATTTTGATGGAAAATGAATTTTTTACAGAAGAAGAATTAGAAATTATACAACGAGGTCGTAACGCAAAAAGTTATACGAAAGCGAAGAATACGGATATACAAACGTATAGAAAAAGTTCAGCAATCGAAGCGGTCATCGGTTATTTATTCTTAATAGATGAAACAGAACGCTTGGAAGAACTCGTTAATAAAATGATTGAAATAACAGAAGAAAGGGTGGGAGCCAATGGATGAATCGATTATAGTTGGTAGGCATGCAGTCAAAGAAGCGATAACTTCAGGACATACGATTAATAAAATATTGATTCAAGAAGGTATCAATAAGAAACAAATTGGTGAAATTTTAAAAATTGCAAAATCTGAAAAAATAGTCGTCCAAACTGTACCTAAATCAAAAATTGATTATTTAACTGATGTTCCACATCAAGGTATCGCTGCTCAAATTGCACCATATCCATATAAAGAATTAGAAGATTTCATTTCAGAAACTAAAGATATTGACCATGTACCTTGCTTATTGATGTTAGATGGTTTAGAAGATCCGCATAATTTAGGTTCTATTATGAGAACAGCTGATGCAATAGGTATTGATGGCATTATTATTCCAAAGAGAAGATCTGTGCAGTTAAATGCAACAGTAGCAAAAGCTTCAACAGGTGCCATTCAACATGTTCCAGTTATTCGCGTGACGAATTTACCGCAAACAATTGAAAGACTTCAAGAAGTAGGATATTGGGTCGCAGGTACAGATGCAAAGAATGCGACTGATTATAGACAAATGGATGCTGGAATGCCACTTGTTATCGTTATAGGCAGTGAAGGCGAAGGTATGAGTCGATTAGTGAAAGATAAGTGTGATTTTTATATTAAATTACCAATGGTTGGACACGTTAATAGCTTAAATGCTTCTGTTGCAGCAAGTCTGCTTATGTATGAAGTTTATAGAAAAAGGCATCCAATAGGACAATCATAATGAAAGATATCTATTTAATTATTGATGGCTATAACTTAATAGGACAATCAAGCGAATTGTCTTCCATTGCTCAAGTTTCTTTAGAAGAAGCGAGAGATAAATTGTTAATCACACTTATCAATTATAATACCCAGCATGATGGTGAAATGATTGTTGTTTTTGATGCATATGGTGTAGAAGGTACTGAATCAGTAGAATTTAAGCACGGTGTGAAAGTTGTTTATACGAAAGGGAAAGAAACAGCAGATAGTTATATCGAAAGACTAACGTATGAATTATATCGAAAACATATTACGCATATTACAGTAGTCACAAGTGATATGAGTGAACAACATGCTATTTTTGGTTCAGGTGCGTATAGAATCTCATCAAGAGAAATGTGGTCAACAATTGCAAATCAAGAATCTGTAGTTACAAAGCATCTATCAGAAATTAAAACTAAGACGCCTAGGAATAGATTGAACTTGCCAGATGAAGTATTACAGCAATTTGAAAAATGGAGAAGAAATAATCGATAAAAATGATTTTTTGAAGTTTGATTTATAAGGAAGTCGCTCTGTAAAATATGCTCAAAACAACAACAAGGGATGAGCATGATGAATGACATGAATACTGATAATCAGTTGTTAAAATGGATTGCTGATATTCAAAACGGTGACAAAGAAGCGTTTAATCAATTATTAAATGTTTTCGAAAGTGACATTCAGAAGCGGGTAGGCACATTGAGACTACCTTATAATGATAAAGAGGACATCGCACAAATTATAAGATATAAATTGTATAAGCAAGCACTCACATTTGATTGTGACAAGCAGGAGTCCTTTATACATTGTGTGAATGTCATTATTAAAAATGCTAAAATTGATTATATAAGAAAAGTTAAAAGTACAAAGTATCAAATATTAAAAGATTCATTAAGTATTGACGAAACAAAAAGTGATTCGGTTAATTTAATAGAGTGTCTTAGAGATGGTCATGGTCAGGATTTTGAAAATGAAATGTTAACTGAGTGTTCACTATCCTATTTGATGGATTCAAATAAACTATCACCTATAGAAACGGACATTCTAAAATTAACGGCACAAGGAAAAACAAAAAAAGAAATATCAAATGAACTAGATGTACCAGTGAAACATATATACAACGCACAATACAGATTAAAAAAGAAACTGAACAAGGCTGAAATTACTTCAGCTTTGTTTGACAATTAGGTGATTTGTTTTGTATATTAATCTAGGATTAGAATGAATTAGGTGATAAGATGAGAAAAGTCCCTTTAAATTGCGAGAAATGCGGAGCTAGAAATTATACAGTCCCTAAAAAAGATACAGATCAACGATTAGAGCTAAAAAAGTTTTGTAAAACTTGTAATACGCATACATTGCATAAAGAATCCATCTAAAAGGAGGAAAATCAATGGCTAAAAAAGAAAACTTCTTTCAAGGCGTAAAATCAGAAATGCAGAAAACAAGTTGGCCAACTGGCAAAGAACTTGTTAAATATACAACAATAGTAGTGTGTACAGTAATCTTTTTCTTAATCTTTTTCTATGCATTAGATTTAGGAATTACAGAATTAATTAATTTGATTAGATAGTAAGGAGTGGCAAAATGTCAGAAGAGATAGGCGCTAAACGATGGTATGCAGTGCACACTTATTCAGGTTATGAAAATAAAGTCAAAACAAACCTAGAAAAGCGTGTTGATACAATGAACATGCAAGAACAAATTTTTAGAGTTGTGATTCCTGAAGAGGAAGAAACATCTATTAAAGATGGTAAAGCGAAGACACAAATCAAGAAGACTTTCCCTGGATATGTATTAGTTGAGTTAATTATGACTGATGAATCATGGTATGTCGTAAGAAATACACCTGGTGTTACAGGCTTCGTTGGTTCTGCAGGTGCAGGATCTAAACCAAATCCATTATTACCTGAGGAAGCGAAATTCATCCTTAAACAAATGGGTATGGTAGAAAAAACTGTCGACGTAGAAGTTGAATTAGGTGAACAAGTTCGCGTAACAAGTGGACCATTTAGTAACCAAGTTGGTGAAATCAAAGAAATCGATGTTGAGAAGTACAAATTAACAGTACTTGTTGATATGTTCGGCAGAGAAACACCAGTCGAAGTTGAATTCGATCAAATTGAAAAGTTGTAAAAAAACACTTGAAATTTCATAATTTCAATGTTATTATTTAAAGGTCGCGCTCGGACTATGCGCAACCATTTCGTCACGAAATGAAGAGTGGGAGGGTAAAATATCATTACCCCATTACCACATCACGATATCAAGGAGGTGCACATCGTGGCTAAAAAAGTAGTTAAAGTTGTTAAATTGCAAATTCCTGCAGGTAAAGCAAACCCAGCACCACCAGTTGGTCCTGCATTAGGTCAAGCCGGTGTGAATATTATGGGATTCTGTAAAGAATTCAACGCTCGTACACAAGAGCAAGCAGGTTTAATCATTCCAGTTGAAATTACAGTATTTGAAGATCGTTCATTTACTTTCATCACTAAGACACCACCTGCAGCAGTATTACTTAAAAAAGCAGCTAAAGTAGAAAAAGGTTCTGGTGAACCTAACAAAACTAAAGTTGCTACAGTAACTCAAGACCAAGTACGTGAAATTGCTAACACTAAAATGCCTGACTTAAACGCGGCATCTGAAGAAGCAGCTATGCGTATCGTTGAAGGTACTGCACGCAGCATGGGTATTGTCGTAGAATAATTGAGTTTTAAAGTTTAAGCAGGCGGCTATTTCGCTGTCTGCTATTGCATTGTCTTTATGATAATGCACGTGGGAGGTAACATTCCGCTAAAACCACTAAAGGAGGAAAACAAAATGGCTAAAAAAGGTAAAAAGTATCAAGAAGCAGTTGCTAAAATCGATCGTACTGCAACATACGCTGTTGAAGAAGCGATTAAATTAGCAAAAGAAACAAGTACTGTTAACTTTGATGCATCTGTAGAAGTTGCATTTCGTTTAGGCATTGATACACGTAAGAATGACCAACAAATCCGTGGTGCTGTAGTATTACCACACGGTACTGGTAAAACACAACGTGTATTAGTATTCGCTAAAGGCGATAAAATCAAAGAAGCAGAAGAAGCTGGAGCAGATTATGTAGGTGAAGAATACATTAACAAAATCAACCAAGGTTGGTTCGACTTTGATGTAATCGTTGCAACACCTGACATGATGGGTGAAGTTGGTAAACTTGGTCGTGTATTAGGACCTAAAGGTTTAATGCCAAACCCTAAAACTGGTACAGTAACAATGGATATCAAAAAAGCAGTAGAAGAAATTAAAGCAGGTAAAGTAGAATACCGTGCTGAAAAATCTGGTATTGTTCATGCATCTATTGGTAAAGTATCATTTGACGAGCAACAATTAGTTGATAACTTCAAAACAATTCAAGATACATTAACTAAAGCTAAACCAGCATCATCTAAAGGTACTTATTTCAAATCTGTTGCTGTTACAACAACAATGGGTCCTGGTATCAAAGTTGATACTTCAAGCTTTAAATTATAATATAAAAATATTGACTTCAACTCCAAAACGCGTTATAGTTTTGGATGTGTAATATTTAACCTAAGACAGTAGGAGTTCAATTTTGAACTTAAAAAGCGATCCTACCGAGGCTTAAATTGACTTGAACGTATAAAATTCAAGCACTTTTTGCCGTGGGTAAAAAGTGCTTTTTTGTTGAGAAACCTCATCATAAAAGCACGGACAATTAATATGGAGGTGTAGAGATGTCTAATTCAAAAATCGTTGAAGCTAAACAACAAAAAGTTGATTTAATTACTGAACAACTTAAAAATTCTGTTTCAACAATTATTGTTGACTACCGTGGTTTAACAGTTGCGCAAGTTACTGAATTACGTAAACAATTACGTGAAGCAGGTATCGAATATAAAGTTTACAAAAACACTTTAGTTCGTCGTGCTGCTGAAGCTGCTGGTATCGAAGGTTTAGAAGAAACATTAACTGGTCCTAACGCAATTGCTTTTTCAAACGAAGAAGTTGTTGAACCAGCTAAAATTCTTGCTGACTTCGCTAAAGAAAACGAAGCGTTAGAAATCAAAGCAGGTGTTATCGAAGGACAAGTTGTATCTGCAGAAGAAGTTAACACTATCGGTTCATTACCATCAAAAGACGGTCTTGTATCAATGTTACTATCTGTATTACAAGCTCCAGTTCGTAACTTTGCTTATGCAGTTAAAGCTGTTGGAGAACAAAAAGAAGAAAGTGCTGAATAATTCAGCAACAAATAAAACTATTTAATGGAGGATATATATCATGTCTAATGAAAAAATTATTGAAGCAATTAAAGAAATGTCAGTATTAGAATTAAATGACTTAGTAAAAGCTATCGAAGAAGAATTTGGTGTAACAGCAGCAGCTCCTGTAGCAGCAGCTGGCGCAGCTGGTGGAGATGCAGCAGCTGAAAAAACTGAATTCGACGTTGAATTAACTTCAGCTGGAGATTCAAAAATTAAAGTTGTTAAAGCGGTTAAAGAAGCAACTGGCTTAGGCTTAAAAGAAGCTAAAGAAATCGTAGACAACGCTCCTAAAGTTGTTAAAGAAGGTTTATCTAAAGAAGACGCTGAAGCTTTAAAAGAAAAATTAGAAGAAGTTGGCGCATCTGTAGAATTAAAATAATCTCTGTATTAAATCAAAAAACCCGTTATTATCATGATAACGGGTTTTTATTTACTCATTTAATCAATAAAGAGGTGGCGTAATGAGTCATTATTTTGATAACGATCCAAACGTGAAGTCGGAACGAGAAAGTTTCGATTATTTTTATCGCGATAACAAACTCTCTCTTCAGACAGACCATGGTGTTTTCTCAAAAGGGAAAATAGACTTTGGGTCTGATTTACTCGTAACAACTTTCTTAAATGCAAATCCCCCTGGTCCTAAAAAGAAAATATTGGATGTGGGTTGTGGTTATGGTCCAATAGGTTTAATGTGTGCGAAAGTACTTCCGCATAGTGAAGTGACAATGGTAGATGTTAATGAACGTGCATTGGATTTGGCAAAAGATAATCAACGATCTAACAACATTCAAAATGCTCAGTTGAAAGTAAGTAACTGTTTAGATGGTGTATTAGATTTAGAATTTGATTTTGTATTAACAAACCCTCCAATTAGAGCAGGGAAGGAAATTGTTCATAAAATTCTTGAGCAAAGCATCGAAGTATTATCGAGTGGTGGACAGCTATTAGTTGTAATTCAGAAGAAGCAAGGTATGCCTTCTGCAAAGAAAAAAATGCAAGATGTTTTTGGTAATGCAGAAATAATCGAAAAAAGCAAGGGTTATTACATTTTAAAAAGTGTAAAAGCTTGATTTTGGTGTTTTGTTCTGATATAGTAATAGAATGTTAAAAATTATATTCAATAAGTGTGTACTTTTGCGTCGCCCTTAATTGAATGTTAGGAATAAGTCGTACGAAATAGAAAATGGAATCATTGACTTTCCGTTTTCTTTTTGTCTTATTATATTTATTTTGTAAGGCGCAAAGTTATATTCACAATATTTGAGGGGTGAATCTGTTGACAGGTCAACTTATCCAGTATGGAAGACATCGTGTTCGTAGAAGTTATGCGAGAATTTCCGAGATTTTAGAACTACCTAACTTAATAGAGATTCAAACGAAATCATATGAATGGTTTCTAAAAGAAGGTTTATTAGAAATGTTCCGCGACATTTCTCCAATTGATGATTTTACAGGTAACCTTTCTTTAGAGTTCGTAGATTACCGTCTAGGTGAACCAAAGTATGATTTAGAAGAATCTAAAAACCGTGATGCAACATATGCAGCACCATTACGCGTTAAAGTCCGTTTAATTAACAAAGAAACAGGCGAAGTGAAAGATCAAGAAGTATTCATGGGTGATTTCCCATTAATGACTGACACTGGTACTTTTGTAATTAACGGTGCAGAACGTGTTATTGTATCTCAACTTGTACGTTCACCATCCGTTTACTTCAACGAAAAAGTTGATAAAAACGGTAAAGTGAGTTTTGGAACTACTGTAATTCCTAACCGTGGTGCATGGTTAGAGTATGAAACAGATGCTAAAGATGTTCCTTACGTAAGAATAGACAGAACACGTAAATTACCAATTACAGTATTAATCCGTGCTTTAGGATTCTCATCAGATCAAGAAATCATTGATTTACTTGGTGATAATGAGTATTTAAGAAATGCATTAGACAAAGATAATACTGAAACAACAGACCAAGCATTGCTTGAAATTTATGAGCGTTTACGTCCGGGAGAACCACCAACAGTAGAGAACGCTAAAAGTCTATTATATTCACGTTTCTTTGACCCAAAACGTTATGATTTAGCGGCAGTAGGTCGTTACAAAATGAATAAAAAATTACATCTTAAACATCGTTTATTCAACCAAACTTTAGCTGAACCTATCGTTGATGTTGAAACAGGTGAAATTGCGGCAGAAGAAGGTACTGTTTTAGACCGTCGTAATTTAGATAAAATCATCGATGTTTTAGAATCAAACGCTAATATTCATGTTTATGAACTTAATAGTGGTGTCTTAGATGAGCCAGTAGAAGTTCAAACAGTTAAAATTTATATTCCTGGTGATGAAGAAAAACGTACGACAACAGTGATTGGTAATGCATTCCCTGATGAAGCAGTGAAATGTATTACGCCAGCAGATATTATTTCTTCACTATCATATTTCTTCAACTTGTTACATGGTGTAGGTTACACAGATGACATCGACCATTTAGGTAATCGTCGTCTACGTTCAGTAGGAGAATTACTACAGAACCAATTCAGAATTGGTTTATCACGTATGGAACGTGTTGTACGTGAACGTATGTCAATTCAAGACACTGATTCAATCACACCTCAACAATTAATTAATATTCGTCCAGTAATTGCATCTATTAAAGAATTCTTTGGTAGCTCTCAATTATCTCAATTCATGGACCAAGCAAACCCATTAGCAGAGTTGACGCATAAACGTCGTCTATCAGCATTAGGACCGGGTGGTTTAACTCGTGAGCGTGCTGGTATGGAAGTACGTGACGTTCACTACTCTCACTATGGTCGTATGTGTCCAATTGAAACGCCTGAGGGACCAAACATTGGTTTAATCAACTCATTATCAAGTTATGCAAGAGTTAATGAATTTGGTTTCATTGAAACACCTTATCGTAAGGTAAACATCGAAACAAACCAAGTTACTGACAGAATTGACTACTTAACTGCTGATGAAGAAGACAGCTATGTAGTTGCGCAAGCAAACTCTGTACTTGATGAAACAGGTAAATTCGTAGATGACGAAGTACTTTGTCGTTTCCGTGGGGACAACACTACGAAACCTAAAGAACGTATGGACTACATGGATGTATCTCCTAAACAAGTTGTTTCTGCAGCGACAGCATGTATTCCGTTCTTAGAAAACGATGACTCTAACCGTGCGCTTATGGGTGCGAACATGCAACGTCAAGCGGTACCTTTAATGAACCCAGAAGCACCATTTGTTGGTACTGGTATGGAACACGTAACTGCACGTGATTCAGGTGCAGCAGTAGTTGCTAAGTATAAAGGTAGAGTTGAGCACGTAGAAGCAAAAGAAATCCTTGTTAGACGTATTGTTGAAGAGAACGGTAAAGAGATCGAAACAGAATTAGATCGTTACCCATTATCTAAATTCAAACGTAGTAACTCAGGTACTTGTTACAACCAACGTCCAATCATTGCGAGCGGAGACATTGTTTCTAAAGGTGAAATTTTAGCTGATGGTCCTTCAATGGAACTTGGTGAAATGGCACTTGGACGTAACGTAGTCGTTGGTTTCATGACTTGGGACGGTTATAACTATGAGGATGCTGTAATCATGAGTGAACGTCTTGTTAAAGATGATGTTTATACTTCAATTCACGTTGAAGAATATGAATCAGAAGCTCGTGACACTAAATTAGGACCTGAAGAAATCACACGTGATATTCCTAACGTTTCTGACAATGCGCTTAAGAACTTAGATGATCGTGGTATCGTTTATGTTGGTGCTGAAGTTAAAGACGGAGATATCCTAGTTGGTAAAGTAACGCCTAAAGGTGTAACTGAATTAACAGCTGAAGAAAGATTATTACATGCAATCTTTGGTGAAAAAGCTCGTGAAGTTCGTGATACATCATTACGTGTACCTCATGGTGCAGGTGGTATTGTATTAGATGTTAAAGTATTTAACAGAGAAGAAGGCGATGACTCACTATCTCCAGGTGTAAACCAATTAGTACGTGTATACATCGTTCAAAAACGTAAAATACATGTCGGAGATAAAATGTGTGGTCGTCACGGTAACAAAGGTGTTATCTCACGTATCTTACCTGAAGAAGATATGCCTTACTTACCAGATGGAACACCAATTGACATCATGTTAAACCCATTAGGTGTACCTTCTCGTATGAATATCGGACAAGTATTAGAACTTCATCTTGGAATGGCAGCTAAGAATTTAGGTATTCATGTTGCTTCACCAGTATTTGATGGTGCAAACGATGATGATGTTTGGTCAACTATTGAAGAAGCAGGTATGGCTCGTGATGGTAAAACTGTACTATACGATGGTCGTACTGGTGAACCGTTTGATAACCGTGTATCTGTAGGTGTAATGTACATGCTTAAACTTGCACACATGGTAGACGATAAATTACATGCGCGTTCTACTGGACCATACTCACTTGTTACACAACAACCACTTGGCGGTAAAGCTCAATTTGGTGGACAACGTTTCGGTGAGATGGAAGTATGGGCACTTGAAGCTTACGGTGCAGCATATACTTTACAAGAGATTTTAACTTATAAATCTGATGACACAGTAGGTCGTGTTAAAACTTACGAATCTATCGTAAAAGGAGAAAACATCCCTAAACCAGGTGTTCCTGAATCATTCCGCGTATTAATGAAAGAGTTACAAAGTTTAGGTCTAGACGTTAAAGTTATGGACGAACACGATAACGAAATCGAAATGCGTGATTTAGAAGATGAAGATATGATGGACAAGAAAGTTGATTTAGGTGTTTCACAAGATGCATCAATAGAAGGACAACAAGTAACTGACTAAAAGTTAATAAAGCGCATTTGATTAACCATTTGCGCTTTTCATTTGTTATACATTATCAATCAACCGGCACAACTAATTTAAATTGAAGGAGGTAGGCTCCTTGATTGATGTAAATAATTTCCATTACATGAAAATAGGACTTGCTTCACCTGAAAAGATCCGTTCTTGGTCATTTGGTGAAGTGAAAAAACCAGAAACAATTAACTACCGTACGTTAAAACCTGAAAGAGATGGTTTATTCTGTGAGAAAATTTTTGGTCCAACTAAGGACTGGGAATGTAGTTGTGGTAAATATAAAAGAGTACGCTACAAAGGCATGGTCTGTGACCGTTGTGGTGTAGAGGTTACTAAATCAAAAGTGCGTCGTGAAAGAATGGGGCACATTGAATTAGCAGCTCCAGTTTCACACATTTGGTACTTCAAAGGTATCCCAAGTCGTATGGGACTTTTACTTGATATGTCACCACGTTCACTTGAAGAGGTTATATACTTTGCTTCTTACACTGTAATTGATCCAGGTCCAACTGGATTAGAGAAGAAACAATTATTAACTGAAGGTGAATTCCGTGAGTATTATGATAAATATCCAGGTAAATTCACAGCAAAAATGGGTGCAGAAGCAATCCGTGACTTATTAAGCGATATCGACTTAGATAAAGAATTAAAAGAATTACGTGAAGAATTAGAATCAGCAACAGGACAAAGATTGACAAGAGCAATTAAACGTCTAGAAGTTGTTGAATCATTCCGTCACTCAGGTAATGATCCATCTTGGATGATCTTAGATGTATTACCAATTATTCCACCTGAAATTCGTCCAATGGTTCAATTAGATGGTGGACGTTTCGCAACAAGTGATTTAAATGATTTATACCGTCGTGTTATCAACCGTAATAATCGTTTGAAACGTTTATTAGACTTAGGTGCACCTGGTATTATCGTTCAAAATGAAAAACGTATGTTACAAGAAGCTGTAGATGCTTTAATTGATAATGGTCGTCGTGGTCGTCCAGTAACTGGACCAGGTAACCGTCCATTAAAATCATTGTCACATATGTTAAAAGGTAAACAAGGTCGTTTCCGTCAAAACTTACTTGGTAAACGTGTTGACTATTCAGGTCGTTCAGTTATCGTAGTTGGACCAAACCTTAAAATGTATCAATGTGGTTTACCGAAAGAAATGGCGTTAGAATTGTTCAAACCTTTCATTATGAAAGAACTTGTTGAACGTGAAATTGCTACAAACATCAAGAATGCAAAAGGTAAAATAGAAAGAATGGAAGAAGAAGTTTGGGATGTACTAGAAGATGTTATTAAAGAACATCCAGTACTATTAAACCGTGCACCAACACTTCACCGTTTAGGTATTCAAGCATTTGAACCTACACTAGTTGAAGGTCGTGCAATCAGACTTCATCCACTTGTAACAACTGCTTATAACGCTGACTTTGATGGTGACCAAATGGCTGTCCATGTTCCATTATCAAAAGAAGCACAAGCAGAAGCACGTATGTTAATGCTTGCAGCTCAAAACATCTTGAACCCTAAAGATGGTAAACCAGTCGTAACACCTTCTCAAGATATGGTATTAGGTAACTATTACCTAACACTTGAACGTAAAGGCGCTACAGGAGCTGGTGAAATCTTTAGTGAAACAGATGAAGTTATTAAAGCGTATGTAAATGGTTATGTTCATTTACACTCACGTATAGCTGTTCATGCAAGATCATTAAAGAACCCAACATTTACAGAAGAACAAAACAATAAATTACTTATCACATCTGTTGGTAAAGTGATATTCAATGAAATTATGCCGGATTCATTCCCGTATATTAATGAACCAACGAATTTCAATTTAGAAAAATCAACACCTGACAAATACTTTGTATCACCTACTGATATTCCAGAAGGTGGATTAATCGAGTACTTACAAGATGTTGAACTTGTTAAACCATTTAACAAGAAATTCTTAGGTCAAATCATTGCGGAAATCTTTAATAAATTCCACATTACAGATACATCAGTAATGCTTGATAAGATGAAAGATTTAGGATTTAAATACTCATCTAAAGCTGGTATTACAGTTGGGGTTTCTGACATTGTGGTACTTCCTGATAAACAAGAAATTATTGGAGAAGCAGAAGTCAAAGTAGATAAAGTACAGAAACAGTTTAGCCGTGGTTTAATTACTGAAAGCGAACGTTATGCTGCTGTAATTGAAATTTGGACAAAAGCTAAAGATGATATTCAAGCTAAATTAATGATGTCATTAGACAGCTTAAACCCAATCTTCATGATGAGTGACTCTGGTGCCCGTGGTAACGCATCAAACTTCACTCAATTAGCTGGTATGCGTGGTTTGATGGCTAACCCATCTGGTCGAATTATCGAGTTACCTATTAAATCTTCATTCCGTGAAGGTTTAACAGTACTTGAATACTTCATCTCTACTCACGGTGCGCGTAAAGGTCTTGCCGATACAGCACTGAAAACTGCCGATTCAGGTTACTTAACACGTCGTCTAGTTGACGTAGCACAAGATGTTATCGTTAGAGAAGAAGACTGTGGAACTGACCGTGGTTTACTTGTTTCAGATATTAGAGAAGGATCAGAGTTAATCGAACCATTCATTGAACGTATTGAAGGTCGTTACTCTAAAGAAACATTACGTCATCCTGAAACAGATGAAGTAATTATTAAAGTTAATGAATTAATAACTGCAGATATTGCTAAACAAATAGTTGACGCAGGTATTACTGAAATGCATATTCGCTCTGCATTTACATGTAACACTCGTCACGGTGTATGTGAAAAATGTTATGGTAAGAACTTAGCAACTGGTGAACAAGTTGAAGTTGGTGAAGCAGTTGGTACAATTGCTGCACAATCAATCGGTGAACCAGGTACTCAGCTTACAATGCGTACATTCCATACAGGTGGTGTAGCAGGTGCCGATATCACTCAAGGTTTACCTCGTATTCAAGAGCTATTTGAAGCACGTAATCCTAAAGGACAAGCTGTTATTTCTGAAATTAATGGTGAAGTAACTGAAATTACGATCGTTAAAGATCGTCAACAAGAAATTAAAGTTAAAGGCGAAAATGAAATCCGTACTTATAACGCACCAGGTACTGCTCGACTTAAAGTTGAAGAAGGTCAATACGTAGAACGTGGTGAAGTTATGACTGAAGGTTCAATTGAACCTAAAGGATTACTAGCTGTTGCAGGCTTAAATGCAACTCAAAGTTACTTACTAAAAGAAGTACAAAAAGTTTACCGTATGCAAGGTGTTGAAATTTCAGATAAACACGTTGAAGTTATGGTTAGACAAATGCTTCGTAAAGTAAGAATTATTGAAGCAGGAGATACTAAACTATTACCAGGTGCATTAGTTGATATTCATACATTCACTGATGCAAACAGAGAAGTATTTGCGACGCGTAAACGTCCAGCAACTGCTAAACCTGTATTACTTGGTATTACGAAAGCATCTCTTGAGACTGAAAGTTTCTTATCAGCTGCTTCATTCCAAGAAACAACAAGAGTACTTACAGATGCTGCTATTAAAGGTAAGCGTGATGACTTACTTGGACTTAAAGAAAATGTTATCATCGGTAAATTGATCCCTGCCGGAACAGGTATGAGAAGATATACTGGTGTTGACTTTGAAAAAGTTGAAAAAGAAGTAGTACCTGAAGAACAAGTTGTGACTGACTAATATATATGGGCTGTTCTAGGTTCCTAGAACAGCTTGTATTTTATTATAAAAACACTTTAAAAATGATTGACTTTATAACTGTGCAATGTTATTATTGTTAAGGTTGATGAAAGCAGACGCTTTGGAGGATATGAAATGTCTAATGAAAAAGCCTTAAGCTTAAATCAAGACAGTTATGTCATTGGTTTAAAACAGACCACTAAAGCATTATTGAAGCATGATGTACGTCAAGTAATCATTGCTCAAGATGTCAATATTCATATTTTGTCGAAAGTGTTATCGATAGCATTTGAGACAGGCGTTCCGATAAGTTATAGTCCTAGTCGACAAGAACTTGGATCACGCTATGGAATAGAAGTTAATGCGACAGTTGTTGCATTGCTTAAATAAATGTGTAAGCTGTGCTTACTATTTTTATTTGACTTAAAATGAACCACCTGGATGTGTGGAATTAAGAAATGAAGAGAGGAGGACATTAAAGATGCCTACTATTAACCAATTAGTACGTAAACCTCGTACTAGCAAAACACAAAAATCAACTGCACCAGCATTAAACAGAGGTTACAATAGCATGAAGAAAAAAATGACTACTGTATACTCTCCTCAAAAACGTGGTGTATGTACTCGTGTAGGAACAATGACACCTAAAAAACCTAACTCAGCTTTACGTAAATATGCTCGTGTTCGTTTATCAAACAACATCGAAGTAAACGCGTATATCCCTGGTATTGGTCACAACTTACAAGAACACAGTGTTGTACTTATTCGTGGTGGACGTGTAAAAGACTTACCTGGTGTGCGTTACCATATCGTACGTGGTGCTTTAGACACTTCTGGTGTTGACGGTCGTATGCAAAGCCGTTCACTTTATGGTGCTAAAAAACCTAAAGCTGCTAAAAAATAATTTGACATTAAATTTCTGTAAATAACAGTTTTTTAAATGACGATAAATCAATTAAACTTTATAATGAGGAAGGAGGATTACGATTATGCCTCGTAAAGGTCCAGTTGCAAAAAGAGATGTTTTACCAGATCCAATTCACAACTCTAAATTAGTAACAAAATTAATCAACAAAATCATGCTTGATGGTAAACGTGGTACTGCTCAAAGAATTCTTTATTCTGCATTCGAACTTGTTCAAGAACGTTCAGGTAAAGATGCTATGGAAGTATTCGATGAAGCTATCAACAACATCATGCCTGTACTTGAAGTTAAAGCTCGCCGTGTAGGTGGTTCAAACTATCAAGTACCTGTAGAAGTACGTCCAGAACGTCGTACTACTTTAGGTTTACGTTGGTTAGTTAACTACGCGCGTCTTCGTGGTGAAAAAACTATGGAAGAGCGTTTAGCTAATGAAATCTTAGATGCTGCCAATAACACTGGTGGTGCTGTTAAGAAACGTGAAGACACTCACAAAATGGCAGAAGCTAACAAAGCGTTTGCTCATTACCGTTGGTAAGATAGAACTTAGAACCCTAAGCGTTAAAATTATAAAGAGGCTTATTTATAGGTCATCTATAGTTTTTTAAACACTTAGGGTATCAAAGTATCTATATAAACAACAACCAAATATCCAATGTTTTGGAAGGAGTAAGAATACTATGGCAAGAGATTTTTCTTTGAAAAACACTCGTAATATCGGTATCATGGCTCACATCGATGCTGGTAAAACTACTACTACTGAACGTATTCTTTATTACACAGGCCGTATCCATAAAATTGGTGAAACACATGAAGGTGCTTCACAAATGGACTGGATGGAACAAGAGCAAGAGCGTGGTATTACAATCACTTCTGCTGCGACTACTGCACAATGGGATGGTCACCGTGTAAACATCATCGATACACCAGGACACGTAGACTTCACAGTTGAAGTTGAACGTTCATTACGTGTACTTGATGGTGCTGTAACTGTTCTTGATGCGCAATCAGGTGTTGAACCTCAAACTGAAACAGTTTGGCGTCAAGCTACAACTTACGGAGTACCTCGTATTGTATTCATTAATAAAATGGACAAAATGGGTGCTAACTTTGAATATTCAGTTGGTACACTACATGAGCGTTTACAAGCAAATGCTCACCCAATTCAGTTACCAATTGGTGCGGAAGACGATTTCAACGCTATTATTGACTTAGTAGAAATGAAATGTTTCCAATACACTAATGACTTAGGTACTGAAATTGAGGAAGTTGAGATCCCAGAATCTCACAAACAACAAGCTGAAGAAGCTCGTGAAGCTTTAATTGAAGCTGTTTCTGAATCAAATGACGAATTAATGGAAAAATACTTAGGTGGAGAAGAAATCACAGTTGATGAGCTTAAAGCGGCTATCCGTCAAGCTACTTGTGACGTTGAATTCTACCCAGTATTATGTGGTACAGCATTCAAAAACAAAGGTGTTCAATTAATGTTGGACGCTGTTATTGACTACTTACCATCACCATTAGATGTTAAACCTATTATCGGACATAGAGCTGATAACGAAGATGAAGAAGTAATTGCTAAACCTGATGACTCAGCGCCATTCGCTGCATTAGCGTTTAAAGTAATGACTGACCCATTCGTAGGTAAATTAACATTCTTCCGTGTTTATTCAGGTACAATGGAATCTGGTTCATACGTAAGAAACTCTACTAAAGGTAAACGTGAACGTGTAGGTCGTATCCTACAAATGCACGCTAACTCTCGTGAAGAGATTTCTACTGTATATTCTGGTGACATTGCAGGTGCTGTTGGTCTTAAAGATACTGGTACTGGTGATACTTTATGTGATGAAAAAGATAACATTATCTTAGAATCAATGGAATTCCCAGAACCTGTTATTCACTTATCTGTTGAGCCTAAATCTAAAGCTGACCAAGATAAAATGACTAACGCATTAGTTAAATTACAAGAAGAAGATCCAACATTCCATGCACACACTGACCATGAAACTGGACAAGTTATCATCGGTGGTATGGGTGAATTACATCTTGATATCTTAGTAGACCGTATGAAACGTGAATTCAAAGTAGAATGTACTGTTGGTGCTCCAATGGTATCTTACCGTGAAACGTTCAAAGAATCTGCACAAGTTCAAGGTAAATTCTCTCGTCAATCAGGTGGACGTGGACAATACGGTGATGTTCATATTGAATTCACACCTAACGAACAAGGTGGCGGCTTCGAATTCGAAAACGCTATCGTCGGTGGTGTAGTTCCTCGTGAATACATTCCATCAGTTGAAGCTGGTCTTAAAGACGCTATGGAAAACGGTGTATTAGCTGGATATCCATTAGTTGACGTTAAAGCTAAACTATATGATGGTTCATATCATGATGTCGATTCATCTGAAATGGCCTTCAAAGTTGCTGCGTCATTAGCACTTAAAGAAGCAGCTAAAAAATGTAACCCTGTAATCTTAGAGCCAATGATGAAAGTTGAAATCGTTATGCCTGAAGAGTACATGGGAGACATCATGGGTGACGTAACAAGTCGTCGTGGACGTGTTGAAGGTATGGAAGCACGCGGTAACGCTCAAGTTGTTCGTGCATTTGTTCCACTTTCAGAAATGTTCGGTTACGCTACAAACTTACGTTCTAACACTCAAGGTCGTGGTACTTATACTATGGTATTTGATCACTACGAAGAAGTTCCTAAATCAATTTCTGAAGAAATTATCAAGAAAAACAAAGGTGAATAATACATTCGCTTTAATAAATTGATTTTTTCATCAAAATGATTTATAAATTAACTATAGGTTATCCTCATGATGGTGAGTAACCATCATGAGGCTTAAATAAAAAATAATTTTTAATATGAATAGGAGAGATTTCATAATGGCTAAAGAAAAATTTGATCGCTCAAAAACACATGCCAATATTGGTACTATCGGTCACGTTGACCATGGTAAAACTACTTTAACAGCTGCTATCGCAACTGTATTAGCAAAACGTTCTGGTGACGGAGAAGCTCGTTCTTACGACCAAATCGATAACGCTCCAGAAGAAAAAGAACGTGGTATTACAATCAATACTTCACACATCGAATATGAAACTGAAAAACGTCACTATGCGCACGTTGACTGCCCAGGACACGCTGACTATGTTAAAAACATGATCACTGGTGCTGCTCAAATGGACGGCGGTATCTTAGTAGTATCTGCTGCTGACGGTCCAATGCCTCAAACTCGTGAGCACATTCTTTTATCACGTAACGTAGGTGTTCCTGCATTAGTAGTATTCTTAAACAAAGTTGACATGGTTGACGATGAAGAATTATTAGAATTAGTTGAAATGGAAGTTCGTGACTTATTATCTGAATATGACTTCCCAGGCGACGACGTTCCTGTAATTGCTGGTTCAGCATTAAAAGCATTAGAAGGCGACGAAGCTTACGAAGACAAAATCATGGAATTAATGGAAGCTGTTGATACATTCATTCCAACTCCAGAACGTGACTCTGACAAACCATTCATGATGCCAGTTGAGGACGTATTCTCAATCACTGGTCGTGGTACTGTTGCTACAGGCCGTGTTGAACGTGGTCAAATCACTGTTGGTGAAGAAGTTGAAATCATCGGTTTAACTGAAGAATCTTCTAAAACAACTGTAACTGGTGTTGAAATGTTCCGTAAATTATTAGACTTCGCTGAAGCTGGAGATAACATCGGTGCATTATTACGTGGTGTTGCTCGTGAAGACGTTAACCGTGGTCAAGTATTAGCTAAACCAGGTTCAATCACACCTCACACTAAATTCAAAGCTGAAGTTTATGTATTATCTAAAGACGAAGGTGGACGTCATACTCCATTCTTCACAAACTACCGCCCACAATTCTATTTCCGTACTACTGACGTAACTGGTGTAGTTAACTTACCAGAAGGTACTGAAATGGTTATGCCTGGCGACAACGTTGAAATGGACGTTGAATTAATTTCACCAATCGCTATTGAAGACGGTACTCGTTTCTCAATCCGTGAAGGTGGACGTACAGTTGGATCAGGCGTTGTTACAATCATCGAAGCTTAATTCGATATTGAACAAACTTGATTAAACAAAATAAAAGCCGAGACATTAAGTTGTCTCGGTTTTTTTATTGCTTATTTTTCTAATTCATCACTATGTTCAATAATAGATAAGAATAATTTGACGCTATTTTGTAATGCTTGTTCATCTAAATCGAATTTTGGATGGTGATGCGGATAAGTCGCTTTAAGTGCTTCGTTACCTACACCAGTAAAGAAATATGTTCCTGGAACATGTTGTAAGAAATAACCAACATCTTCGCCACCTAAAGAAGGAGGGAAATCGAATGCTTCTTCAACTGAATCAATTTCTGATGCAAGTTTTTTAGCCCATTCTGTTTCTTTCTCATGATTTACTACTGGTGGATAGCCATCGTGATATTTCAAATGACATTTAACACCATAACTTGATTCGATACCGTTTAATATGCCGTTTAATCGTTCTTTAATTTGATCTTTAACGTATGGTAAATACGTTCTAATAGTGCCTGATAATTGAACCTTATCCGCGATAACATTGAATGCATTACCACCTTTAAATGTACCGAACGTTACGACAGCCGATTCTAATGGATCTACTGTTCTTGAAACGATACTTTGTGCTTGGACAATCAATGAAGATGCAGCAACGATTGGATCTTTAGCTAGTTGAGGCATAGCACCATGTCCGCCTAGTCCTTGTATATCAATTTCAAATGAATCAGCTGCAGCATATGCTGGTCCAGAACAAAATCCAACTTTATTCGCGTCAATATGACTTGCTGTATGTGTTCCGAAGACATAATCCACACCATCGAGTGCACCGGCTTCTACCATCGCTTTAGCGCCACCTGGAAGTGACTCTTCAGCATGTTGATGGATTAACACGACATTCCCATGAATATCTTGCTCGTGCTTTTTAAGTATTTTTGCAGTGATGAGTAAACTTGCTGTATGCGCATCATGACCACAAGCATGCATCACACCATCGACTTTAGATTTATAAGGTACATCTTTCTCGTCTTGAATAGGCAATGCATCAAAATCAGCTCTTAATGCAATCGTTGGGCCTTCATGTCCACCTTTTATATAACCTAACAAGCCATTACCACCGACATCTCTTTTAACTTCAATTCCAAGGTTTTCAAGATAATCAGCTATGTATTTCTTTGTATTTTCTTCTTGAAAAGAAAGTTCGGGATGCTGGTGTAAATGTCTTCTAATTTCTATTAATTCATCCATGTATTGATTAACTTCAGTCGTTAATGTCATGAATATCATTCCTTTCCATAAACTTAAATGTTGTGAGTATGAAGATGCGTACAGCGTTTATTAAGCCTTGCTCATCAATATCAAACTTTGGATGGTGATGAGGAAAGTCAGCTTTGAAATGCTCGTTTCTTGTGCCTGTATAGAAAAATGCACCGGGAACACGCTGTTGATAATAAGAAAAATCTTCTCCACCTAAACTTGCTTCTAATTCTACGAGTTCTTCAACGCTATCAATTTCTTTAGTCGCTTCTAATATAAGATCAGTTTCACGTTCCGTGTTAATGACAGGGGGATACCCTTTACTATATTTTAAGTCGTAAGTAACGTCGGTAGAAGTCGCAATGCCTTCTAATACTTTCTTAAAGCCTTCTATGACACTATTTTGTGTATCTGAGTCGAACGTTCTAATCGTTCCGCCAATTTTGCATGTATCTGGTATGACATTATTCGTTTCTCCAGCATTGAACATTGTAATGGATAAAACGGCAGGAGAGAGTGCACTTGTTTTACGTGAAACAATGTATTGTAAATCGTTACATAATTGTATACCTGCTGCGAGTGGATCAATTAATTGATCAGGATGTGCAGCATGTCCACCTCTACCTTTCAAAGTAATCCAGAAGTCATCCGGAATACCTGTCGTTGTACCGTATTTATAGCCGATTTTACCAACATCTAAATGACTAGATACATGTTGCCCAATAATCGCATCAACGCCTGTTAAACACCCGTCAGCAATCATTTGAATAGCACCACCAGGATCGACTTCTTCAGCATGTTGGTGAATAAAGACGACGCGACCATTAATTTCATCTTTATGTTCAGATAAAATTTTCGCAGTCATTAATAATACAGCCGTATGGGCATCGTGACCACAAGCGTGCATGACACCATCAACAGTTGATTTGTAAGGTACTTCCTTTTCATCTTGGATAGGTAATGCATCAAAATCAGCTCTAATCGCTAATGTAGGACCTTCTTTATCTTTGTTTAATGTACCTATAACACCACGTCCTCCGACGCCTTCACGAACGTCAATGCCTAATTCTCTTAAGTAATGTGCAATATAAGCAGGTGTCTTCACTTCTTCAAAAGATAATTCTGGATTCATATGTAAATATCTTCTGATTTCAATCATTTCATCATAATAGTCTTCAACTTTTTGTAATAAAATATTTTTCATTCTTATAGAACACCTTCTATCTCAAGCACTTGAATAAACATTTGTGTCGTCGTCTTCATTGCTTCTTCATCTAAATCAAACATAGGATGATGGTGTGGGGCAGTTGAGCCTTTATCTTCATTACCACTACCAGTTAGGAAGAAACAACCTGGACGATTAAGTAAGTAGTATGAGAAATCTTCACCTATCATCATAGGAGGGATGTCTTCATAAGTTAAATCTAAGCGCTCAGCAGCTTCTTTAACCACTTCATATTGTTCTTCATGGTTGACGACTGTAGGATAGCCTCTGCGGTATTCAAAGTCATAAGTCGCGTTATTGGCTAAACAAATTCCTTTTAAGACACGTTCAAGCTCAGCTTCTATTGTGTCTTTAACTTCTGGTTTAAATGTTCTAACAGTACCCGCTAAAGTAGCTGTATCACTTATAACATTAAATGCAGTACCCGCATCTACTTTCCCAACTGTAATCACACCTCGATCTATTGGGTCTAAGTTTCGAGAAATGATTTTTTGGATGCTAGAAATGTATTCAGCTACGATTACAATTGGATCGATTGATGTATGAGGTTTAGCACCGTGACCACCTTTACCTTGAATGGTCACTTCAAAGTAGTCAGGTGATGCCATCATTTCATTAGGACGTGTCTTAATTGAAGATGTTTCATGACCACTCCAAAAATGGTTTCCATAAACTTTATCGACACCTTCTAATGCACCATCATCAACCATTGGACTAGCACCGCCAGGACTTAATTCTTCTGCATATTGAAAAATAAAAACAACATTCCCTTTAAGCAAATGTTGATGTTCATGCAGTATTTCACAGAATGTTAAGAGTGTAGCGGTATGACCGTCATGACCACAAGCATGCATTACACCATCAACAGTCGATTTATAAGGTACGTCTTTTTCATCTTGAATAGGTAAAGCATCAAAGTCTGCACGAAATGCGATCGTTTGACCAGGTTCATTCCCTGTTAATTTAGCGACAATACCACGTTCCCCGACTGGCGCTTTAATCTCTAATTTATCTAGTTTCTTTAATTCAGATAAAATAAAATCATGAGTTTTTTCCTCATGATAGGATAGTTCAGGATTTTTATGCATATGTCTTCTGATGTCTACAAGTCGATCGAATTTTTTATCTACTTCTTCTTTCCAATTAACCATTCATAAACCTTCTTTCAGTTCTTTAAAAATATAATATGATAATTGTAGCAAAATTTATAGAAAATTTAAACAATTCAATTTAAGATGATAACGCTTAATTCTTTGATTTTGATGTGTTATGATTGAGAAAAAGTGCTAAAGGAGAAGGTTTAAATGGTACAAACATTAGATTCATTCTTACAAACAAATTTAAATGAATTAAAAGACAATGGCCTATATAACGAGATTGATGTCGTTGAAGGTGCAAATGGTGCTGAGATTACAATTGGAGGTAAAAATTACATTAACTTATCTTCAAATAACTATCTTGGATTAGCAACAGATGAAGATTTAAAGAAAGCTGCTAAAGATGCGATAGATTCTCACGGTGTAGGTGCGGGGGCAGTACGTACAATTAACGGTACATTAGACTTACACAGAGAACTTGAAGAAACTTTAGCTCAGTTCAAAGGTACTGAAAGTGCAATTGCATACCAATCAGGCTTTAACTGTAACATGGCTGCTATTTCAGCTGTTATGAATAAAAATGATGCAATCTTATCTGATGAATTAAACCATGCTTCAATTATTGATGGTTGTCGTTTATCTAAAGCAAAAATTATTCGTGTTAATCACTCAGATATGGATGATTTAAGAGCGAAAGCTAAAGAAGCGGTTGAATCAGGTCAATATAATAAAGTTATGTACATTACAGATGGCGTATTCTCAATGGATGGAGACGTAGCAAAATTACCTGAAATTGTAGAAATTGCTGAAGAATTTGGTTTAATCACATATGTTGATGACGCGCATGGTTCTGGTGTAATGGGTAAAGGTGCAGGAACAGTTAAACATTTCGGACTTCAAGACAAAATTGACTTCCAAATCGGAACACTATCAAAAGCAATTGGTGTTGTAGGTGGTTATGTAGCTGGTACTAAAGATTTAATCGACTGGTTAAAAGTTGCTTCAAGACCATTCTTATTCTCAACTTCATTAGCACCTGGAGACACTAAAGCTATTACAGAATCAGTTAAAAAATTAATGGCTTCTACAGAATTACATGATAAATTATGGGATAACGCTAATTACTTAAAAGAAGGCTTAAAAGCAAAAGGCTTCGATATTGGTCATTCAGAAACACCAATTACACCTGTAATTATCGGTGAAGAGAAAAAAGCTCAAACATTTAGTAAGAGATTAATGGACGAAGGTGTGTATGCGAAAGCAATCGTATTCCCAACAGTTCCAAGAGGTACAGGCCGTGTAAGAAACATGCCAACAGCCGCTCATACAAAAGAACAACTAGATCAAGCAATTGATATTTATGAAAAAATCGGTAAAGAATTAGGATTACTATAATTAATATTTCATCAAGCGCATGGGACAAATGAATACGTCCCATGCGCTTTTAATTTATAGCGATTGAGGCGATAGTTAGTAACAAAACTCCATACTTTTGTAATTAAGGGAGTCGTTAGTAACAAAACTTGCGGGTTTTGTAATTAAGGAGGGCGTTAGTAACAAATCTCCGTACTTTTGTAACTAAGGATGCCGTTAGTAACAAATCTCCGTACTTTTGTAATTAAGGGAGCCGTTAGTAACAAAACTCAGAACTTTTGTAACGAAACGTACCGTAACTAACATTTTATTCTCGACTTATGTATTACAATACGATTGTTTTTTTGTATTAGGTAACTTTATTTATCTTTCTAATGTACTTCTGAAGTATACAAAACGATAAAAATATAGTAAAATATCATTGAAGAAAGCGCTTTTGTCTTTCTTGTGCGTACAAATGAACATTTCAACAATACAGGAGGATTTAAAATGAAAAAGATAATAATCACTGGGGCGTTAGGACAAATAGGGACAGAATTAGTTATAAAGTTAAGAAATAAATATGGTAATGAAAATGTATTAGCGACTGATATTAGAGAACCAGAAAGTGACAGCGAAATTAATAATGGACCATTTGAAATTTTAGATGTTACAGATCAAGAAAGATTTCATGAATTAGTTAAAAATTTCAATGCAGATACTTTAATGCATATGGCGGCATTACTTTCAGCAACTGCTGAAAAGAATCCACTATTCGCTTGGAATTTAAATATGGGTGGATTAGTGAATGCACTTGAAATAGCACGTGAATTCGATATGCAATTCTTCACACCAAGTTCAATCGGTGCGTTTGGACCAAATACACCTAAAGATATGACTCCACAAGTTACTATTCAAAGACCAACTTCAATGTATGGTGTAAACAAAGTAGCTGGGGAATTATTATGTGACTATTACTACACGAAATTTGGCGTAGATACTAGAAGTATGAGATTTCCTGGGTTAATCTCTTACGTTAAAGAACCAGGTGGCGGTACAACAGACTATGCAGTGGAAATTTATTTCAAAGCTATCAGGGAAGGAAGATACGATAGCTATATTGATAAAGGTACATTTATGGATATGATGTTCATGGATGATGCTATTGATGCAATCATTAAATTGATGGAAGCGGATAGTTCACGATTAATTAACCGTAATGCATATAATGTGAGCGCAATGAGCGTTGATCCTGAAACAATTAAAGCAGCTATCCAAAAACATATGCCTGATTTCGAATTAGGTTATGATGTGGATCCAGAAAGACAAGCAATTGCTGATAGCTGGCCAAATTCTATTGATTCAACTTGCGCGAAAGAAGAGTGGGACTTCTCACCAACTTATGATTTAGAAAAAATGACTTCATTAATGCTTAAAGCTATTGAAGAAAAAGATAATTTAGCTAAACAGTAATTTTATTGTGTATATTTTTTAAATTTTCCAAAAATTCATTGAATAACGCCTCTATGACTGATATACTTGATAACATTAATTATTAATTAGCCTAGGAGGAATCATTATGACAGAAACATTTTACGTAGAAAAGCGTGAACAGCTTAAAGAGAAACCGGATTTTTCAAATTTGGTCTTTGGCGAAATCTTTACTGATTATATGCTATCTATGTCATATAAACAGGGTGAAGGCTGGTCAGAGCCTAAAATAATTCCATATGGGCCGATTACGTTGTCACCAAGTGCACAAGGTCTTCATTATGGACAAACAGTGTTCGAAGGAATGAAAGCATATAAAGATGGGGATGAAGTTACGTTATTCAGACCTGACCAAAATTTCAAGCGAATTAATTTATCTTTAAAAAGACTTGAAATGCCTCAAATCGATGAAGAAAAAGTGTTGAACGGTTTAATTCAACTTATTGATTTAGAGCGCGATTGGATTCCAAGTGGAGAAGGTCAATCTTTATATGTTAGACCATTTGTATATGCAACTGAACCATACTTAGGTGTGCGTTCTTCTACGGACTACGAATTTTTAGTAATACTTTCTCCAGTAGGCGCTTATTACGGTGATGATCAAATGAAACCAACAAGTATATATGTTGAAGATGAATATGTACGTGCTGTAAGAGGTGGCGTTGGATTTGCTAAATGTGGTGGTAACTACGCAGCAAGTTTAATTGCGCAAACACGTGCTAATGAACTTGGATTTGATCAAGTATTATGGTTAGACGGCGTTGAACAAAAATACATCGAAGAAGTCGGAAGTATGAATATATTCTTCGTCATCGATGGCAAAGTTGTAACACCTGAGTTGAATGGTAGTATTTTACCAGGTATTACACGTAAAACAGTTCTCGAACTTGCTCAAGAGTTAGGTTATGAAACTGAAGAGAAACGATTATCTATTGATGATATTATAAATGCTCATCATGACGGTCGTTTAACAGAAATTTTCGGAACAGGAACTGCAGCAGTTATTTCTCCAGTAGGTTTCCTAAAATACGAAGAAGCTGAAATTACAATTAATAATAATGAAATCGGTCCGGTTACTCAAACGTTATTTGATGAATATACAGCAATCCAAACAGGTAAGAAAGAAGATAAACATGGTTGGAGAGTTGTTGTAGGACAAGAAAGCCACATTGAAATTGTGTAAATAAATTCAATAATAAGAAGAGAGTCTGAGACAGTATCTGTAGCAGGCTCTTTTTTAAAGGAGTAAAGTGATGATTAAATGGTTATTATTTGATAAAGATGGGACATTGCTTAAGTTTGATGAAACATGGTCTGAAATATCACTTGTGATGAT
Organism: Mammaliicoccus sp. Q-M61; assembly: GCF_022386055.1. Taxonomy (NCBI): domain Bacteria; kingdom Bacillati; phylum Bacillota; class Bacilli; order Caryophanales; family Staphylococcaceae; genus Mammaliicoccus; species Mammaliicoccus sp. Q-M61. The sequence goes on from NZ_JAJNJL010000013.1 coordinate 45,229, forward strand.
CGATCGCTTTGTAGAGAAATATCATATAGAGCAGAAACAAGCATTACAAGAAGCGTTAGGATATGTAGACGGACAATTTCTATCAAGTGGTATATTAGCATCTGGAACTTTAGCTGATATCGTACGTGTGTTTACACAATTTGCACAAAATGCTGATTCAAAAGAAATTGAAGACTGGACAGTACAATTAAGCAAAGATTTAATCGCAGAGTACGAACCAGAAACGATCGTTATAGAAGGAATGGTAGAAACATTAACCGCATTTAAAGATAAATCATACCAAATCGCAATTATAACAAGTGATGATATCGACGGGACAAATCGATTTATTCAAGATGCAGGTGTAGGTCATTTAATAGATGAAAAAATAACAGCATCTATTAACGGTTATCAAAAGCCAAATCCAAAAATGGTAGAAGCATTTTATGAAAAATGGAACGTATCACCAGACGAAATTGTGATTATAGGCGATACACCAACAGACATACAAATGGGTAAGAATGCACACTTCAAGAAAGTTATTGGCGTTCTGAGCGGTACGGGTAATAAAGAAGATTTATCAGATGCAGACTTTATTTATCAAGATATTAATGAATTTTACGCACAAGAAGCGGAATGGAGTAAATAAAATAAATGGCCATAAATATGCTTATAACAGCATGTTTATGGCCATTTTATTATTTCACGCGTGTATCGATTGAACGGTGTGTTTCAATGACATGCGCAATTTTATCTATAATATGGTTAATGGAATCTGGATCTTCGTATAAGTCATAGTCGTTAATATTTACACGTACAACTGGACATTCTGTAAAGTTGTTAATCCAATTATCATAACGTGAGAATAATTTTTTCCAATATGCTTCATCTGTTTCGATTTCCATTTGACGTCCACGTCTTTGGATACGTTGAATGACGTCGTTATAGTCACATTCTAAATAGATTAATGCGTCTGGTTTAGGGAAGTAAGGTGTCATAACCATTGCTTCAAATAATTCTCTATACGTTGCATAATCTTCTTCAGTCATTGTGCCTTGTTCTTCGTGCATTTTAGCAAATATATCAACGTCTTCATATATTGAACGGTCTTGAATAAATCCGCCACCATATTCGAACATTCTCTTTTGTTCTTTAAAGCGTTCTGCTAAAAAGTAAATTTGTAGATGGAAGCTCCAACGTTCAAAGTCGTGATAAAATTTTTCTAAATAAGGGTTGTTATCGACTTTCTCAAAAGAAGTCTTGAAGTTTAGTCGTTCGCTAAGTGCTTGTGTTAAAGATGATTTTCCAACACCAACAGTACCAGCAATTGTGATGATAGCATCATTTGGTATGACTTTATTTGTCATGTATAATCTCTCCAATCAAAGGTTGTAATAAGTTTAAGACTTGTTGATAATCTGCGGTGTTATTCACGAAATCTAAATGAGAAGTATCGATTTGAATGGCATCAATTTCATTTTTTACTTCTTCATAAAATTGATTATAGTCACGTTTAAGTTGAGCTAAATAATCATTTTCAATTTGAGTTTCGTATGATCTATTTCGATGGGCAATTCGTTGTTGAAGTACTTCGAGGGATGCATCGAGAAAGATAATTTGGTCAGGCATGCGAATATCTTCAGTTAAGATATCATAAATTCTACTAAATTTATCAAATTCAGTTTCATTTAATGTGTTTTTAGCGAAAATCTTATTTTTAAAGATATGATAGTCGCTCACAATACCATTAATATTTTCTAAATCAGTTAACTGTTTGTAACGATGACACAAGAAGAACATTTCGGTTTGAAAGCTCCACTTAGAAATATCGTCATAAAAATCACTTAAATATGGATTCTCATCAACAATTTCAAATTCTTCAGTGTAATGGAGCGCTTCAGCAAGCTTTTTCGTTAAAGAGCTTTTCCCGACGCCGATTGGTCCTTCAATTGCGATAAAGGTTTTTTTCATATATATCTCTCCAGATGTTAAAATAGACATACCTATTCTATCACAAATTAAACGGAGTGAAATGTGACGTGCATGAAAAATATATGAAACTTGCAATTGAAGAAGCAAAAAAAGCTTGGGCAATGGATGAAGTACCGATTGGCGCAATAATTGTTTATAAAGATGAAGTAATTGGCAGAGGGCATAATTTAAGAGAACATGATCAAAGTCCTGTAGCGCACGCTGAGATGATAGCGATACAAGAAGCGGCCAAGCACCTTAATTCATGGCGTCTTGAAGAGACAACATTATATGCTACGTTAGAGCCTTGTGTGATGTGTTCAGGCGCTATTGTTATGAGTAGAATTCCTCATGTCGTTTACGGCGCAACAGATTTAAAAGGCGGTTGTAGTGGTAGCTTAATGAATTTAATAGAAGATACACGATTCAATCATCGAGCAACAGTTGAAAGAGGAGTGCTCGAACAAGAATGTGGAGATATGTTACGAACATTTTTTAAGGAAAAAAGGATTTTAAAAAAACAAATTAAGCAGAATAATACAGATTCATAGAGATTATTACGGTTATTTGTTAAAATTTATGTTGAATATAAAGAAAAGAGGTTACTTTCATGATTAAGTTAATCGCAACAGATATGGATGGTACTTTATTAAACGCTGCACATGAAGTTTCTAATGAAAATTATGAAGCAATAAAGTATGCACAATCTAAAGGGATAACTGTCGTTATAGCTACGGGTAGAGCATTTTATGAAGCAAACAGTCCAATTGAAAAAACAGATTTAACATTACCATATATTTGTTTGAATGGTGCAGAAGTAAGAGATGAAGAATTCAACATCGTTCATACATCTAAATTAACACGTCCATTAATCAACAAAATCACAGGCGTCTTAAATAAAGAAGATATTTATTATCAAGTATATACAAACTTTGGTATATATACAGAAGACCCAGAAAAAGATTTAGAAATCTACGTTGATATCGCTGAAAAAGCTGGTCAAAAAGCAGATGTTAAAAAAATCCGTGCCAACATTCAAAGTAGAATTGACAACGGTACTTTAAAAACGGTTGATAGCTACGATGAAATCGAAAATAGACCAGGCGAAATCATTTTAAAAATATTAGCATTCGCGAGTGACTTATCTAAAATTGATAGAGCCAAAGCTGAAATTTCTGAATCAAAAAGTTTAGCTGTATCTTCATCATCAAGAGGGAATATCGAAATTACACATTCAGATGCTCAAAAAGGTATTGCTTTAGAAGAAATCGCAAATCAATTAAACATTCCAATGTCAGACGTAATGGCAATTGGTGATAATTTAAATGACGTTTCTATGTTAGAAAAAGCAGGCTATGCAGTTGCCATGGAAAATGGTGCACCCGAAGTTAAAGAGATAGCAGATTATGTTACAGACACTAATGAACACAGTGGTGTAGGTAAAGCGATTATACATGCACTCAAAGATTATGACCGCTAAAACATCGTCCAAAAGAATGATTTTTCTATAAATTTAAATTCATAGTTTTTTTGTATGTTATAATGGTCGGTAATGATAATCATTAAAATTTTGAGGTGACAACATTGAAAGTATTACTTATTGTAGGTAGCGCAAAACAATATTCACATACACATGCACTAGCACAATTTGTTCGAGGTAATTTAGAAGAACAAGGTGCAGAAGTAACATTGTTTGATTTATATGATAAACCAATACCTTTTTTAGATGTATCAGGCAAGCATTTAAATGACGAACGCGTTAAAGATAATGTAAATGAATTACGTGAGAAAGCCGAAGAAGCCGATGCAATTATTATCGGTACACCAAATTATCACGGTTCATATTCAGGTATACTGAAAAATGCATTAGATCATTTAACGATGGATCAATTTAAAATGAAACCTGTTGGCTTAATATGTAACAGTGGTGGTATGCGCAGTACAGAACCATTATCACATTTACGTATTATTATGAGAAACTTATTAGGTATCGCAGTGCCAGTTCAAATCTCAACACAAGATGCAGATTATGGTAAAACAGAAGACGGCACATATTATGTAGATGTAGATGATATTAAATTACGCGTTAAATTATTTACAGAACAAATCACAAAATTAATACAAAATAACCCATGGATTGAAACAGAAGAAGTAAATTCATAATAAGAGGAGAGCAACAGCTTAGGCTGTTGCTCTTTTCTTTATAGAGAAAGGTGGAAATGTCGGGATGGGAGTGGGAAATATGGACCGATAAAAAAATTTATCGACCCGAAAACAGGATTTGCAGGCCGATAAATAAAATTATCGACCCGAAAACAGGATTTACAGGCCGATAAAAAAATTTATCGACCCGAAAACGGGATTATCAGGCCGATAAAAAAATTTATCGACCCGAAAATGAGACTACCACCCCATATAACATCACAAACCACCATAATAATGTATAATTACCTTAATACAATAATAAGTACTTTTGATAACTTGATGATTAAGCAATAATAGGAGGTATTACCATGGAATATTCAATAAAGAGAATACCTAGCAATGAGGATTTACAAAAGTTATATTTAAGTGTCGGTTGGGATGTATATGTAAAGAATAATGAAGATATGACTGTACTTTTAAAAAATGCATGTTACTTTGTAACTATATGGGATCATGATCAATTAGTTGGATTGACTAGAGTTATTAGTGATGACCATTCAATTGCATATGTACAAGATATTCTTATAGATCCTGATTATCAAGGTAACGGAATAGGTAGCAAACTTTTAAATATGATTAAAGAACGATTTAATCATGTCAGACAAGTTGTATTAATGACGGATACATCAGAAAAGACTATCAATTTTTATGAAAAGAATGAGTTATTGTCATTAGATAAGTATGGCTGTACTGCTTTCATGAAGATCAACCAATAGCCCTCCCGTATCCACAAACAAAAAAACGGACCGACTGTTCTACGTCGGTCCGTTCTCTATTTAAATTACTTAGTATATTTTAATCTTGCGAATGCATCGTGTTGATGTATAGATTCTTCGTTTCGGCATTCGATCTCGAATCCTTGAATCCATTCTAATTCTACTAAATCAGCTGCTACCAATCTAATTAAATCTTCTACAAATCTTGGATTCTCATATGCTCTTTCTGTTACTGCTTTTTCGTCAGTTCGTTTCAAGATTGGATATAACATTGAACTTGCGTTAGCCTCCATACCGTCTAATACAATATCTTTGTAGTTATCTGGTAGGCTTACTTCTGGATCTAAATCAATTAGGACTGTGATGATACCACGCTGATTATGAGCTGAGTATTCACTAATTTCTTTAGAACATGGGCATAACGTTGTTACAGGTACTTCTATACCTAAAGATTTCTTTGTTATTTTATCTTCTGAAACGGATAAGATATATCTAATATCTGCATGACCGACTGCCTTTTGGTTTGTAACTGGGCTAAAGCGGTTAAAGAACCATTTTGCTGTTACATCTACTGATGCAGTATTTTGAATCATTGCAGTTTGTAGTGTATTTAATAATGATGTTAAATGGTCGAAATCTAGTTTCACACCGTTATCATAATGTTTTTCAACACTTTCGATAATACGGCTCATATTAATACCTTTTTCGTCTTGATTTAAACTTGTTGAAAATTCGAAGTTTCCAACTGTTTGAAAATCATCAATTCTTACAGGGTAAATTAAGTTCTTGATACCAACATGTTCAATTTCGAACAGGAAATCTTTCTTAGAGCTTTGTAAATCAGGCATCTTTTCTTTTTCAGTTGGCTTTGTACCTTTAATAGGGTCAACTGAACCGAAATATTTCCAGCGCGCTTCACGTGTTGATAAATCTAATTGTGTCATTCACATTGCCTCCACTATCTATTCAATATGATATGTCCAGAAATGTTCTGTCTTCATCCACATATCTTTAGCCGCTTCACCTTCTTGAGTATTTGAAGCAAGGTTTTGTAACATTGGACCTGTTTGAGACGCATGAGCTTTAAGGACTTTCATCTTGCGTTCTTCGTATCCAGTAATATCTATATTAATATCCGGTTCTCCTAAATCGCTGTAAGTGTCATTACTAAATGCCACAAGGTGTAATTTAGGTCTTGCTGATGCTTCCATACGACTGACTGTTCTTACAACTGATTCTGCAGTTGCTTCATGGTCAGGGTGAACGGAATAACCAGGATAGAATGAAATAATCAATGATGGGTTAAGTTCATCTATTAATGATTTTACCATATTATCTAATTCATCTTTAGGTTCAAATTCGATTGTTTTATCTCTATAGCCCATTTTTCTTAAATCTGTGATACCAATCGCTTCAGCTGCTGCATCTAATTCACGTTCTCTTATAAATGGTAAAGATTCACGTGTAGCAAAAGGTGGGTTACCTAGGTTACGGCCCATCTGTCCTAACGTTAAACATGCGTAAGTTACTGGTGTACCATTGTCCACGAACTTACTTAATGTTCCAGATGTTCCAAATGCTTCGTCGTCTGGATGTGGAAAAATAACTAATACTTGTCTTTCGTCATTCATTGTATTCACCTCTTAATCCTTGAAAGGATTGCTACTAATTTCTAAAGTTGCAGCAAGTTGTCCTTCATAATTTAGTCCCGCTATTAATAGTTCGTTATTTTCAGTTACTTCATAATGTGTTAGTCCTTGAACATAAACCCAACCGTTGTTGTCTAATTTTAAACCAACACGATAAGGTTCTTTATTACCGCCTGTTAAATGTGCGTGTGTAAAAGTAACTTGAATATTTCTTAAAAATGTACCAGCATTAAATACTTTGCTATCAAAATGGTTTGCATAAGCACCATTTGTTGTTTCTACATGGAGATAAACTGGCTTATTTTCATATTCCGATATTAGTGATTGTACTTGATCTACTTGAATTAATTCCATGCCTTTCACTCCTCATAGTATATACTTTACTATTCTACTAAATTCTTGAGTAAATTTATATACATTCTGCTCACAAGTTATGATTTATTGTCTTGAAGTATGACATCTCTCGTATGCTGATAAAGATTCATATTATCTTGTCGCTCTAACAACATATAACTGACAACATCAATCAAGAAATGTGCTGAAATTTGTGTGTTAATGAATTGTTTATCGTTCACTCTCGTTTGATCAATCGTCATGATGACAATGTCAGAATAAGCAGTCAGTTCACTACCAGCATAGTTTGTAATCGCAATAACAGTTGCCCCTTGAGATTTCGCAATTTTAGCAGCATTAATCAGTTCTTCTGTCTTGCCACTATTAGAAAATGCAATTAACGCATCATTTTTATTTAATAGCGAAGCCCCAATTTTCATTTGATGCGCATCAGTTACAGAACTTCCAGCTATGCCCATTCTCATGGTTCGATAATAGAATTCAGTTGCCGTTAAACCAGAACTTCCTAAACCTGCAAAAAGCGTTTGACGACTATTGGTTAAAATATCAATCAATTGATTAATTTTATCATTAGATATAAATTCACCAGTTTGTTGTATAAGCGTTTGATGATATTCATGGATTCTTTTAATGAGCGGAACGTTTTGAATATCCGTCTTCTCATAAGTTTGTTGAATATTGAACTTCATATCTTGAAAATGTTGATAGTTCAATTTATGACTAAATCTAGTAATGCTAGAAGTTGATACACCAATTGCATAA
>NZ_JAJNJL010000014.1:0-50363 GCF_022386055.1 Mammaliicoccus sp. Q-M61
CAAAATTAAAAGGCTTATCTCCCAAAAATTACAGGAGACAAACCTTTGAAATAATATACTAATTAAGGTTTAGATTTTTGGGTTCAGTACAGTCGTGGCTTAAGTACAGAATAAAGCCAAGAGATGGTCCAAGTCGTGGCTTAACGCCAGAATAAAGCCAAGAGATCGTCAAAGTCGTGGCTTAACGCCAGAATAAAGCCAAGAGATAGTCCAAGTCTTGGCTTAAGTAGTGAATAAAGCTAAGAGATCGTCAAAGTCTTTCCTTAAACCCTAAACATCCTCACTTTTTTCAAAAATCACATTCTATATCGTCACAATGCCCATCAAGATAGCGATAAATAGCATTAGGATGGAGAAGCCCCAAACCCAGAAGAATGCGTATTTGATATATCTACCCATATTGATTTCTGCAAGTCCAACGGCTAACCATACTGCTGGTGCGAATGGGCTGACGAATGTTCCGATTACGTTACCTATCATAAGTGAAAAGGCTGTTGATTGTGATGGAACACCAAATTGACTGGCTGTTGATTCTACTATAGGTAAGATAGCGAAATAATAAGCATCTGTACTTGTTAATAAATCTAAAGGAACACCTAATACACCGATTATAATGTGTAAATATGGTCCTACAACTGTTGGTAATACTGCAATTAACGATAATGCAATCGATTCTAACATACCTGTTTCATTAAGTATTCCTAGGAAGACGCCGGCTGCTAATATAACAGCTGCCATCATTAAGGCATTTGGTGCATGTGCTCGAATACGCTCCATTTGTTCGTCGACATCTCTAAAGTTTAATGGTAACGCGATTGCGACACCGAGCATAAATGCAAATTCAGGTGGAACAATATCTAATAACATCATAGCTACGACGATGACTGTAAGTATTAAATTGAGCCAAAGTATGTAAGTATGCTTAGTAGCTTCACCTTTAATAGTAGCATTCTCTTCTTGGTCTTTTTCATAGTTTGCAATAATTTCATCCATATTGATTTTCACAACATCTTCATTAGGAAAAGCTTTAGCAATACGTCTTTTTTCGCGGATTCCTAAATAGATAGAGAATAGAATTGCGAGTACGATTCCGACTAGTTGAATAGGTATAACTTGATACCATAAGTCGTTGATATTATCGACTTTAAGAACTGAAGCGGTTCTTGCCATTGGTCCTCCCCAAGGTACCATGTTGATAATTGCTGCACTTAATGCAAGAAGTAGTACTAATAAGTATGGGCTCATTTTTAGTGCCCTGTATAATGGTAATAAAGCAGGAATTGCTAGTAAGAAAGTAGTGGCACCAGCACCGTCTAATTGTGCAAAAGTACCGATAATCGTTGTAACAATTGCTACGATAATAATATTACCTCGTGTTAATTTAATCATTCCTCTAACAAAAGGTCTGAATAAACCACTATCTGAGATAATACCGAAATAGATAATTGCAAAAATAAACATGATTGCGACATTAAATACTTGATCAATACCGGATTCGACATATTTTCGAATATCTCCAAATCCATGACCAATGACTAATGCGCCAATTACAGGTATTAAAATCATTCCTACAACTGGACTAATTTTTTTCATAATTAACATTGCGACAATTGAAATAATAATAACGAGTCCAACTATTGTCAGCAGCGTATTTGGTTCTTCCATTTTTATCCCCCTCAGTTTAATATAGCGCTTACATTATTAAAAATTAAAAAGCTTTCTACAACACATTAAAGTGTAATAGAAAGCATATGTTTATTATATCATTTTACATTAAAAATTAATATAATAATTTGAAAATTCTAATAATACTTTAATAATCAATTTCAAATCCTAAATCTTGAATCATGTCATAATCCATTTGATTTGGTTGACCACCAGTAATTAAATAGTCTCCAACAAAAATAGAATTCGCAACCATGAGTGATAATGATTGAAGCGATCTTAAATTTACTTCACGTCCACCAGCAATACGTATTTCTTTTGTAGGATTAATGAGCCTAAACATACATAGAATTCTAATACATTTCATAGGTGTTAAGTCATCCATACTACCAAACTTCGTACCTTTTATAGGATGTAAGAAATTGACTGGAATACTATCAGCATCTAATTGATTCAATGTAAAAGCCATATCGATAATATCTTCGTCAGATTCACCCATACCACAAATCACACCAGAACATGGTGAAATATTCTTTTCCTTCATTATATTAATTGTATTTACACGATCATCAAAACTATGTGTTGTCACAACTTCATCATGATAGTTAGCACTAGTATTTATATTATGATTATATCGGTCTACACCACTGTTTTTAAGAGACTCTGCTTGTTGTTCATTTGTTAATCCGAGACATGCACAAATTTTAAGTTGAGGATGATTTCTTTTAATTTGCTCAACAGAATCAGTAATGTGAGAAATCTCTTTATCGCTAGGACCACGACCACTCATAACAATACAGTAAGTTCCAATTTTATTTTCAGAAGCCACTTTAGCACCTTCAACAATTTGATTCTCCGGAATCAGTGCATATCTTTGAGATTTTTGTTTAACATCTCTTGATTGTCCGCAATAACCACAGTCTTCGGGGCAAATACCACTTTTGGCATTTAAAATCATATTCAGTTTTACTTTCTTACCATAATAATGATGTCGAACTTTATAAGCTTCTTGAACAAGTGTTAATGTATCAATCGATTCATCTTGATAAATTTTTAAAGCTTCATCAAATGTTAAGTGATGACCATTGATTACGTTATTTCCTAAAGTCATTAAAATTCCCCCTCTATAATTATTAATAGAATACTAATAATATTCTTAATTGTAAACCTAATTATTTTTAAGGTTAACAATTAATGATTAATTGCTAAAATATGGTAGAAATTACAATGAACTAGTGATAGCATATATATTGAAAGGTTTAAATTATACATAGGGGAGATAAAATGAAGGGGTTTAAATCAGTCATTATATATAGTAGTTTAGCTTTATTACTTGTAGGGTGTGGAAACGAAGAAAGTTCAGCAAGTAAAGATAATGAGCACAATAATTCAGAACAGCAGTCAAATAAACATGAAAATGCTAAGTTGCCTACTGTTGTATTTGAATCTGATTTAACAAATGAAAAATTATCAAAGTCAGAAATACATAAAAGTATTCAACGTTATTTAGATACAAGTGAAAGTATTTATAAAGTGACAACAAAGATTGAAGAAAAAGTATGGGACGAACAACCTTTAACGAAGAGAGAAGCAGATCAATTAGAAGAAGGTAGAAAACTTTTAGAAAAGAATGACCAGAACTTCTCAAATTATATAGAAAATAATACACTCCCAAAAGGCTATCAAAAAGAAACAAATAGAATCAGTCAGTACTTTACAAGTTACAATCAAACAGTTAAAAATTTAGACCAACAAGTGCAAAAAATAGAAGATAAAGCAGAAAAAGGTACCATCTCAACAAAAGATATAAAAGATATCGTACCAGATAGTCAAAATGTAAATGGTAGACAACAAGCAAAAATAGAAAAATTCCTTAAACAAATCAATGTGACGACAAATGCGTTTAAAAGGTAAAAAGTTATTTTGAAAGATGGTGGTTGTATGCAGAAGCGACTATTAGAGAATCAAACACTAATAAGAGGAGCAAGCTTGTTTTTAATCTTTGTAATTGGAGCGCTTCTATATTCATTTATGTCAGTTCCGAAAATGCTCGTTTTCATGGTTCCATTGTGTATATTATTGGTGATATTTTGTGATTGGTTAAGAGGTGTAGAAAAAGCCAAGAACATACAACATTTTATGACCTATAGGCTAATTGTACTCTTAATAGGTGTTGTATTATTGGTTCAATATTTTTTAAGTATTTATCGAGAAGACATAAAGTCTTTATACTTGTTTGCATGGCTTATAATATCATTTATCGCTGACATTATTGAAAATAAATATTTCCTTAAACAAAACAATATGAACACGAATTTGGATAAAAGCTAAAAGGTTATTTTGAAAGATGGTGGTTGTATGATGAAACAATTAATTAAAAATAGAGAGTTATTAACGTTGATATTTGTATTTATCATGATAGGAATATGTTTGTTGTTGGGTTTATTCCTAAATCTTGAACAAATTTTGATATGTATATCTCCTGTATTAATCATTTTCATGATGTTTAGAGATTGGCTAAAGGGACAAGAGGAAGCAAAAAATTTGAAGCATTTTATGATATTTAGGCTCATCATTAACATAATAATCTTTGTATTAATGATTCTATATATTTTCAGTTCATACCAAAGTGATAGTGGACCAAATATTTTGTATATGCTTGGCTGGTGTATTGTTATCTTTATCGGCTACATTATTGAAAATAAATATTTCATAAAAAAAGAATCAGGTAAATAATAATCAAGAAACTTAAAAGGCTGGGACAGTACGATCTGTCTCAGCCTTTTGGTATTTTAATATTTCGTCTTTAATTGTTCTTTTTCAATGTCTGATATAAATGCATGGTCTATTGCTTTAATATTAATGTCTTTCATTTCTGGTATTGTTAACAACTGATGGTTGTACAAGAGTTGATATTCTTTGTTTAAGTTTGTATTCGAAACTGTTCTATTATCTGTATTAATATTAAATGGAATGCCTTGTTCTATAAGCTTTCTAATATTAAGTTCTTCTACTGATTGAATTGCTTTTGTTTGTAAGTTGCTCGTTGGACAAATTTCTAATAATGCGTTGTGTTGTTTAATGTATGATAATGCTTGATTGTCTTGAATTGCAGCAACGCCATGTCCTATTCTTCGTGCACCGAGTTCGATTCCTTCTATTATATTATGTATACATCCGCATTCACCGGCATGCAATGTTAAGTGGTGGCCAGAATCTGTAGAATGTTGAATGGCTTCCTGTATGACTTTTGTAGGAAATGCTTCTTCAGGACCTGCAAAATCAAAACCTACAATGTGACGATTGGTTGTATTTAACTGATCTACTGATTTAAATAGTTCAATGTTTGTTTGGTTGTCGTGATGTCGCATGCCACAAATTAGCAAATTGACTTTAATATCATATGTATCTTCAGCTTCGATTGCTCCGTTGTTAACAGCTTCTAAAATTTTTTCAATGTTTAAGCCTTTATCTGTATGGAAAAGTGGCGCAAATCGTATTTCTATATATTTAATGTTGTCGTGATGTGCTTGTTGTGCGACATCGACAACTGCTTTCTCTAAACTATCTTTTGTTTGTAAAACTTTTAAAATGGTGTCGAAAGATTTTAAGTAGTCATCTAAGCTTTCGCAATTTTGGTCTACTTGAATATCTTCTAAATTAATAGATACATGTTGTTCTCGTGCGAGTTGCTGGATTAATTCGATGCTAACAGAACCGTCTAGGTGACAGTGTAACTCTGTTTTTGCTACTTCATTTATTGTAGACATTGGGAATATCCTTTCTTTATCTATTGGTATGATTTTTAAATATAGTTATATATTATAAACAAATTCAGAAATATCTGGTAGTATTTAGCACAAATGTGTAGAATTTGTGAGAAAGTTTATAAAAATATTATTTTTTTATCTGAAAATTCTTGGTTTCGAATTATTAAAAATGCTATATTTATAGAATATTTTTAAAATTACAGTTTCAAAATTTAGTACATACATATTAAGAAGGGTCAGACATGAATAATAATTTGAAAAGAGCGTTAACGTCAAGACAAATGCAAATGATTGCGATTGGTGGCACAATTGGTGTTGGTTTATTTATGGGGGCATCAAGTACGATTAAGTGGACAGGACCATCCGTGTTATTAGCATATGCGATTGCAGGTGTATTTGTATTTTTAATTATGAGAGCGTTAGGTGAAATGGTTTACGTTTATCCAGACACGGGTTCATTTGCTAAGTTCGCAAATGATTATATTCACCCGTCATTTTCATTCGTAACCGCTGGAAGTAGTACATTTAACTGGATTATTGTCGGTATGAGTGAAGTTATAGCAGTAGGGTCGTATTTTAAATTTTGGTGGCCAGATTTACCTTCATGGATACCAGGTTTAGCTGTCGTTCTTATATTGCTTTCTGCAAACTTAGTTTCTGTTAAGTGGTTTGGTGAATTTGAATTTTGGTTTGCCGCTGTAAAAGTTGTAACGATTATATTAATGATTATTGCAGGGTTAGGGTTAATACTTTTTGGAATAGGTAATAACTTTAATCCGATTGGAATCAGTCATTTATGGGATCGTGGTGGTTTCTTCACAGGTGGTCTAAGTGGTTTCTTCTTTGCATTATCGATCGTATTTGGTTCTTATATTGGTATTGAATTAATTGGTATTACTGCAGGTGAAACGAAAGATCCACAGAAAAATATAGTAAAAGCTATTAACGGTGTTGTATGGAGAATATTAATTTTCTATATCGGTTCGATTTTCGTTATTGTAACTGTTTATCCATGGGATGAAGTGAATCAAATTGGTTCACCGTTTGTTGCGACATTTGCAAAAGTAGGTATCACTGCAGCTGCAACTATTATTAACTTTGTTGTGATTACAGCAGCAATGTCAGGGTGTAACTCTGGTATTTTTAGTACGAGTCGTATGCTTTATACGTTATCTAAACAAAAGCAAATTTCTCAAATATTCTATAGAACGAATAAAAATGGTGTCCCACATATAGCTGTTATCGCAGTATCAATTGGTATCTTCTTCGGTATCGTCTTAGATATTGTATTACCTCTGATATTAGGTAAAGATACGAATATATTTGTATATGTGTTCAGTGCAGGTGTGCTTCCAGGTATGGTACCTTGGTTTGCTATTTTAATTAGTCATATGAATTTTAGAAAGAGAGAACAAATTAAAGATCATCCATTTAAGATGCCATTCGCACCGGTTAGTAATATAATCACAATTATTATGCTTGTATTAGTTGTCATTGGCATGTTGTTCAACGCTGAAACAAGAATCTCAGTCATTATTGGGATTGTATTTATTGCGATCATTAGTTTATACGCATTTATTAAAAAACCATAATATATGAATAAAAATACATGTACATTTTGAATGTATATGTATTTTTTTATAGTCTGAATCAAAATAAAGTAAATCTATTTTATAACTACGAATTGTTATATAACAGTTAAATAAAGGGATTTATAAATTAAATATTCAAAATTGACTATAGACATTATTTTATGAATATAATACAATTGATAACAGTTATCAATTAATAGGAGGACATCATGAATAAATATTCAAGAATTTTTATGGCAGTATTAGTTGTTTCAGCAATGTTTCTAGCAGCATGTGGCAATAATAAAGGTAGTGAAGCAGGTGCTAAGAAATCTGAAACAATAGAAATAAAAGACGAATTAGGTACTCAAAAAGTTAAAAAGAATCCTAAAAACATTGTCGTGTTAGAGTATTCTTTTGCAGATGCAGTTAAGAATCTTGGCAATACACCAGTGGGTATTGCGGATGATAATAAGAAAGAAATTATTAAAAAATTATATGGTGAAGATGTGAAATATACATCAGTTGGTACGCGTAAACAACCAAACTTAGAATCAATCAGTTCGCTTAAACCAGATTTGATTATAGCCGATGTTCAACGTCATAAAGGTATAAGTGAAGACTTGAAGAAAATTGCACCAACACTTGTATTGAAAAGTAGAGAAGCAAGCTACGATGATGTGAATGGCTCATTTAAAACAATTGGTAAAGCTTTAGGTAAAGAAGATAAAGCGAATCAATTACTTGAAGAGCAAGATTCAAAAATTAAAAAAGCTAAAGATAAAATAGATACAAAAGAAAACGAAGGTCAAAAAGTGATGATAGCTGTTGCGAGGGAAGATGCATTCCAAGCTCATACTTCTACTTCTTATGCTGGTCAACTATTAACGAAATTGGGATTAGACAACGCTGTAGAATCTAAAAATGCATATGAAGATATTAATCTAGAAAATTTATCTAAAATTAATCCGGATAAAATCATTTTTACAACTGACAAAAAGCATCCAATAACAGATGATTGGAAAGAAAAAGCGATTTGGAAAGATCTTAAAGCATATAAAAAAGGTCAAATATACCAAGTAGATAGAGACTTCTGGACAAGATTTAGAGGTATTAATGCAAATGACTATATCATAAAAGATTTAGAAAAATATAACGAAGAGAAATAAATACTTGAACAATGAACGTACATACAATTGTCCGTTCATTGTTTTATTTCTGAGTTGAGTTGGTGATGTTATGAAAAAAGAAACGATAATCATTATAGCAACAGTCATAATTTTAATAATAGGCATTTTTATAAATTTAAGCTTTGCTTCATCAATTATGAGTTTTAAAACGATATTTCATGCTTTATTACATAATGATCATTCGAAAGATACATTAATTATTAGAACGGTAAGACTGCCAAGACTATTAGTTGCGATTATGGTTGGTGTGAGTTTAGCGCTAGCAGGTGCAATCATGCAAGGTATTACGAGAAATGCACTTGCTTCACCTCAAACTTTTGGTATTAATGCCGGTGCTTCGTTAGTACTTGTTGCGGCATTAGTTTTCTTTCCTGATTATAATGGTAACCAAAGTGCGTATATTGGATTTATTGGTGCGATTTTAGGTGGCGTGATTGTGTATACCTTTATTTATGGACATGAGAATAATCAAGTTCGTTTAGCATTAGCGGGTATGACCATTCATTTACTACTATCTTCAGTCACTGAAGTGTTGATATTAATGAACGAAAACGCCACAGATATTCTATATTGGTTAACAGGTTCGTTAAACGGTAAAGATTGGGATAGTGTGGAAGTCTTATTACCATGGTTTGTAATCGGTACGATTATCACAATTATGTTAGCGAGACATTTAACGGTTATTTCACTTGGTGATGATTTAGCTACAGGTTTAGGTGTTTATAAGAAACTGATTTATATCGTATTTGGATTGATGGTTATTATTCTAGCTGGTTCATCAGTATCTGTTGCAGGTCCAATTGGCTTTGTAGGCTTAATTGCACCTCATATTTCTAAGAGGTTGATTAGAGGCGGTTATGAAAGGCATATTATATTAACAGCACTTATTGGTGCAGTGTTACTCGTTTATTCAGATGCGTTATCACATATTATTGCTTATCCTTATGAATCGCCTGTCGGAATTGTAACAGCTTTAATAGGCGGACCATTCTTCCTTTACTTATGTAAAAATGGAAGGAGTGTTCAAAAAGGATGAAACTTAAATGGAAATATATCATCGTTTCACTCGTACTATTGGTCGCATTATTCATTAATCTACAAGTAGGTTCTCAGTTTATAGGTACATCAAAGATTATATCTACATTTTCTGGCTTTTCAGATGATTATGATTTTGTTGTATATAATTATCGATTACCAAGAATGATTATTTCATTGATTGGTGGAGCCTTATTAGGTGTATCAGGTGCTATTGTCCAAAGTTTATTGAGAAATCCTTTAGCATCACCAGATATCATAGGTGTTACAAAAGGAGCAGGATTATTTGCAGTCGCACAAACATTATTGTTACCAGCACTACCATTTTATTTCTTAGGTATTGCTTCATTTATAGGTGCAGTTGTACTCATCATGCTTATTATGCTTATCGGCAAATTGTTCCAAGCAAGTACATACACCATTGCATTAATAGGTGTTGCTTTAAGTGCGATATGTCAGGCGGGTCTTCAATATTTCATGATTAGATATCCAGACAATATTAATACGACATTATTGTGGTTGTCAGGAAGTGTGTGGGGACGGAATTATGATGACTTATGGTTCTTTATACCTGGCATAGTGGTGTTGCCGCTTATTTTCTTATTTGCTCGTAAAATTGACATATTAAGTTTAGGTGATGAATCTGCTGTCAGTTTAGGTGAAAAAGTATCACTTATTAGAAATGTATATCTTGTAATGGCAGCAATTTGTGTTGGATCTGTTGTGTCAGTAACAGGAACAATTGGCTTTATAGGCTTAATTGCACCTCATATAGCAAGGTTATTAGCAGGACCGAAAGCTATTAAATTGTTACCATTGTCAGCTTTAATAGGTTCAATATTCTTATTAGTAGCAGATGCAATAGGTAAAGGGTTGTTTCCACCACTCGAAATTCCTGCAGGTGTAGTAACAGCCATTATAGGTGCACCTTATTTCTTATATTTATTAAAAAAATCTCAAAGTGTGTAATGAGTTATTTAGCCGAAACAGTCATGATTGTTTCGGCTTTTTTGATAGGCATAATTATTTCTTGAGAAATATGGCTGTGATAACATTGCATTAAAAAGAATATTAAGGAAGTGTAAGTATGTCTAATCAATCTGCTTTATTAGTTATGGATATGCAAAATGGTATTGTTGGTAGTTTATCTAATTCGAGTGAAATTATCGATAAAAACAAAAAGGCTATCGAAAGTGCTAGGAAACATCAAATTCCCGTTATTTTTGTGAGAGTCGCTTTTTCGAAAGGATTTCATGAAGTGTCACCTCACAACAAATCATTTTCACGAATTAAAGCAAGTGGACAACAAATGAGTGTGAATGATGCATCAACTCAAATTATAGACGAACTTGCACCAAATGAAGATGAAGTTGTTGTTACAAAACATCGCTTTAGTGCTTTTACAGGTAGTAATTTAGAAGTGTTATTGCGTGGTATGCAAATTGATCACCTTATTTTAACAGGTGTGGTAACGAGTGGTGTTGTATTATCTACTTTAGTTGAAGCGGCAGACAAAGACTTTGAATTAACGGTCTTATCAGATGCGATGACAGACAGAGATCTTGAAACACATCAATTTCTCATTGATAAAATTTTTCCTAGGTATGCGGAAGTAACTGAGACGATAGATTGGTCAAATACAATCGTATAGATAGGAGATAATTTATATGCGTCAAGTTTCGAGTGAGGAAACCTTTAATACGAAACTATATCCTCCAATGATTTTAGGGTCAATATTGAATCCTATCAACTCTTCTATGTTAGCTGTTGCACTTATACCAATTGCACAAGCTTTTGATATACCTTTTTATCAAACGACATGGCTTGTGTCATCGTTATATTTAGCAACGAGTATTGGTCAACCAGTGATAGGTAAGCTTATAGATATATTTGGTCCTAGAGGGTTGTTTTTATTTGCTACAAGTTTAGTAGGTGTAGCAAGTTTGAGTGCGATTTTTACACCATCTTTTTATGGATTAGTATTAGCAAGATTTCTTATAGGTATTGGTACTTGTGCAGGTTATCCTTCAGCAATGTATTTAATCAGTTATGAGGGTAAGCGTACAGGTAAAGATAGTCCAAGTAAAATATTAACAATGTTATCGATATCCAATCAGACGATTTCTGTTATTGGTCCAACAATCGGTGGTTTGTTAATTCACAGTGGCGGTTGGCAAGCAATATTCTTAGTTAATGTTCCACTTTCCATTCTGTCATTCGTATTTGGATTTTTATATTATCCAAAAGTTGAAAGTCCGAAAAAATTAAATGCATTAAAAGAACAGATAGACTTTATAGGTATAACGTTGTTTACAATTACTTTAACAACATGGATGATTTTCTTTATGGAGCCAGATCAATCCATTTTTTATCTATTTATAATTGGACTGTTCAGTTTAGTTGCTTTTGTCATTGTTGAACTCAAATCTAAAAAGCCATTCATTGATTTAAGAGTCCTTGGTCATAATGGTGCCTTAAACAACACGTATGTAAGATCTCTACTTACAGCAGTTATTTCTTATAGCGTGCTATATGGATATGTTCAATGGTTAGAAGAGGGTAGGGGGTTGACTGCAGCACATGCAGGACTCATGATGATACCACAATTCTTAGTTGGAATTTTTATGGCACAGTTAACAGGCACAAGACTATCAATCAAGTTCAAACTATATTTAGGAACAATTTGTGCACTCATAACAATGATTGGATTTCAATTCATACAAGCTGATACACCATTATGGATATTAATATTATTAGCAGCAATTTTCGGTGTGCCACAAGGATTATTAAATTTAGCAAACCAAAATGCACTTTATCATCAAGCACCAAAATCAATGATAGGCATGTCAGCAGGATTATTAAGAACTGCGATGTATATCGGAGCAATCGTATCATCCACTCTCATCA
This sequence comes from Mammaliicoccus sp. Q-M61, assembly GCF_022386055.1. Lineage (NCBI taxonomy): Bacteria > Bacillati > Bacillota > Bacilli > Caryophanales > Staphylococcaceae > Mammaliicoccus > Mammaliicoccus sp. Q-M61. Next base: position 12,139 of record NZ_JAJNJL010000014.1, read on the forward strand.
GTACATTATTCAAAGGTGACCACATCACAAATGGTATACATGAATTAGGGTTATTCTGTATGCTAATAGGCGTAGTTATCATCATTCTAACCTTTGTAAGCAGACGTTCATTAAGCGCAAGGTAAGACTGCGGGTTGTCTGAAGTTAGAGAGAGGGTCGGGTAAGTTTTGGAGTGGATGCTTAGAGTTAGAAGTCGTGGCTTAATGTGTGAGTAAAGCCAAGAGATAGCCAAAGTCGTGGCTTAAGTACTGAATAAAGCCAAGAAATCGCTAAAGTTATGGCTTAATGCCTGAATAAAGCCAAGAGATAGTCCAAGTCGTGGCTTAATGTGTGAGTAAAGCCAAGAGATAGCCAAAGTCGTGGCTTAATGTGTGAGTAAAGCCAAGAGATAGCCAAAGTCGTGGCTTAATGCCTGAATAAAGCCAAGAGATAGTACAAGTTATGGCTTAAGTACTGAATAAAGCCAAGAGATCGCTAAAGTTATGGCTTAAGTAGTGAATAAAGCCAAGAGATGAGCAAAGTCGTGGCTTAAGTAGTGAATAAAGCCAAGAGATCGCCAAAGTCATGGCTTAAGTAGTGAATAAAGCCAAGAGATAGTCCAAGTCGTGGCTTAAGTAGTGAATAAAGCCAAGAGATAGCCAAAGTCGTGGCTTAATGTGTGAGTAAAGCCAAGAGATCGCCAAAGTCGTGGCTTAAGTGTTGAATAAAGCCAAGAGATCGCTAAAGTCGTGGCTTAATGTGTGAATAAAGCCAAGAGATAGTCCAAGTCGTGGCTTAAGTGCAGAGTAAAGCCACAACTCCAACCAATTTCACATTCTCCATCAAAAAAAGAGCTAGGACACGTATCCTAGCTCTTTTCATATTTATTTCATTTCTTTAAATGCTTTTAAGAATATTTCTCTTTGTTTTTCTAATGAAATTGGGTCGTTATATTGTGTTTCTGATACATCGAATTTAACGACGTGATCATTTTTCTTAGCTTCTGTATTTGCCCAAACATTTGTATCTTCGAATGGTGCTTTTTGATCTCCGTTTGCTGCGATTACAACAAAGTCACCTAAATATTTATCGAATTCTTCTGGTGTTATTGAGATAGCATTTGTTTTTTCTGTTGCTTTCTTAAGGTCTTCTGGTTGTTTTAATCCCCAACCGCTATATAAGATTTCAGTACCTCGACCTAATTCATCACTGAATGCCATTAGTCCCTTTGGTGTTTGTTGTAAGACTGTCGCTGTTTTTCCTTTAATAAGTGGATCTAATTCTTCTCTATCATTTTTAAGCTTTTTATCCCACTCTTTAATCCATTCTTTGGCTTTATCTTCTTCGCCGACTAATTCTGCTAATTTAGTTGTATTATCTTTATATGTAGAAGTCATTGCATCAAAAGTAACGGTAGGTGCAATTTTTTTAAGTTTATTAAGGTTTTTGTCTTGTGCACTTGTAATAATTAAGTCTGGCTTAGATTTTGCAACTTGTTCAACATTTGTTTGATCGATTTTCTTAGCATCTTTCGTAACATCTTTAAGTACTTTATTTTGATTAATAAATTCTGGTACCGCTACTGGAGTATGATCAAATTTAACTAATGCGCCGACATATGTAGGATGTAATACTGCAATTCGTTTAGGATTTTTTGGTACGTCAACTTTCTTACCATTATCCATCGTAAATGATTTTGTATCAGAGTTTGAATCTTTCTTACTACTTGAGTCTTTATTGTCATTGTTGTTCCCGCATGCTGCAACAAATAAAATTAACGTTAATACTAAAATTAAAACCTTTTTCATTAAAAAGCCTCCCCAATTCATTGATATTGATAATCTTTCTCAATTGTATCAAAATATAGTGATATTACAATAGGTTTTGCGAAATTTAAAGAGTGTAATTATTTGAATATCATATTTTTACCATGTATATTGAACGTAGTAAATTCAATTGGAAAGGAGTGAAGGCGTAATGGAATGGCTCATAGGGTTGTTAGGTGAAGAGATATTAATTAATTATGTTGCATTTAGCATACATTATTTCATTCCTGTGTTATTAACGCTCTTGTTTGTTTACTTGCAAATGCAGGCAAACATCAAGCTCCACAAAGATTGGATTGTAAGGTTTTCAACTGAAGTAGAGGATCAATACATTTTCGAATGGATAGTCCCTATTTTAAGGTGGAGAACACGTTGCTTATCCAAAACCGTCGATGAAGAAGACGCTAGTCCAATATATTAACGCATAATTAATATATTGGAGGAGAAATTTTGAAAAAATTATATACAGTTTTAGCATTTTTAGTAGTATCGATATTACTAAGTGGATGTGCACCACAAGAAGGTGGTGTATTTTATACTTCATTAGTAGAACCATTCATTTATTTGATTAAATTCTTTGCATCATTCTTTAATAATAGTTACGGAATTGGCATTATCATCGTTACTATATGTGTAAGACTAATTGTTATGCCGTTTATGTTGCGTTCTTTTAAAGGACAGAAGAAAATGCAATTTAAAATGAAGAAAATAAAACCACAAATGGATGAAATTAATGAGAAGATGAAATCAGCTAAAGATGAACAAGAACGTGCACAATATAGCCAAGAAATGATGGCTTTATATAAAGAACATGGTATAAATCCTTTAGGTATGGGATGTTTACCAATGATTATACAGATGCCGATACTAATGGCGTTGTACTTTGCAATATCTCATAATGATGCACTTGCAAGTCATAGTTTCGCTTGGTTTAACCTAGGTACACCAAATATATTTATGGCACTGATTGCCGGAGTACTCTATTTATTACAAGCATATTTATCAACAAAATATTTACCAGAAGAATCAAATGGACAAATGAAATACATCATGTATATTAGTCCAATTATGATATTTATTGTGAGTATGAGCACACCAGCAGCACTGCCATTATATTGGAGTGCAAGTGCGATTGTACTTATCGTTCAACAATATATATCTAATAAGTACTTTAATTATCACGAAGACGAACTTCAAACAAGTTCATAAATAATAAAAGATGCTCGATATGCCGCTAAAGTCTATGACTTTAGTGGCATTTTTTAATGACTTTTTAGACAGGGTTAAAAGAATAATCAATTTTTATAAAATGTTTGTATATTGAATTAAAGGTGACTATTTTTATAGAAATACTATATTTTATTATTAGTAAATAAACTTTTAGATAAAGCTAACTAATTTCTATAATATAAATATTTTTCAAACAATTTTGTTTAGAAAATATTTTTATTTTCGATAAATAATGGTATAATAACCAAAAATATACAAAAATTAGGAGGTTAATATGAGGAAAGTTTCAATTATAATTATGTTTTTATTACTTTTTACACAAATTTTTAGTTTTAACAATCAAGTTCAAGCAAAGGACTTAACGAACCATGTTATTAAAGACATCAATGTTACTAAACAAGATGGTTCTAATGGTGAATTTTCACATAGAGAAAGAACTAAAATATCCGTAACCTTTGCCGGAAATGGTACTAAAATTTCACCAAACGATACTTTATCAGTTTTGCTCCCGAAGGAATTATTAGGATTTAATTCAGCAATTTCTTTGAAAAATTCTGAGGGTACAGAACTTGGTACATGTCAGGTATCTAATAATTCTGTTAATTGTACTTTTAATGACAATGTAGAAAAATTAGATAATATTAGAGGAGAATTCTTCTTTGAAGCAGAAATAAATAAATCAGAAGAAGGATCACATAAAGTTGACTTAGATTTTGGAAATACAAATATCACTAAAGTGATAACTGTAAATAATGGGTCTTCTGCAGGAGGAAAATCGGAAGAGATATTTCATAAAACCGGACAGATACTCCCAGATGACGTAAATAATATACAATGGGCAATAAGATTCAATAACAAGCAAGATTATTTTAGAGGAAATGATCCAGCTTTAATATCTGATAATATTGGAAGCGGTATGGAATTAAATAAAGATAGCTTGCAATTATCGGTAAAACAAGTAAATGAAGCACAACCAAGATTTTATACAGTTGAAGAATTTGAAAATGCTGGATTAGGAAATGTTGATGTTACCAATAAAACGATAAATATTAGGTTCAACACACCTAGTTACAATGAATTAATTGTCTATTATTCAACAAAGATCACTGATAATTCATTGAAATCATTTGAAAATCAATCATCAGTTACATATATAGATAAAAATGAAAAACAAATAATAGAGCATTCTAATGCTGTTGTTCAGAATATTAACTCTGGCGGTAAGGCAGAAGGAGATTTAGCAAAATATAGTGGTAAAGTAGTGATTTCTAAAGTTGGAAATGATGAAAAAGGAAATTCAAAACCACTTGAAGGTGCAGAATTTGAATTAGTTAATTTAGATGGAGAAGTAGTTGGTAAAGGAACGACTGATTCAAATGGGACGTTAGTTTTTGAAAATATTAAAGGTGGAACACACACGCTTAAAGAGACTAAAATTCCAGATGGATATAAAATTAATGAAGCTGATTTTCCTAGTAAGGTTGTATTAGATTTTGAAAAAGATAAAGAAATTAATTTGACTGTTGTGAACATTAAAGATCCAGAACCAGATAACCCAACACCGGACAATCCGGATCCAGATAAACCAGAACCAGACAAGCCGGATCCAGACAAGCCAGAACCAGACAAGCCAGATCCAGATAAACCAGAACCAGACAACCCAGATCCAGATAACCCAACACCGGACAATCCGAAACCGGATGAACCAAAACCAGATAACCCAACACCGGACAATCCGAAACCGGATGAGCCAAAACCAGATAACCCAACACCGGATGAGCCAAAACCAGATAAACCGAAACCAGATAATCCAACACCGGACAATCCAAAACCAGATAATCCAACACCGGATAATCCGAAACCAGATAATCCGACACCGGATGAACCAAAACCAGATAATCCGAAACCGGATGAGCCAAAACCAGATAATCCGAAACCGGATGAGCCAAAACCAGATAATCCAAAACCAGACAATCCAAAACCAGACAATCCGAAACCGGACAATCCAAAACCAGATAACCCAACACCGGATAATCCAAAATCAGATAACCCAAAACCGGATAATCCAAATCCAGACAAACCAGAGCCAGATAATCCAACACCAGATAACCCAACACATGAAAAACCAACACCAGAAGCTCAAAATAAAGAAGAAGCAAAATCAGGTAAATCAAGTGAAGAAAATGTAAATAAAGATCAAGCTAAAAATAATACTGAAAAAGATGGAAATATGACAGTAACATCTGACAAAACACAACAAAAACAAAAAAATGATAAAGATGGAATATTGCCTAATACAGGTGAAGTCATACAAAATCATCCAATAATAACAACAGCAAGCATACTATTATTATTAGCAATTGGATCTGTATTACTATTCTTTAGAAAAAAACAAAAATAAGGTAAATGTTGGCCTTAATTGCAAATAAAGACTAACGACTATACAAAAAAGACGCTCAATTTTTGAGCGTCTTTTTATGAATAAAAACATAAAAAAATAACCTTCTATTCGCTTTAGCATGCATATAGAAGGTTATTAAAATTATGTACAGCTACCGTCACTTAAACGGGCTTATAATTCTATTATAAATAAATTATTAGTATTTGTATAGATATAACTTCACTAAAATTTTATGTGTTTTTTATAGAATTAGAAAAACATATAATGGTATAATGATGTCACAAGCAAGTTGGGTAGATGGTGGCTAATCCAATCTAAGGAGGTTGATGCCTATGAAGGTATTTAAACAATCTTTAGAAAGGAGGATAGCCTTTGTTTTCTATTGAAATTGCAATGCAACTCAAAATAAGCATGAGTATATTAGTACTAATGTTTATTGAAGTAGTCATTGTAATTAATAAAAGACAAAAAAAATAACCATCACAACTTTAGCTAGTTAATGGTTATTTTAAAATAATTATACAGCTACCGTCACTTAAACGGGCTTGTTGAGGTAACGTGTACCAGCACGTTACCTTTATTTGATTATAGAATATCATGAAAAAATACAATTTGTCTAGTGACTTAAACACCTGAAGCTCAATTCTCGAGCTTCTTTTTCTTTCTTCTCTTAATGAAATCATATGTAATCAAGATAACAACAATCACCATCATAGGATATATTCTGTAATCGGGAGAAACGAATAATCTTATTAAGATGAATGCGATAATTAATGAGCTAAATAGTATTAAATATTCTTTAGTAAAGATATTGTATTTTTCTTTTTTATATATATCACTTGCTAAAACTAGTGGCATAACTAGTGAAATTCCGATTATTGAACCAATTAATGACGCTAAATCCACTTTGTTGAAGATAATAAGTTGGGTTAATAAAAGAATTGAAATCATATACAATCCATACGTCACACTATAAAACAATTTCTCCTTCATTCTTCTCAGCTCCTTAATTTAAATGGATTTTGAAGTTTACACCTTTTGTAGAGGGCATAATTTTAAAGGTTCCGTTATGAAATGTGATGCAATCCATGATGATTGTTGAACCGATACCGTGTCCTTCTTTGTTGTCTTTTGTTGTGTAATTTGAATGAAGCATGTGTTTCTCTGTCGTCTTGCTTATGCCAACACCGTCATCTTTGTAGTTAATTTCTAAACCTTCATTTATATTCTTAATGTTGATTTCGATGTTTGGGTTACACTTATTATGATCGATACTATTATCTATAAGGTTCATCATCATACGTTCAAAATATAGTTTATTGCCATAAAATTTTTGTTCTGTTAATTCATTGATAATTTCAAGTTTGTCATATTGTAAGGTTCTTCTCAGCTGCTTTAATGTCTCAGTAATATCGAATGATTCTTTATGAATGGTCATTTGATCTGTTTCGTATCTGAAGTTATTGTTTAAACTATCAATCAGCTCAGTCATATATGCAGCTTTATCTGAAATTAAAATCGCATATTTCTTAGTATCAATTTCTTCTGATGATAAGAGCTTGGCGTAACCATAAATAGATGTTAAAGGTGATTTTAAATCATGAGATAGTTGATTAAGCCATTTCTCACGGTAGTAATTAATTTGATTTTGATAGATTTTATCTTCAGTCAGTTGTAAGTTTAAACTTTCTACAGAATCATTAAGTTCTTTAAATAATTTTTTGCTTCTTTTGTTGTAGTGTTTAGAGCTTGGCTTAAACAATTTACCTTTAGAAAGATTTTCTATCCAATCTGTATAGAAGAATAATGGCTTAGAAAGTCTTTTAGAAATGATAAATGCAAAAATAATCACTAAAATCATGTTGAGTAAAAGTAACAATAGGTATGTTAATGCTAAAAATTTAAATGTCTTATTTTCAATGTCATTAAACTCATCTGTATATTGAACTTTATGATATGCGGGATTATCTATAAATGTTAATTGATTATCCTTTTCGACATGATAATATTTATTATAATTATTGATATACAAGCTACTTATCAATTTCTTTGTATCAATATTTTCTGTTGATTGAATAGCATGTCTATGTGATTTTGGATAAATTAATATGACGCTATAGTCATCACTGCGAAAAGGAATGGCTTGTGTATTATATAAGTTTTCAACAATTTTATTTTTCAAATTCATTTGTTTTTTAGGATAAAGGACATTGGCATTTTTATCGATAATATACAACTGAACATGATTGTCTTTTAATTTTTGTTTTAAATCATCATTTAATTTATAGCCGTTTTCTTCATTTGATATTGAAAAATCCATATAAAAATCATCAACTTCATCTAAATCTGAATAAGCAATTTTTATAACATTGGTAAAGAAAAGCCATATGCCGATAACACCTATAATAAAAGTAATCGTAAGAAAAATAAAAATGTATTTCGTAAATTTCCATGTGAATCTTTTATTCATTTCATTAACCTCTATATATGTAACCTTTGCCTCGAACTGTCTGTATAAGTTGAGGATTATTCGGGTCATCTTCTATTTTTTTGCGTAGTGTACGTATGTGAACCATTAATGTATTGTCATCCACACTGACTGAATAACCCCATACACGTTCGTATAGTTGACTCTTTGTTAAAACTTGGTTTTTATTTTTAATGAAATAAGCGAGAAGGTCATATTCTCTTGATGTTAGATTAGCCTTCTTGTTATTTGTGATGACATCAGTTGTATCGAGATTGACTTTCAAATTCTTATTATGATGCGTATTGATATTTTTGATATGTACGGAAACGCGATAAGCAAGTTCAATAGGATCAAATGGTTTCTTAACATAATCTACGGCACCATTTTCAAATCCTTTATAAACATCTAAATCAGAATCTTTCGCTGTAACGATAATAAGTTTAGTATCTTCATGTTTAATATATTTCACGAGTTCATAGCCGTTTTCTGATTTTAAGTTTAAATCAAGCAACACGACATCAAAGCGATGGGCTTTTAATTTTGCTTCAGCTTCTGGTTTGTCGCTTGCTAAATATATGTCACCTAATTGTTTATTAGATAAGGATATTTTTATCAATGTTTGTATATCTAAATCATCTTCTACTATTAATATTTTGGCAGTCATTTTTACACCTCTATATTATTGTATATTTTCATTTTATATGTATCTACACGTATATGTAAAATTAAGTCAGATTTAAGGTTTATATAAGTCACATTTTATTTTAACTTGTTAATATAATATGTGAGGTGAATAGAATGAACAGAATAGAAGTTGCCGATGCACTAAGAGGATTTAGCTTATTTGGCATATTTATGGCCAATTTATTAATTTTTCAATTTGGTTTAACAGGCCAATTATACATAGAACAGTATCATTTAAGTGGTTTGAATCAAACAATTTATCATATTATCAAGATTATATTTGAAGGTAGCTTTATGCCCATATTTGCGATTTTATTTGGTTTTTCTTTAGATAAGCTCTATCAATCTATGAAAAGTAAACAAGTTAAACGTCCGAGAATTAAACTGTTAAGAAGAGCCATTTTCTTATTAATATTAGGTAGTTTACATGCTTATTTTATATGGGAAGGAGATATATTATTTGGTTATGCACTATCGATGTTAATCGTGATTCCGTTCATTTCATTGAATCGTAAATTTTTTAAATGGGTTACGATTATTGGATTTGGGTTGATATTAGCAATGTCGGTTGGCTCTTTATTTGATACCACAGCTCCTATTTTAGAAACGAGTGATAAAGCTTCGTATGTGCATGAAGTTAAAACATTATTTAGTGAAGGTAGTTATTGGGATATTCGTGAAGCAGATGACACGATACAAGATCCGAAATTCATGCAATTAAAAGCAATGCTTGGCGATAATATAGGATGGTTATTTGTAATGATTCTGTTTATAGAAGTTCCGTATTTTACTTTAGGTATATGTTTATCTAAATATAAATGGTTTGAAAAACGTATTAAAGATCAACACATTTCAAAATGGTTTATATATACAACACCAGTATGGATATTAGGAAAGTCCTCTTATTTATGGTTATCGAATGAAAATGCAGCAGAGAGCATTGCCATGATATTTGGTTTATTGTTGGCCATCAGCTATATTTGTTTATTTAAATATTTATATCAAACGTATCAACAGAACGTAATATTTAGAGGGTTTGAAAGTCTCGGTAAAATGTCGTTATCGATGTATATTTTACAAAGTATTATCGGAACACTCATTCTATATGGCTATGGATTAGGATTATTCGGTAAAGATATACTCATAGTGACATCGTTTAGTTTTATATTAATTTATGTATTACAAATGCTTTTTGCAACATGGTATCAAAAGCATTGGCGATATGGTCCGTTAGAATATATACTTCGTATGTTTACACATTGGAAAATTAAAGTAGGGAAGAGGAGATGAAATAATAATGATTGAAATAGTTAAGAAAGTCGCACGCATATTATTTGTCGTATTTTCAGGGCTATTAGTCGCAAGATATGTCATTCAGCAGCTTAATCAATTTACTGATTTGCAATTAAGTTGGTTCTATTTAGAACGTGTGCCATATAGTTTCATCATCATTGTTATTTTATATTTCATCTGCATTGTCGTTTATAGTTCATTGCGCACATATGAACAAAGAGATTAGTTTTAATATATTAAGAAAGGGAGCCGGACGTGTTGTCCAGCTCCCATTTTTGATTTCTATTCTTTCGGCTTAATAGATTTAACATTTTTAAATCCACTTTTCATACTTGCAAGATGTTCCATAAAATCGTGCCACTCTGTACCAGCTTCTTCAAACGTTTGCTGTAATAATTCATTTTGTGCTTGGTTCAATTTATGAACTAATGCACTACCTTCTTCAGTAGGGTATAAATGTTTCACACGTCTATCATTGTCAGAGTCTACATATCTAATTAATTTTTTTTCTTTTAATTTTTTTAAAGAGGCGTGAGAAGCTTGTTTAGATATTTCGAGTGTATCTAATAAATCTTTAATTGTTATACCTGGCATTTGATCTATAAAAAATAAAAATCTGTGATGTTGTCTATTCATGCCATGGTTTTTAATAATATCGTCAGCTGTATTGATAAATGTTTTGTATGCGAAATAAAAAAGCATATGATCATAATTGTTTTTATTATCCATCGTGTCGACTCCTTTTCAACTATTATAAAGGATAGTTGTTAAAAATTCATTTTTAGGTCAATGAGGTTGACTTAATTTTAAAGTAGGTATATACTAAGAATTGTTAAAGGGATTATTAAACATTTGATATTTAATCAAAGGTTTATTTTTTACATTAATAGGTCAACTATATTGACTTAAATTGATTCATAAAAATAGAAAAGGAGAATCGGATATGAAAAAACGTGTTGGGGAATATTTAATGGATTCATTAAGTACAGTAGGGGTAGAAAAAGTATTTGGTGTTCCTGGAGATTTTAATTTAGCATTTTTAGACGATATTGTAAGCAGAGAAGATATGGAATGGGTAGGCAATACAAATGAATTAAATGCAAGTTATGCTGCTGATGGATATGCAAGAATGAATGGTATCAGCGCAATGGTCACTACATTTGGCGTTGGTGAACTAAGTGCAGTTAATGGTATTGCAGGATCTTATGCAGAACGCGTGCCAGTGATAGCTATTACAGGTGCACCAACAACAGTTGTTGAAGAAGCGGGTAAATATGTACACCATTCATTAGGTGAAGGTAAGTTTGATAGTTATAGAAAAATGTTTAAAGAAATCACAACTGCTCAAGGTTATATAACAGTAGAAAATGCTCAGACTGAAATTCCAAGATTAATTAATGCAGCATTAGCTGAAAAAAGACCTGTTCATATACATTTACCAATCGATGTAGCACAAGCAGAAATTGAAGTTGAAGAAGACTTTAAACCAGCAGAAATGATTAATCAAGATGTTTCACATTACATTGAAATGGTACAACAAAAATTAAAAACAGCACAGCAACCAGTTATCATTACAGGACATGAAATTAATAGCTTTAAATTACATGATGAATTAGAACGCTTTGTTGAACAAACACAAATTCCAGTTGCACAACTTTCTTTAGGTAAAGGTGCATTTAATGAAGAAAGTCGTTATTATATGGGGATTTATGACGGTAGTATTGCAGAAGAAGAGATTAGAAATTATGTAGATAACAGTGATGCTATTTTAAATATTGGCGCTAAATTAACAGATTCAGCAACTGCAGGTTATTCTTATGGATTTGATATTGATGATGTCGTGATGATCAATCACTTAGATTTCAAATTAAATGATACAACTTCATCAGAATATACATTACCAAGTTTAATGAACGGATTACTTGATATTGAATATAAAAATGAAGCACATTTCCCAGAAAATAATCGTCCTGAAAAAGGTGATTACACAGTTGATAATGCGCCGCTTACACAAGAAACTTACTTTAAAATGATGCAAGATTTTATCGGATTAGATGATATCATCTTAGCAGAACAAGGTACTTCATTCTTCGGTGCGTATGACCTTAACTTATATAAAGACAATACATTTATTGGACAACCATTATGGGGATCAATCGGTTATACATTACCAGCAACAATCGGTACACAAATGTCTAATTTATATAGAAGAAATATATTATTAATCGGTGATGGTTCATTACAATTAACAGCACAAGATATTTCAACAATGATTAGAAACGACCTTAAACCTGTTATTTTTGTTATTAATAATGATGGATACACAGTTGAAAGAAAAATCCACGGCGAACACCAAGTATATAATGATATTCAAATGTGGGACTACAAAATGTTACCAGCCGTATTTGGCGGTAAAGATACAGTAGCCGTTCACGACGTAGAAACATCTGCCGATTTAGAAAATGTATTCTTAAAAATTAACAACGAACCAAATCAAATGCATTTCATAGAAGTTAAAATGGGCGTATCAGACGCACCAGAAAAACTAGACGCAATCGGACAAGCATTCTCAAAACAAAATAGTTAATACAAAAAGTCAGGGACATAATGTAACGTCTCTGACTCTTTTAGTATCTTGGCAGTAGATGACTGAATTGAAAATGCGCTTGTAGCAAGCTTTTTTCAACTCTAGTCATCCTTGCCGGGGCGGGACTACGAAATCTTTTTATCTAAATTAGATTTCTGTCCACGCTCCCATTTTTTTATGTGAAGAGGATGGAGAAGGCAGTATAAACGAGAAGTAGTGCCATTATGAGATTAAATGCTAATTCATGTTGATTAATAAACTTTTTAAAGATTGAACCAAAGACACTCCAACTGAACGAGGATAGAAATCCGATGAGTGCTAAATATGTAATTAAGATGATTTGGATAGAGAAGTGTTCAAAGTTTGGCGTTATAAATGCAGCTACAACACTTAACGCATAAATCACACCTTTAGGATTTACGAACTGTAACAACATACCAAATTTAATATTATTGTATCTGTTACTAAATGATTGAGCATCCGTACCTTTACTCGTTCCAATTTTGTATGCTAAATAAAGTAAATAAATTGCCCCGAAAATCTTCATATATAATTGTATTTTAGGGAAAAGGTGATAGAGAGCAGAACTAAAGAAATTAGATACGAGTAGTAATAAAAAGAAGCCAAGCGCAACACCAATACAGAATCTTACTGTACCTCTCAGACCAGTTTGTTTAGAATAATATAAAGACATAATGTTATTAGGTCCAGGCGTGAAGCTAGAAACAATCGCATAAATCGTCATAGATAATAAAGTCATATAAAACGCCCCTTCAAATTAAACTATTGAGAGTATTGTATCGATAGAAGAAGTGATTGTAAATGGTTGGTGGTGGGGGAGAGATAATGTATAAATCTTATAAAAAGAAGGTGGAAGTATGAAACAACGTATTATGGTTATTGGATGTCCGGGCTCAGGTAAATCAACATTATCAAATAAATTACATAATAACTTAGGAATTCCTTTATATCATTTAGATGAAATAAAATGGCAAAATAGTAACCAAACAATAGATAGTGAGACTTTTGAAGAAATATTAAAATATATTACTCAATTAGATGAATGGATTATTGATGGTAATTATAACAGTACTTTGGAATTAAGAATGAAGAAAGCTGACATTGTGATCTGGTTAAATTATAGTAGAACAATTTGTATATTTAGAGTTTTTAAAAGGTTTATTCAAAGTTTTTATAGAAAATCTGAAGGGGGAAATCCTAAAAGAATGAGTTGGAGTTTTATCAAATTTGTTTGGAATTTTAAAGAAAATCATGATAAAAAATTACTTGATTTAAAAGATAAATATAGTAATCAAAATGAATGGGTAATATTAAAGTCTAAATATGACACTAAATTATTTTGTGATAAACTGCAGGAAAGTTAATGTTGTATAGGTTTATTAATTAAGTATAAGGAACTTTAACATTTTAGTTTATCTTTTCCTGCGCATTCTCTATAATAATTGTAAAGAATTATGGAGGTGCATCGATGAACAGTCAAACATACTTACTGGCTCTCAAAAATCGTATCATTCAAGATAAACTTGATGAAGATACGAGGAACTATATTAAAGGTCTGGAGGGTGAACTTTTCATTAAAGATATTCTTGATGAATATCCAGATCTTCATTATTTATATGATTTTCATATAAACTACAAAAATCGCGTTCAAATTGATTTCTTAATTATAACGGATGATGCTATATGTCACTTTGAGGTAAAGCATTATTCTGGAGATTATACGATTAAAGATGGTCAGCTTATGAACGAATTTGGAAACATGTTTTATACACCTTTTCAACAACTGCGACGAGCCAATCATGAATTGAATCATTTAATATCCCATTTGAATATCAACAAACCCTTACATTCCTATCTTATTTTTTCAAACCCCAAATTTACTTTAAAAGGTACAATGCCTAATCAATTCAATATCCTATTACCAACAGAATTACACAAACTCAAATATATGTTCAAAAATAATCATACTATAGAAAATGCTAATATCTTACATATGTTTCAACAAGAGCATAGTGACTTTTCACATCTTTATAACAACATTAAAAAAGTCCCAATAGCTAGTATAAAACCAGGGTTGAAATGCCCGAAATGTAAGAGATTGAATTCAGTTGAGATAGAAGAACGAAAGAAAAATCTGAAATGTAGATTATGCGATTTCAAAGACATACGACAAAATGTGTATTTGTTTAATTTATTAGAACTTAATTTGTGTAAAGGGGAGCCATTTACTTTATCAGAAGCCCAGAAATGGTGTGGGGTGGAGAATAGTTTAACTATTAGAAGGGTGCTTGATAAAAATTTTAGGTTTATAAATAAGAAGCCAAAGAAATATTATCTTGATAATAAATAAGTATCATCTTTAAGTTTTGAAGTGTATTTATCAAGACTGGCCAAACAAGATAAATAGGGACCTCGTATTTATCAAGACTGGCCAAACAAGATAAATAGGGACCTCGTATTTATCAAGACTGAGCAAACAAGATAAATAGGCGCGTTGTATTTATCAAGACTGGCCAAACAAGATAAATAGGGACCTCGTATTTATCAAGACTGGCCAAACAAGATAAATAGGCGTCTCGTATTTATCACGACTGAGCAAACAAGATAAATAGGCGTCTCGTATTTATCAAGACTGAGCAAACAAGATAAATAGGCGCCTTGTATTTATCAAGACTGACCAAACAAGATAAATAGGCGCCTTGTATTTATCAAGACTGAGCAAACAAGATAAATAGGCGCGTTGTATTTATCAAGACTAACCAAACAAGATAAATAGGCGCCTCGTATTTATCAAGACTGGTCAAACAAGATAAATAGGCAGCTCGTATTTATCAAGACTGAGCAAACAAGATAAATAGGGGCCTTGTATTTATCAAGACTGAGCAAACAAGATAAATAGGGGCCGTACTTTTATTATCACCCACCAATCCCCAACCAAAAAAACAGGGGCGCACTCGGCGCCCCTGTTCCTTCTTAAGATAATATTGATATATGGTTATGTTTATTTATGGGTGGAAGATTACTTTATCGTACTGTTTCTTTCTGTTTACTAAGTTATCAAATATTTCTGGTCCTTTTGATAAAGGAAGTACATCGGAGATAATGGGTTTTACATCAATTTCTCCTGTAGACATATAATGTAGTGTAGCTGCCCATTCTTCTCCTGGGAATGGAGCGGATAAACCGTTCCATGAACCTATAACATTAAGCTCATTTCTTAATATCTTTTCGAAATGTTGACGGTGAATCTCGATATCTGAATATGGAATACCTAATAGTAAGACTTCGCCACCTTTAGTTGGTAAGGTAAGTACTTGTCCTATCGTAAACGGTGATCCTGCTGATTCAACAGCAACATCAATTTTTTCAGGTATTGCATATATAGCCTCATCTAAGTCTGTTTCTTTAGAATTAATCGTATAATCCGCGCCGAGTTCCTTAGCGATTTCTAACTTATGGTCATCAATATCTATTGCGATTATTTTAGCTGCCCCGAATATTTTCGACCATTGAATGGCTAGTAATCCGATGCTACCACATCCCATGACTGCTACAGTTGCACCCGGCTTCATTCGTGTTCTGTAAAATCCATGTGCAACGACTGCAGAAGGTTCGACCATTGCTGCAGTATCTAAATCTACATTTTCTGGTACTTTAAGTACATTGCTTGCTGGGAGTTTCACATATTCTGCAAAACAACCAGGTTCATATGATCCAATCACATATAAATTTTCACAACGTGAGTATTCGCCTTTTTCACAGTAATGGCATTGATGGCATACGACAGCGGGGCATCCTGTTACAGCATCTCCGACATTTAACCCCGATACGTCGCTACCAACTTCCTCAATAATTCCTGAAAATTCATGTCCAAACGTCATACCTTGTTTGTAAGGTCCAAGCTTTTTGTAACGGGAGGTATCTGATCCACAGATACCTGTTGCTTTAACTTTAATAATGACATCATTCGGTGCATCTATCTTTGGTACAGCTGTTTCTTCAAATCTTAAATCTTCAATACCATATAAATTTAAGGCTTTCAAAAGTATTATCCTCCCCTCTATTTATATTATGAGGTTTGTTCTGAAGTCACTTTCTTCTTCTTGAAAAGTTTAGAACCGAAATAACTTAAGAAGACAGCACTATTACATACGAGTAAATTATCCATATAGAATTGCGTAATACCTCTCATTGGCCCAAGCATAAAATCTAACATGTGTTCAACCATAATCAACATTCTCCTTTTTTATCTTTAAAAAGATTATTTGTTTATTCAATAGGGCGAAGTAATACTTTAATACCTTCGCCGCCTTTAATGTGATTGTAACCTTCATCCCATTCAGTAATATCAAGCTCAGCAGTAACAAGTGCTTCTGCATTTACTTGTCCAGTACTCATGAGTTGTAATGATGGTTCCCAATCGGCAGGTTTCTGACTTCTACTACCAACAACTCTAATTTCTTTTTGAACGATTTTTTCTAAATCAAAAGGTATTTCTGGATCTTTAAAAATACCAACTTGAACATATAGACCTTTTTTGCGTAATAGATCAAGACCTTGCTTAGCAGCAGGTACAGCGCCTGAACATTCTAATACAACGTCTGCACCGTATCCGTCTGTAATGTTATTAACATATTCTTTTAAGTCTGTATGTTGAATATTCACAACATGATCTAAATTTAATTCTTCTGCTTTTGCTAAACGCGCTTTATCGTTATCTAAACCAGTTATAACGACTTTGCCACCTTGACTTTTAACGACTTGTGCAACGAGTAGGCCAATTGGACCTGGTCCCATAACAACAACAGTATCACCTTGATTAATTTCAATTTTAGATACTGCGTGATGTGCACAAGCAAGTGGTTCAGTCATAGAAGCGGCTTTATAAGAAACATTGTCAGGTAACTTGTGAACACTTGCTGCTCTCGCTACAAGATATTGTGTGAAGCCACCGTTTTGTTGCGTACCTAAACCTTTACGATGATTACATAAATTGTAGTCTCCGGATTGACAGTATTCACATTCACCACAAATATAATAAGTTGTTTCAGACGTTACACGATCACCAATTTCGAATCCTTCAACTTTATCACCAAGCTCAACGATTTCTCCAGAAAATTCATGGCCAAGTGTTACAGGGAAGTTTACATTGTAATGACCTTCATAAGTGTGGACATCTGTACCACAAATACCGGCATAATGAACTTTTATTTTTATCTCATTTTCATTTGGTTCTGGAATTTCTTTATCTAAAACTTCTAAATTACCAAAACCAGGTGCTGTTTTTACTAATGCTTTCATTTAAAGTCATCCCCTTAATGTTAGTTGAACAATGCAAAGAACTTGAAGATAATATAGTTTAAGATGTTACCACCTTGGTCAAGACTTGAGATTTGTGAAGATCCTGATGGCATTTTCACACTAGTACCGTCAGCCATGCTTGTGAAGATAGGTGCTACATCTGTTGCGATGTATAGTGAAATTGCAATCATAATTGTACCTACGATAACTGAATGTATGATATTACCGCGTGCTGCACCTACGATAAATGCGACGATAAATGGAATTGTTGCTAAGTCACCAAAAGGTAATACTTGGTTACCTGGTAAAATAACAGCTAATAATACAGTTACAGGTACTAAGATTAAAGCAGTTGAGATAACAGCTGGGTGACCTAATGCAACCGCAGCATCTAAACCGATATAAATTTCACGATCTCCAAAGCGTTTGTTTAACCAAGTACGAGCTGATTCTGATACAGGCATTAAACCTTCCATAAGAATCTTAACCATACGAGGCATTAAGACCATAACAGCAGCCATTGACATACCTAAGTTAATAACGTCACCAGCGTTGTAGCCAGCTAATAAACCGATTGCTAAACCAAGTACTAGACCAACAATTATAGATTCACCGAAAGCGCCAAAACGTTTTTGAATTGTATCTGGGTCAGCATTTAATTTGTTAATACCAGGCACTTTTTGAAGACCTTTAACAAGGAAGATACCAGGTACATAAGAAATCGTACTACCAGTTGCAATAGATACACCTGGTAAATCATAGAATTTACTCATCATTGGTGCAGTCCAGTCAGCTACTTTTAAGCAGACAATTTGGAATAATGCAGCTGCAACTAATGATTGCCAAATGCTTCCTGAAACGGCATAAACCATTGCACCACAGAATGTATAGTGCCAGAAGTTCCAAATATCAACGTTCATTGTTTTAGTTGTTTTAGTTAATAACATGATGACATTAATCACAATACCTAAAGGAATAATAAATGCAGCGATAACAGATGCCCATGCAATTGATGATGTAGCAGGCCAACCTACATCGATTACATTTAAACTTACGCCTAAATTTTTAACCATTGCTTGTGCTGCTGGTCCTAAATTGTTAACAAGTAAATCAATTACTAAGAAAATACCTACGAAGGCAACACCAATCGTTAAACCAGATCTAAATGCTGCGCCAACTTTCTGTCTGAAAAATAACCCTAATAAGAATATGACAATCGGTAAAATTACCGTTGCACCTAAATCAAGAAATGCTTGAATAAAATTTACAAAACCATTCATTCCCTACACCATCCTCTTTTTAGAAGAATGAGGATGAAATATGATTTATTCCAACCTCATGCTAGTTTTTAATTTTGAATTTGTTTAACTTTGTAAAGCGTCTAAAATTTCTTTCTTAGTATCTTCAACACCAATTCCAGTTAAGAAGTTACGTGCGTTAATAACTGGGAATTTGTATTCTTTTTGTGTCATTGCTGTTGTTACTAATAAATCAGCTGTATCAGCGTATGCACCAACTTCAGAGATTTTGATTTGTTTTAAATCTACTTTAATGTTGTGTTCTTTAGCCATTTCCTCAATTGCGTTGTTAACCACTGTTGACGTTGCGATTCCTGCTCCACATGCTACTAATACTTGTTTCATAATAATTTCCTCCTAATTTGAGTCGATGTGTACATCGAACTCTTCCTGTTAATTTTTTTATACTTCGCTTAATTCTTTATCTATTGCATCTACAATTGTTTGTTTATCTTGTGCATTGGCAATCAATTCAAGTAATTGATCGTTTTGGAAGATTCCCATCAGTTTTTGTAATAATGATAGTTGAGCATCTTCTTTATCCATTGCTAACATGAATATTAATTTCACATCTGTTGTTTCTTCAATTTCTCCCATAATGACAAATGGAACGGTTTCTTTTAGTACTGCAATACCTATTGATCTCGTCTGAACGTGTTGTATGTCGGTATGTGGGATTGCCACTGAGCAATATACAGTTGGTAAACCAGTTGCAAATGACTTTTCTCTTTCTATCACTGCGTCTTTGTAAGTGTCTTTAACATAATTATTTTGATACATAACATCTGACAACTTACTCAACGCTTCAACATTTGTCTTAGCTTCTAAATCTAGAATGACGTTAGAAGCATCGATCTTTAAATCTTGCATATTATGCAACCCCTTTGACTTAATCTATTTTTGAAAAGTGTTGAATGATTTTATATACATCAATTTTTGAATCTGTTTGAACAATTTGTTGTATAGCTTCATCGTCTTGAGACATATCTCTCAGTTGTAGTAGTGGCCTTAAATGTTTGAACTTATCCGTAGCAGCGATTGCTACGAAGATATGAACTTTTAATCCAGTACTCAACTCGAGTGGCTCTTTCAAAATCAACATACTCATTGCAGTTCTATGAACGACTTGATCACCATCAGCATGAGGGATTGCGATATTTTGGTTAATAACCATATACGTATCATCAAATGCTGCATGCATCTTATCTATATAAAGCGGGTCGACATATTTCATTCTTACTAACGGATTAGCGGTTAATTGAATGGCTTCTTTAATATCAGCTACGCGCTCTACAAAATTGATATGATTGGTTGGTAATAAATCTTGTAAGTTCAAAGTACTATTAATAGATAATGTTGATGCTTTAACTGATGAATATGCATACGTATCTTCAAATTGTGCTTTTACGATTTTGAAAAGCTCTGATTCATTATGAATTGTTGCATGTTCTCTAATAGCCGAAATCATTTTTTCGACTTGTATTTCTGTTTCCATCGTATTATTTAATTGACCGAATACATGTTGTCGTAGTTCATGTTTTTCTTGAGCAGTTAATATCGTTTTCGTGATATACAATTTTTTAGGTGTCATGATATGCATCGGTGAAAAGACGATATCAAAGTCTAATTCATACTGATTGAAATCACGTAATGATAATGCATCAAGGAATATAAATTCAGGGAATACACTACGCAACTCTTGTAACATGAGCTGAGAAATGGATGTACCTTGTGTACAAACAACGACTGCTTTTACTTTTTGTTCAATTTCTTCATCTTGCCTTCTTAAACTGCCACCAATCAGTATGGTTAAATAAGCAATTTCATTTTCGGGTAATGATTGCCCGAAGAACTTCTCTAAAGGTTTTGAAGATAATTTAACGAGATGAAAGAGTTCTTTATAATCTTCTTTTAAGGAATTTTCCAAACCTTCTACATCAGATAATTGATATCGAATTCTATAAAAAGCAGGTTCCATATGAAGCATTAATTGGTTTATCAAAGAATCTCGATCTTTAAATTTAATAAAAGTAATTTTTTCAAATTGAACAATCATGTCTATAAGTGCTTTTTTGAGTTCTGGGATATGTTGAACATCACTGACATCTGACCACTGAACACTCGTTGACAACAACTGTAAAGTAATGAATAACTTTTCTTGTCTCGGAATATTTGGGTAGTTCGATGTCAAAATTTCTGTTGCTTGATATTCTTTCGTATCCGATAAATCGTCATATCCTATAGAAAATGATGAAACAATTTTGTCATGCTTAATTCTTCGTAAAATTAAATAAAGTTTATATGGTAATGTTTGTGTACTTTGATCAATGAATTTCCTGTCTAAATATTGTTCGATTTTAGTGATTTGTTTATTGATTAATTCAATTTTTTCATCAATAATACTTAAACTTTTGACGATATCAGACTGAGCAATATGCATTGTAAAGACTTTATCGATGAGCCTCATAAGAAGCCTTCGAATTTCAAATTCACTACCAGCTAAGTAATAACCATTTGTACGACTATATTTCAGATTAACTTCGTATGGTTGTAAAAGTTCTTTCAATTTCTTAATATCATTTAGAATCGTATTTTTACTGACTTCTAAATCAATTGAGAAGTGATTTAATGAAAGACCTTCTTCTTCACTAAACAACATCAATAAAATGAGGTGTGCACGTTGGTATGCGGTATATACCTGCTCATTCTCTTGATAGGTGGATTCAATTGGAACATTAAGAAAATCTTTAATGGTTTCATCAACGATAAAATAACCTTGGCTAGTTCGTTCGATTTCCGGATAATCATGTTCTTTAAACCAGTCATTTAACTTTTGAATCCTGTACCCAAGTTGTCTGCGTGAAATGTTAAACATTGATTCTAAGTCTTTGCCTTTTACTTTTGGATTTTTAATCATTTCTGAAATGATATTAAAGTTTTCTTTTTGTATTTTGAATACCTCCTTTGTTGTTAGTCATAATTTAACACAGGTCATCAAAGAGTTGTACAAGCTTTAATCACAAATGTTATTAACTTTTGTGTACACCTTTGTGATTATACTGATATGACAACGTTTGTAAGACACAACGAATAATTTTAAATGCATGAATATTATTAAAATTGAATACATAGTAGATTTAACTTAAGTAAGAAAAGGGGTAAAAAGGGGATAAGAACATAAAAAAAGCAATCGCTCGATTAGCGATTGCTTTTAATTAATCATTATTCTTGAGTTTCATCTGGTAAGTTTTCTTTCATTTTTTTATTGATTTTCTTCGCGCGTTTGAAATAAATACCTTCAAAGTAACTTGTTGTACCTAATTTATAGAATACAAGTGCAACAACTGCAATGACGATGAAATCATATGGGTAGTGGATCCAATTAAGTCCGTTAAATTCTTTACTTCCGATAAATGATAAGAAAGCAAGAATGATAAGGTATGCGATGATCCAAATACTACCACCAATTTGTTTTTTAGTATTTGTCCAATTTGTCTTATATTCATAGAAGAAGTAAATTGGTAAACCTAAAATGATAATAAATATAACTTGTGCTGTTGTTGGCCACATAGCCCAATATATTGCGAGTGATGCAACAACGAATGAAAATGGCGCCATAAAGCCAAGCATTTTCGCACGGAATGGTCTATGCATATTCGGTGCCATTTTTCTTAATGAAATAACAGTTGTTGGACCAGTTAAATATGCAACAAGTGTTGCTGTAGAGATAACACTTGCTAATACTGCCCAGTCTCTAAATAAAGAAACCATAATCATACTGACGATAGCGTTAAATACAATTGCGACACGTGGAATGTTGTATTTTTCGTTCATAGAACCTAAGAATTTAGGAATATGACCGTTTTTCTCCATTGCACGTAATACACGACCAGTAATCGCTACGAATGAAACACCTGTACCAAATGGTGATACAACGGCTTCTAAATATAATAGAATAGCTAGCCAGTTTAATCCCAAAATGATGGCTAAGTTAGCAAATGGTGAGTCGAAATTAATACCGCTCCAACCACCACTTTCAGAAAGCATGTCTGCTGGCATAGATGTAATAAATGTACTTTGTAAAATAATATATAATGCAGCACTTAAAGAAAGTGAAATTAATATACCTTTATAAATATTCTTTTCAGGATTTTGAATTTCAGATCCCATGTTAATAATTGTTTGGAATGCGTTAAATGAGAATATAATACCAGACGCTGTTGTAGCAGCAAATATTGGTGCACTACCATACGGCATAAATTCTCCTATTGATGAACCATAGTTTCCTGTATCAAATCCAGAAATAATTAACATAATAATCGTTACAAGTGGCACACCTAATTTGAAGAATGATATTAAACTTGTAAATGATGTTAATAGTTTAACTGACCAATAATTTAATAATGAGAAAATAATAATGATAATAAATACTGCAAATAATCCAATATTACTAATTGAACCATCATGCATAAGTTGGCTAGTAGGTTTAGCCCAATCCCATGGCCAAGAGCTGATGTATTGAACAGCTGATACAGCCTCGATAGGGATAATCGTTACTAATGATACCCAGTTTGCCCATGATGCTATGAAACCAAGCAGTGAACCATGTGTATACTGCGCGTAGTTACTCATACCACCAGATTGTGGGAACATTGTTCCAATTTCAATATAGTTATAAGCTATAGATCCTATAACAATAAAGCCTATTACCCAAGATATAATTGCGGCAGGACCTGCAATTGATGATGCTTCCCATGCCCCAAATAACCATCCAGAACCGATTAAAGAACCAAGTCCTAATAGTACGAGTTGGGTCAGGTTAATTTTTTTGTTTTCGTTATGATTACTCATCCAATCTCCCATTCTAATTTTTAATCAATTTTTGTTTGTTTTTATTGTTAAAATTAAAGCACGGGACAATATTATACGCTTATAAAATTAATAGTCAAATTCCGTTGTAAATATCAAACGTTTTCAAATCGCTGTACACACCAGTTTTATAGGAATGAAAGGTTTTTAGAGTTCCGGCAGTCTGACCGACTATAAAGTAAATTAATTTGTATTTTTAAGTTGATTGTGACGCTACGTCATAAAATAGAATATAAGTATAAAAACCAATAATACGAGGAGTGGTTAATATGCAAATGACTACAGGAGAAGTAGCTAAGAGATGTCATGTAACAGTTCGTACAGTACAATATTACGATAAGAAAGGTATTGTCAGTCCAAGTGAAACATCTGAGAATAATAGAAGATTATATACAGAAGCGGATTTGAATCAATTAAAGATTGTATTGATTTTGAAAGGTATGAATTTTTCTTTGAAAGAAATTAAAGAATTGTTGAAATCAAATGAGTCTATCAACACACTCAATGTACTGTTAAGTGAAAAAATCATTGAACTAGAGGAAAATATTAAAAACGAAAGTGACCAATTGAAACAAATTCAATTTATTAAAAAGAATATAAGTGAAGAAAGTGAATATCCAGTATCTAATGTCTTGAATTTACAAAATAAATCTAAAAAGCATCAACTAATGAAAAAATTCAGAAGCAAATTTATGTTAGTATCTATGATTGTCGGCATTGGCCAATATACAAGCATTGCGATGGCGATAACACAGAAAAAATGGAAACCAGTTATCATCGTTTATCCATTCGTACTATTGTATGCAGCATTTGCCGTTAAGAAATATTATGCTGTTGTAAGTTACTTATGTCCAAATTGCCAAAATGAATTTAAACCGATTTTCTCAGAATGGTTCAAATCTAATCATACGTATCAAACAAGAAAGCTATTATGTCCACATTGTAATGTAGAAAGTTTTTGTATCGAGACACATGAATAATGAAAAAGAGCGAGATAGAACGCTGTGGAATCAGAATTCTATCTCGCTTATTTTAATATGAATATATCAATTATTGAGGTATAACACCAATTTCCATATGAACTAAATAACCATCTTTATCAAAAGAGGCGAGGTAATGTTGATTTAAAGTACCATATTTTAAATATTGGTCTCCTTCATCAACTAACATCGTTGCTTCATGTGCTTTTTTAAATTCAGCCTTTGTAACAACACCAGATTTAACATCAAACATGATTGTACCAACTTTACCATTGTCGTCTTTTAATATTGTTGTGTCATAGACTTTAGATGAATGACCACCAGTGCCTGTTTTAGCATCATATTCCGTTTGGTAACCATTAATCGTTACATTATCTGCATAAAGTGCTTCTACAAAATTATAATCTAATACAAAGGACGGGTTATTATATGTGTAGCCATCATAGTTATACCAAGGTGTTGTTTCTGACTCTGAATTTGCTGCAATAGCTTGATCAGAATTTTCGACAGCTGACACACCAAGTAATAAACTCGTCGATAACGCAGTCGTACCAATTAACTGATAAACTTTCTTCATTGTCTCCACTCCCTTTAATAGATATAACAATCCGTTGGCTAAGTGACAAAAAAGTTTGTAATATTACACTACCCGATATAAAAGAAGATAATCAAATCGTGAAGTAGGAGGATTTGTTATTTAGAATGAGGCAAGTCATGGCTTAAGTACCGAGTAAAGCCAAGAGAAGAGGCAAGTCGTGGCTTAAGTGCTGAATAAAGCCAAGAGAAGAGGCAAGTCATGGCTTAAGTGCCGAATAAAGCCAAGAGATGGCTGAAGTCGTGGCTTAAGTGCTGAATAAAGCCAAGAGATAGACCCAAGTCGTGGCTTAAGTGCTGAATAAAGCCAAGAGATGGCCCAAGTCGTGGCTTAAATACCGAGTAAAGCCAAGAGATGAGCCAAGTCGTGGCTTAAGTGCTGAATAAAGCCAAGAGATGAGCCAAGTCGTGGCTTAAGTGCTGAATAAAGCCAAGAGATGAGGCAAGTCGTGGCTTAAGTGCTGAATAAAGCCAAGAGATGAGCCAAGTCATGGCTTAAGTGCTGAATAAAGCCAAGAGATAGTCCAAGTTATGGCTTAAGTACCGAGTAAAGCCAAGAGATGGCTGAAGTCGTGGCTTAAGTACCGAGTAAAGCCAAGATATGGCTTCACACTTATATAATCCCCCCAACTTTCACCCAACTCACATATCTTATTGCTCTCATCACCACCATCCAATCCAAGACCCCCATATACCGGTGTAAAATTTCAAATTGACTAATCTTGAGTACGATGATAGGATTAATAAAAATAATAAAAGACTCTTATCAAGAGTGGCTGAGGGATGTGCCCTATGAAGCCCAGCAACCTTCTATTTGGAAAGGTGCTAATTCACATAAAGTTTGTCTAAACTTTTGAAGATGAGAGGAGGTTTATCTAACTTTCTCTAATTTTTTAGAGGAAGTTTTTTTATTTTTAATTTTTTATCGGAAAGAGGCGTGTATACATATGAGTAAATTAGTAAAGTTTGTTAGTTTTATCGGTATTATTTTATTATTAGCTGCGTGTGGAAAGTCTAGTGGAAGTGAAAATACAAAGATTACGGTTGCTGCTTCTCCGGCTCCGCATGGTGACGTCGTTGAACATGCTAAAGAAAAAATGAAAGAAAAAGGTTATGACTTAGAAGTTAAAACAGTGAATGATTATAAAGTGCCTAACAAATTATTAGATAAAGGTGATGTTGATGCAAATCTATTTCAACATGTGCCTTACTTAAAAGCTGAAAAAGCAACACATGGATATAAAATTGAAGAGGTAGGAAAAGTTTTCACAACGCCAATGGGAGTTTATAGTAAAAAACATAAAGATTTGAAACATTTACCAGATGGCGCAACCATTTATGTGTCTAACAACCCAGCTGAAGAAGGAAGATTTTTATCATTCTTTGTTAATGAAGGATTGATCAAAATAGATCCAAAAGTGAAAATTGAAGATGCTAAATTTGATGATATTATAGAAAATAAAAAGAATTTGAACTTTAATAACAAGCAAGGCGCTGAATTTTTACCTAAAACATATAACAGTGGTGAAGGCGATTTAGTCATTATGAATTCAAACTATGCAATCGATAATGGACTAAATCCAGTGAAAGATTCGATAGCTATTGAAGATAAGTCATCACCATTTGCGAATATATTAGCTGTAAAAGAAGGGCATAAAAATGATAAGAAATTCCAAGAACTTCTGAAAGTTCTACAGTCTAAAGAAATGAAGAAATATATTAAAGATGAATATGGCGATAATGTTATCCCATATGAAAAGTAATCATGTAATGAACCCAGGCATATGTCTGGGTTTTAATTTTATATATTTGTGTATTTATTCACAATGAAATAATATTATAAATCTTTAAAATTTATGTTGTAAGCGTTTCCTGTTTGTGCTATATTCAACTTATTAATAAATAGAGTCATCATATGACCACATGAATTTGAAGGGAAATTAATTAAGAAAGTTGGATATATATGAAAGAAAAAAGAACTAATATAAGATGGTTTTTTGCAATTGCATTCTTTATTATAGGGATTATCGCATATATGGATCGTTCAAACATCTCTATTATCGCCGGACCTATGATGGAAGATTTAAATATGAACAAAGCTCAATTCGGGCTATTAGCATCATTCTTCTCACTTGGTTATGCTTTAATGCAAGTACCTTCAGGTATATTAGCTGAAAAGTTTGGTCCTAAGAAAATGTTAACAATCGCATTATTATGGTGGAGTGCTTTCACAATTCTTACAGGTATTGTGAAAAATCATGGCTTACTATACTTAGTACGTTTCTTATTTGGTGTAGGTGAAGCGCCTATGTACCCATCAAATGCTGTATTTAATAGTTACTGGTTTAATAAGAATGAAAAAGGTCGTGCATCTTCTGCATTATTAGCAGGTTCATACTTCGGTCCAGTAATCGCACCAATTGTAACAATCGCAATTATGAATGCGTTTGGTTGGCAAGCAGTATTTTATATTTTCGGTTTAGTTGGCATATTAATTGCAATTTTATGGGTGATTATCGCTAAAGATTTACCAGAACAACATAAAATGGTTAATGAAGCAGAAAAAAGATTTATTATGGAAACACGTGACGTTGTAGATACAGGTAAAACAACTGCACCTTGGAATGTATTCTTCAAACGTTTCAGTTTCTATGCAATTGCAGCACAATATTTTGTTGTACAATTTGTCATTACATTATTCTTAATTTGGTTACCAACATATATTCACGAAGAATATCATGTAGAATTTAAACAAATGGGCTTTATCGCGGGTGCTCCTTGGTTAGCAATGTTTATATTGATTATGCTAGGTGGTACAATTTCAGATAAAATTTTATCTACAGGTAAATCTAAATTTGTTGCACGTGGTGTAATCGCAATTTCTGGATTTGTTGTATTCTGTATATCACTATACTTTGCGTTAGCTACAGATAACTTATATATGAATATTTTCTGGTTATCTTTATGTCTTGGTGGTGTAGGTTTATCAATGGGTATGAGCTGGGCAACTGCTACAGACTTAGGACGTAACTTCTCTGGTACAGTTTCAGGTTGGATGAACTTATGGGGCAATATTGGTGCATTATTAAGTCCAATCTTAGCTGGTTTACTAGCAGATAAAATTGGTTGGACAATGACATTACAGTTAATGATGGTTCCAGTAGCATTCGCAATCATCATGTGGTTCTTTATTAAACCTGACAATCCTTTAGTAAAAGAAGAAAATGTATAATATTTTAAGGGTCTAAGGCACGTTATGTGCTTTGGATTCTTTTTTTATAACAATAAGTTTAGGTTACCCTAATTAAAATGTTTACAAATTAAATAGATAGGTATATCCTCTTGATATAGAGGTGTTAGACATGGGCAAAAGTTTAGAAGAAATTAATAGTACGGTCTCTTTTGATGCTGAAGCAAATGCATTTAGAAAGTTCCTAATGTATTTAGGTCCTGGTTTGCTTGTAGCAGTTGGATATATGGATCCGGGTAACTGGATTACATCAATGTCTGGTGGGGCTCAGTACGGTTATATATTATTATTTGTGATTTTAATATCTAGTTTATCTGCTATGCTGTTACAAAGCATGTGTGCAAGATTAGGTATAGCAAGTGGGATGGATTTAGCACAAGTTACGGAGCATATGACTAATAAATCTTTAGGCGTATTTGCATGGATTTTAGCTGAATTAGCGATTATGGCAACTGATATTGCTGAAGTAATAGGTAGTGCGATTGCTTTAAATTTACTATTTAACATTCCACTAACTTTAGGGGTAACAATCACAGTATTAGATGTTTTACTTTTACTTTTAATTATTAAACTCGGATTTAGAAAAATAGAAGCAATTGTAGGTGTACTTATATTTACAGTTCTGATTATCTTTATGTTTGAAGTGTATCTTTCTTCACCGGATGCTGGTTCCTTAATGGCAGGATTTTTACCAAGTTCTGAAATTGTTACGAATAAAGGCGCTTTATATATTGCGTTAGGTATTATTGGTGCAACGATTATGCCACATAACTTATATTTACATTCATCAATCGTTCAGTCTAGAAATTATGAAAGAACAGATAAAGGTAAAAAAAGTGCGATTAAATATGCAACAATCGATTCTAATATTCAATTAACAATTGCGTTTATTATTAACTGTTTATTATTAGTATTAGGCGCAGCATTATTCTTTGGTAGTCATGAAGCTTTAGGAAGATTCTTTGATTTATATGATGCTTTAAGCCACTCTCATGTAGGCGGTGCAATAGGTGGCGCTGTTATGAGTACACTATTTGCTATAGCATTATTAGCTTCAGGGCAAAATTCTACAATAACAGGTACATTATCAGGACAAATTGTTATGGAAGGTTTCTTGAAAATTAAACTTAAACCATGGGTACGTAGAATCATTACAAGAGTTATCGCAGTTATACCAGTATTTATATGTTTATGGTTATACGGATCAAGCGATACAAAAATAGAAGATTTATTAATTTTCACACAAGTATTTTTAAGTTTAGCTTTACCATTTAGTATTATTCCATTAATCATGGCAACAAGTAATCCAGACATCATGGGTAAACAATTCGTCAATAAAAGATGGGTTAATATTATATCTTGGATACTCGCAGTAGTTCTAAGTGTGCTTAATATATATTTAATTGTAGAAACAATATCAGAATTTATGTAATTTATAATAAAGCCAAGGCAAATGATTTTATTGCCTTGGCCTTTTCTCTGCGTCTATTAATAATTTGATAGGACCTGTCGAATTAAGTGTGATTAATCTTTGTGCCATTTCATCAGGTGGTGTGTCTAATGCTCTAATGACCCAACCTTGTATCATACCTGCATATGCCGACGCAACGTACTCAGCGACAATATCTTTATCTAATATCATGTCATTTTGAACGCCAGTATCTTCAAAAAAGATAATATATCTTTGGTGAATATGATTTTTAAGCAAAATATAGAAATTAGGATAGTGTTTGAACATCGTTTGATAGAAAGATACATTATGGGATATATGGCTAAAGATATTATTAGCGATATAGAATTGTGATTCACTAATGCTATGATGTTTTAAATAAAATTTATAAGGCTCACCGAATAGTAGTTGAAAGTAACTGGATATCGTATGAGACATTAATACTTCAATTGATGGATAATGTCTATAAAACGTTGAACGATTGATTTCAGCTTCTTCACATAACTGTTTAACTGTTATGGATTGAATGCTCGTTGTATTTAAACATGTTAATAATGCATTCTGAATTTTGTTTCTGGATTGTTTTTGTTTCTTGTCCAAATTGTTCACCTTCTTATGAATGCAACATAATTCGAAAATGTGTTGCTTTTCTCATTTTACACACATTGTTTTTTAAAGTCGAACATTTTTATAATAATAATATGAAAAATATTGGAGGAGAACAAATTGAAACAAGATGCCGAAATGTTGAAAGAAACGTTGTTAAATAATAAACAGAATAGAGTAACTGACGACCACTTTGATTTAAAAGCAGCTTTAGAAGAAATTCTTAATTCAGTTGGTTATACGACTGCAGATAGTGGTGGTAATGTTACATTCTATGGTAAAGATCCAGTGTTACCAAGTACATTACGAATTGCCGGATTAGCAGGATTAGGATTGGCAGCTAAATCAGTCGCTTTAGCGCATTTATGGCAAGTTCGAGGTGGTAAAGGACAAGACATACATGTCGATATAAGAAAAGCATTAAAAAGATTATCACCTTTTTATGAAAGAAAATGGGAAACATTAAATGGATTTCCAGCAAAAGGTCAAGAAGATCCACATACACCATTTAGATTTAATTTTTATGAAACGAAAGATAATAGATGGGTAATGCCATTAAACCCTTATCCAAATGCTAAAGAACATGTATTGGATTTATTAGATTGTCGCGGAACGAAAGAAGCGGTTACTAAAGCGATAAAACAGTGGAATGGTAAAGAACTAGAAGAAGCGGGTTCTAAAAAAGGTATCGTGATGCCGCTCGTGCGCTCTGTTGAAGAGTTTGTTGAAGAAGAACAGTTTAAATATATTGCAGAATCAGAACTCATTGAAATTAAGAAAATAGGAGAATCTGAACCGATACCATTCACTGAGAACCCAGAACAACCATTAAGTGGTATAAGAGTATTAGGAATGGGACATGTTATTGCAGGAGCAGGACTCGGTAGAGGTTTAGCATTACACGGAGCAGACGTACTCAATGTATGGCGACCAACTGAGTTAGAAGTAGAAACTATGTATTTAACTTCTAATGTCGGAATGCGTTCAACTTATTTAGATATTACAAATCAACAGTCACATAGAGATAAATTTGATGAATTGTTAAGTGATGCAGATATATTCTTCATTAATAAAAGACATGGATTTATGGGAAAATACAATGTGACAGCTCAAGCATTAGCAGAGAAGAAACCAGGTATCATACATGCTTCTGTTAATTTACATGGACATGCTGGACCATGGTCAGATAGAAATGGATTTGATCAGACGGCAGGAAGTGTCACAGGTGTCATGAGTTTAGAAGGAACAGATGAACAACCCGCATTGCCACCAATTGTTGTTGTAAATGATTATGTTATTTCATGGTTGTTAGAACTCGGTACAATTAAAGCATTAGAAAGACGAGCAGTAGAAGGGGGTAGTTATAGTGTATCTGTATCATTAAGTAAAGTGTCTGCGTATTTAATGTCTTTAGGTATATTTGATAAAGCATATGCACAAGAAGTAGCAAATAGTAATGAAGAACATCGTGCCGTAGCACCAGAACAATTTGAAGCAGAAACACCACTTGGAACATATGTAGGTGTGACAGATCAAGTAGAAATGAGTGAAACACCAGGACATTACGATACAGTCATGATGGTCAGAGGATCAGATAAACCAGCTTGGAAGTAGAAATTGGTAGAATTTAGTTTGATATAGGAGTTGTTAGGGACAGAATTCTGAGAAATGTCTGTAATAGGCGTCGTTAGGGACATAATTCTGAGAAATGTCTCTAAGTGAGCGCCCATCTAATTACCAGAATTCAGAATAATGGAAGTTACAGCATTCTAACTACCACAATTCAGAAAAATGGAAGTTACAGCGTTCTAAGTACCAGAATTCGGAATAATGGAAGTTACAGCGCTCTAATTACCAGAATTCAGAATAATGGAAGTTACAGCATTCTAACTACCAGAATTCGAAATAATGGAAGTTAGCCCATCGTAATCACACAAAAAATAGGCATATCACTAATCTGAGAAACTCAGATTAGTGATATGCTTATTCGTTTATATATAAAGTTCTTCAGCTACGAGTAAGTTCTATTCTTTGCTTGCACTTACTTTAATATCTGAAGGTCCGGCTAATAATGGTTTGACACTTTTAATAAATTGTTGGAAGTGTTCGCTATTATTATGTGCTTCTATAGCTTCTTGGTTTTCCCAAATTTCATACATTAAATAAGTATTGTCTGACTCAGTTGATTTGAAGTGTTCGTAACCGATGTTTCCTGTTTCTTGTCTTGATGATGCTACTAAATCTTTAATCAATGCTTCATATTGTTCAACTGCTTGTGCTTGAACTTCAAACTTCGCATTTATGATTAACATAAGATAACCTCTTTCTCTCTATCAATTTGATTTCTATATTTGAATCATGACAGAAAGTGATAGAATTGTAAATTTTGAAATCTTGGAATTGAAAAATTTATTTGGTTCTTAATTTTGAGTGTCTTATTCCATACGTAAAGTACATGATAATTCCTAAAATAAACCATATAATAAATGCTACCCAAGTTGTACGTGTTAAGTTTGTCATCAAGTATAAACAGATGATAAAGGATACGATTGGTAATACAGGATATAAAAGTACATTAAAGCCTTCTGATGGTAATGTACGATTTCTTCTTAAGAACAGAACGCCTATTGAAACGGTACAAAATGCAAATAAAGTACCGATATTAATTAATGAAGCGAGTTCTGATAAAGGTACAAGACCTGATACGATTCCCATAGATAATGTGAGAATGACAGTATTTTGTACGGGAGTTTGCTTTTGGTTCGTTTTAGAGAAGACTTTTGGAAGTAAACCATCTCTACTCATCGCGAATATTAAACGCGTTCCGCCATAAGACATGACGAAGATAACTGTTGTCATACCAACGATTGCACCTAGTGACAGGAATCCAGCTATCCAATTTTGATTAATGGATTGTAATGCATAAGCAACTGGTGCGCCAACACCTTCTAAATTTTGATAGGGTACGACACCTGTAAGTACAGCTGAAACGATAATGTATAAAATCGTACAAATCGTTAATGCACCAATAATTCCGATTGGCATGTTCTTTTGAGGATTTTTAACTTCTTCAGCAGCAGATGATACTGCATCAAATCCAATATATGCAAAGAACACCATTGAAGCACCTGTTAACACACCATTGAAACCAAATGGTAAGAATGGACTCCAATTATCAGGTTTAACGTAAAAAATACCTACTATTATAAAGAGTAGGACGACCATTATTTTGACAATCACCATAATATTATTGATGCGCGTAGATTCTTTTACGCCAATAATTAATAATGCGCCAATGATCATAATGATAATAAATGCTGGTAAATCAAAATAATGACCACTAGATGGGTCATATGAACCAGATAAAGCTTTTACGACATGGATATTCATACCAGATAATAAGTTAACGACATATGAAGACCAGCCACTTGCGACTGCTGCTATTGCTAAGCCATATTCAAGTAATAATGCCCAACCTAATATCCAAGCAATACCTTCACCAAAAACATAATAACTATATGTATAGGCGCTACCAGCTTGTGGAATTTTTGATGAAAATTCAGAATAACATAAAGCTGCTAAACCACATCCGATTGCAGCGATAATAAATGAAAGCATAATTCCAGGACCAGTTATTGTAGAGGAGATTTCACCAGGTAAGATAAAAATACCACTACCAACAACAGCTCCGACTCCAAGCATGGTTAAATCAAAAGCGCCGAGTGTTTGTTTAAGTTTTTTATTTGATTGAGAAGAAAGGTGTTCTTTCTTCTTGAAAAATTGATTCATGTTGCACCTCCGGCAGACAATTATACAGAGATTTGTCTAAAAATTCTATATGTTTAAATAATTCTATTAGTGTAATTTTATTTTTAAAAAGGAATTATTATGTATTTAATTTGAAAGTTTAGTGAATTTTAAATAAAATATGATAAAAGTTTAGATAAATCAATTTTTGAACAGACTGTTTGACTCACTCAATAATCACGTTTAATATTGACAAGCGTAAAGTAAGTAATTGTTTTTTATAAATGAGGAGGATAATCCATGAAAAATGAACAAATTGTATTAGCTAAAAGAACTGAAGGTATCCCTCAAGATGATGTATTTCGTTATGAAGAAATAGAAGTGAAAGAACCAAATAATGAAGAAGTATTATTAAAATCAATATATGTTTCTGTAGATCCATACATGAGAGGACGTATGAATGATTCTAAAAGTTATACGCAGTCTTATGAATTAGATAAACCATTTAACGGCCATATCGTTGCAGAAGTCGTTCAATCAAATGCTTCTGGTCTTAAAGAAGGCGATATTGTAACAGGTATTTTACCTTGGCAAAAATATATAACAATCAATGAAAAATATGTTACTAAAATTCCGTCAACTGAAGTACCGTTATACCTATATTTAAGTGTACTAGGAATGCCTGGTATGACAGCTTATCAAGGACTCTTGAAAATTGGTAAACCTCAAGAAGGTGAAACAGTAGTTGTTTCAGCTGCATCTGGTGCGGTTGGTTCTGTCGTAGGACAAATTGCTAAGTTGAAAGGTGCGCACGTAGTAGGCATTGCAGGCGGATCAGAGAAAGTAAATTACTTAACTGAAACATTAGGCTTTGACGAAGGTATAGATTATAAGAAAGATGACTTTGCTGAAGCATTAGAAAAAGCCGTTCCAAATGGTATTGATGTTTATTTTGAAAATGTTGGTGGTGCTCTTTCAGATGAAGTGTTTAAACATTTAAATAAATTTGCGCGTATACCAGTTTGTGGCGCAATTTCTTCATATAATCTTAAAGGCGAAGATATTGGACCACGTATTCAACAAACATTGATTAAAAGCCAAGCATTGATGCAAGGATTCATTGTTGCACAATTTAATGAAGATGTTAAAGAATCAAGTGAACAGTTAGCACAATGGGTACAAGAAGGGAAAATTAAATCCGAAGTAACTATAGATGAAGGATTTGACCAAATTCCAAATGCATTCCGTAAGTTATTTACAGGCGATAATTTTGGTAAACAAGTTATTAAAGTAGCTGAATAAATAAGGTTAAATCAGTTTAGGATGAACATGTCCTAAGCTGATTTTTTTGTGGACTCATTTAGACGAGTATAATCTGTCAAAAAAATGACAAAAATATCCATTTATATATTCCTAAATTTTTGATTAGATGGTATAATTTTGAATTGACAAATGATAACGATTATCATTATCGACTTTAAAATACGGGAGAGATGAATATGACAAAACAGCAAGAAAACAACAAGAATCGTTCTACAATCAAGAAACAACATCATTTTTCAATTAGAAAATTGTCGGGAGGGATAGCTTCAATTGCAATTGGTGCGACTTTGTTTTTAGGAGCAGGTCAAACAGCTAATGCAATGGAAGATAAAGTTGATACAGTAAATGAAGCGGCGACTGCTACAGATGATAGTCAAAGCGAGCCATCAGAAGCTAACGATGCTACAGCTACTGAAACAGCAGAATCAGCAGAATCAGAAAATACAGATAAAGAAGCTACTCCTAATACTGATGTAGCTGAAGAAAATGAAGTGACTGAAGCGGAAGATACAAACTCCGCACCAGCTTCTGAAGAAACACCAGCTTCTGAAGAAACAGCTACAAAAGATGAAACAAGTTCAGATAAAGAAACTGAAGTAAAAGAAGAAACTGAAACACCAGCTTCAAATAAAGAAACGACAGTATCTAAAGACGAGGAAGCATTAACTTCATCTAAAGAATCGAATGAATCAGAAGACAAAGTAGCAACTGAAGAAACAGCTACTGCTCAACCAACACGTTCAACTGCAACTAGTGAAGCAACAAATGATAAAGAGAAAAGTGCTGTATCTGAAGAAAATGAAGCACAAGACTTTGGATTTATCGTTAAGAAAGAAACAGAAGATGCAAAATCTGTAATGGATGATTATTTAGAACATCCATCAAAATTAAGCCAAGAAAATGGGAAAAACTATTTGAATTTCACATTATTACATCCTAGCTGGTGGAAGATGTTTGAATTATATAATGGTGATGAAAAACTTAATATGACAACATTAGAAGAAAATGATGATAAACGTGTTGTTAAAGTTGAAGTACCATCAGGCGTTTCAGAACTTACATCAAAAGTACATATCGTTGTACCTTTTATTAACTATGATAACAAATATACAACACGTGTTATTTTTGATAATGCAGTTCCAGAAGCACCAAAAGTAGAACCAGAAAAGCCAAAAGAAGAAACTTCAAAATTAAGAGAAGATGTTAAAAACAAAGACATTCATAATAAAAAAGTTGATGGTGAAAAACGACCAATTAACTTTAAAGTTATCAACCCTAAAGATGATTCAGAAATGTTCTACTATGGGGCTATGATTAAAGACCCAGCAAGTGTGATTTTTGATGGTGATCAACCAGTATTAGAGTTACGCGTAGATGCGCCTTCTACATGGGTTGAGTTTGACCTCTTTGATGGTGATAAAAAGTTAGACTACGACGTTGTATCATTTGATACAGAAAATGAAGTCGCAACTATTAGAGTTAAAGTTAATGAGAACACGAAAGAATTAAAAATAAAAGGTTCTTCATTAATATTTGGCGAAAAGTCTGAACATGAACTTGGTCATATCGTATTTGCTAAACCAATTACTAAAGACGCTTCTGATTATGTTACAGAAGACGAGTATAAGAAACAAAAAGATAGAGAGAAATATGACAAAGCGATAACTTTAGAAGATAAAGTTCGTGAACTTGAAAAATTAATCAATAAAGTATCTGATGATGAAAAAGCACAACTTCAAGAAGAGTTAAAAGTACTTAAAGAAAAATTAGATAAAGAATTAAAATCTGCTGTAACAGAATTTGAAAAAGCACCCGTTACAAATGTAGATATGTCAAAAGCAAAAGATAGAAACTTTAAAGTATTGCATAGTTCTAAAGATGAACAATCGCATATGGACTTCGAAGTTGAACATCCTGCTAAAGTAGTTGAATATGACGGTAAGAAGATGTTAGCTGTTACTTTAAAACATGATTCAATGTGGAAAGATTTCCAAGTAGAAGGTGAAGATGGATATAAACGTCCTATTATTATTGATAAAGATAGTGAAAAAGATACAAGAACAATCTTATTCCCTATTGTAGAAGGTCAAGAACTCTATAATGCAATCATTAAAATTCATCTCGTTACAGAAAATGTAGATTACGAAGGTGCTTACCATGTCAGAATTCAAGACTTAGGCGATGCTGCTGTTACACCGGAACCAACACCGGAACCAACACCAGAGCCAAGTCCAGAACCAACACCAGAGCCGACTCCGGAGCCAACACCAGAGCCAACACCGGAGCCAATGCCAGAACCAACACCAGAGCCGACTC
>NZ_JAJNJL010000015.1:0-35881 GCF_022386055.1 Mammaliicoccus sp. Q-M61
ACTCTCGCGGAACGTAAGCCCAACTACCATCGGCGCTAAAGAGCTTAACTTCTGTGTTCGGCATGGGAACAGGTGTGACCTCTTTGCTATCACCACCAGACAATGTTGTTTCGTTTTTGTCTTACCTTATATATTATAAAGAACTCATCAAGGCTTTTCAATAGTAAATTTTACACCTTATTAACTTTCTTTACAAACATCTCGAATTGATATGCGCTTGTTTTCAGCGACCTTTATATAATACACAATTTAGAAACACTCGTCAACACTTTACAACAAAAAAGTTTATATTTCTTTAAAAAACTTCTATATTGGCGTTTTAAAGCCTTTCAAAAGTATAAAACCGCACACAATATGGAATTGTGCACGGCTTTTAGTTACATTTATTTTTGTCTCATATACGGGAATAGTAATACATCTCTAATAGATGCAGAGTTTGTTAATAACATAACTAATCTATCAATACCAATACCTAAACCACCTGTTGGAGGCATACCATATTCAAGTGCTTCAATAAAGTCATCATCCATTTCATGTGCTTCATCGTTACCTTGATCTTTTTCTTTCATTTGTGCTTCAAATCTTTCACGTTGATCAATTGGATCATTTAATTCAGTAAATGCATTTGCATGCTCTCTACCAACAATAAATAATTCGAATCTATCAGTGAATCTTGGGTCTTCAGGATTTTTCTTAGCTAATGGTGATATTTCGATTGGGTGTCCATAAATAAATGTAGGTTGAATAAGTTTCTCTTCTACTCTTTGTTCGAAGAATTCATTCAGAATATGACCATATGTCATACGATCTTCTACTTCTATATTATGTTCTTTTGCTAAAGCATGTGCTTCTTCATCAGTTTTAACTTCATAGAAATCTACACCAGTATATTCTTTAACGGCATCAACCATATGCCATCTTCTCCAATTAGGTGCTAAATCTATAGATTCTTCGCCATATTGTACAGTTGTAGAACCTAATACTTTTTCAGCGATTGCTGCTACCATAGATTCAGTTAAATCCATAATGTCGTTGTAATCAGCATATGCTTCATACAATTCAATCATTGTAAATTCAGGGTTATGTCTTGTAGATACACCTTCATTACGGAATACTCTTCCAATTTCATATACTTTCTCTAATCCACCTACGATTAATCGTTTCAAGTGTAATTCAATTGCAATTCTCATGTATAGAGTAGCATCTAACGCATTGTGATGTGTTACGAAAGGACGAGCTGAAGCACCACCAGCGATTTGGTGCATCATTGGTGTTTCTACTTCTAAGAAACCTTTATTATTTAAGTAAGTTCTCATTTCTTGAATAATTTGGCTTCTTGTAATGAATGTTTTAGTTGATTCTTCACTTGTAATTAAATCTAGGTAACGCTGACGGTAACGTTGTTCAATATCTTGTAAACCATGATACTTATCTGGTAATGGACGTAAAGATTTAGTTAAAACAGTAAATTCTTTCGCTTTAACAGATAATTCTCCAGTATTCGTTTTAAACATAACACCTTTTACGCCTACGATATCACCTAAATCTGCATGTTTCCATATTTCAAATTGTTCGTCACCCACTTGGTCTTTACGAACATAGATTTGAATTTGACCAGTAATATCTTTAACATGTGCAAATCCAGCTTTACCTTTACCTCTTTTAGTCATTAAACGACCTGCGATAGCAACAGCTGATTCGTCTTCTTTATCATGTAATTCTTCTTTACTGAATTCGTCCCATTCTTGGTGTAATGATTTAGAGTCTCCACTGCGGACAAATTTCTTACCGAAAGGATCGATACCTAAATCTTTTAATTCTTGTAATTTTTCTCTACGAACCAACATTTGGTCATTCATTTCTTCTGACATGATTTTCCACTCCTTATTTAAATTACACTTGTTATTTTATTTAAACCACACGTAGATTATTTACTTTCACCATTATACCTTACTACATGTTCATCGTTTGGCAATAGCTCCCAAATATATTTCTTCGATATAGGTTCCACAACATTTGAGGCAATATCATTCAAAGGTATCATCACAAATGCTCTTTCAGTCATTCTAGGATGAGGTACTTCTAGTTCTGGTGATTGAATAACGGATTGATCATATAATAAAATATCTATATCAATTGTACGTGGTCCCCATCTTTCAACTCGAACACGATGAAGTTGTTGTTCTATCATCATACAAACTTTTAATAATTCAGATGATTCTAATTCAGTTGAGATTTCAATACACATATTTAAAAAATCAGGTTGGTCTGTGTATCCTACTGGTTTCGTTTCATATATTGGAGATTCTTGAATAACTTGAATACCGTCAATTTCATTCAACAATTTAACAGCTTCTTGCAGTTGATGTTGCCTATCTCCCATATTACTGCCTAAACCTAAATATGCAGTATGCATTTATCTCTTCCTCACTATCTCAATACCCACACCTTTATAATGTCCAGGTATCGGTGGATTATTTTTAGTAATCTTAACTTTGGTTTCCAATACTCGATTATAGTGCGAAAATAGCTCTTTTGCAATACGTTCTGCAAGATGTTCGATTAATTTTACTGGTTTACCTTCCATAATTTCTTTGACAACTTCAAATACTTCACCGTAGTGAACAGTCTTTTCTAAGTCATCTGTTTCGCCCGCTTCAGAAAGATCTAAATATAATTCTAAATCTACTATAAATATTTGTCCTAGTTCATTTTCCGCTTCAATTGCACCATGGTATCCGTAAAAAGACATGCCTTCTAATATTATTCTATCCATTTAATCGAATCTCCTTCAGAGCATCTATCGTCTTAGCTACTCTTTTGTTCATTTGTACATTATGGACTCTCACAGCATGGACACCTTTTTCAATTCCGTAAGCTGTCGTTGCTGCTGTACCTTCATCACGTTCATCAACATTAGTTTCGCCACCTAATAAGTCATTGATCAATCGCTTTCTACTTGTCGCAAGCAACACATTGTAACCTGTAGCGACCAATTCATCTAATCGTGACATGACAATACGTTCTTCTTCTCTAGACTTTGCAAAACCAATACCAGGATCTAACCAAATATTTTTTTCGGGTATGCCACAAATTTCTGCTTGGTTTGCTTGTTTTAATAAAGTAAGCAATAATTCTTCCATTACCGGAACATCTCTCTTGCCATCGCCGTTATGCATTAACACAATTTCAGCATTATATTCTGCAACGACTTTCAATATATTCGGATCATATAAACCAGCCCACTGGTCGTTAATCATCGTTACGCCTCTTTTTAAAGATTCTTCAGCAACTTTACTTCTGTATGTATCTACTGAAAGTTGAACATCTAAATCACTGAGCGCTTCAACAACTGGAATAACTCTATCCAATTCCTCTTCTAAACTTACTTCTGTATAACCTGGGCGAGTAGATACACCACCGATATCAATAATATCCGCACCTTCTGAGATAAGTTTCTCAGCGTGTTGTCTTGCTTTATCTACACTATTATATGAACCACCGTCAGAAAATGAATCTGGCGTAACATTTAATATACCCATAATTTTCGTATTCACCAAGATAGTCTTCCTTCCTTTTTCATAGATAAATTTATTATAACAAATTTAAAAAATCACGCCTAAATGAAATAACTTCAAAAGTTATTTATTATAGACGTGATACTTATTTTATAATCATTTATTTATCAATTAGTCTTCAAAAGCGTAAAGTGGTGTAGATAGGTAACGTTCACCATTACTTGGAAGAACTGTTACTACAGTTTTGCCTTCACCTAGTTCTTTAGCTTTTTTCAATGCAGCTACAATTGCAGCACCAGATGAAATACCACCTAGGATACCTTCTTCTTTAGCAACTTTTCTAGACATTTCCATTGCTTCTTCATTACCTACTTTAATAACATCGTCATAAACATCTGTGTTTAAAGTATCTGGTACGAAACCTGCACCTAAACCTTGTAATTTATGAGGACCTGGTGAACCACCACTTAAAACAGGAGAAGCTTCTGGTTCAATCGCAACTATTTGAATATTAGGATATTTTTCTTTAAGCACTTTACCTGCTCCAGATAAAGTACCACCAGTACCTACACCAGCTAAGAAAGCGTCAATTTGAACACCCTCAAATTGTTCAACAAGTTCAGGACCAGTTGTTAATTCATGGACTTTAGGGTTCGCTGGGTTTTCGAATTGTTGTGGTTCAAAATAGCCTTTTTCTTCTTTTAATTCTTTAGCTTTTTTGATAGCACCTTTCATGCCTTCTGCACCAGGTGTTAATACTAATTCAGCGCCATAAGCTTTTAATAAAGCACGACGTTCGCTACTCATTGTATCTGGCATTACAAATACAGCATTATAACCTTTAGCTGCTGCAACCATTGCTAAACCGATACCTGTGTTACCAGATGTTGGCTCAATAATTGTGTCGCCCGGTTTGATTTTGCCTTCTTTTTCAGCAGCTTCAATCATCGCTAAACCAATTCTATCTTTAACTGAGCTACCTGGGTTTTGATATTCTAA
The DNA here is from genome assembly GCF_022386055.1 of Mammaliicoccus sp. Q-M61. Taxonomy (NCBI): domain Bacteria; kingdom Bacillati; phylum Bacillota; class Bacilli; order Caryophanales; family Staphylococcaceae; genus Mammaliicoccus; species Mammaliicoccus sp. Q-M61. The sequence continues at coordinate 4,518 of NZ_JAJNJL010000015.1, forward strand.
TTTTACATAAACGTCTGCTGAACCTTCTTCAACTACTTTGTTTAATTTAACTACAGGTGTATCTCCAATTAATTCTACAATATTATTTACTCTCTTAGCCATTTACGCTTCACTCCTAAACAGTTTTTATACCCTAGTTTATTTATCGGATATAATGATTATAACAAAACTTCATATAAAGTGAAAGTATTTACTAAATTAAAGTGCATTCTTAAGTTCGATTAATTCTTCTTCGCTATATTGATACTTTGTTCTACAGAAATGACATTCTGCTTCAGCACCATGATCTTCTTTAATCATTGCATCAATTTCTGCTTCTCCAAGACCTTTAATTGCATTCAGGAATTTTTCTCTAGAACAATTACATTTGAACTCAACATCCATATGGTCAATAATTCTAGTATTTTCTTTACCTAATACTGTTTCAATTATTTCTTCTGGTGATAATCCTCTATCGATCAATTTCGATACAGGTTCCATTTGATTAATTTTTTCTTCAATTGCTGAAATTGTTTTTTCAGATGCACCAGGCATAAGTTGAATGATGAAACCTCCTGCTGCTTTAATTGTATTATCAGGATTTACTAATACACCTAAACCAACTGCTGAAGGTACTTGTTCACTTGTTACAAAATAATAAGTGAAATCTTCGCCAAGTTCTCCTGAAACAATTGGTGTAGAACCTGTGAAGTAATCTTTCAATCCGATATCTTTAACGACACTTAACATACCATCTGTTCCAACAGCACGTCTAACATCTAATTTACCTTGATCGTTTAATGGAAAATGCGTTTGAGGATTTTGTACGTATCCTCTTACTTTACCTTTCGCATTAGCATCGACCATAATTTTACCAATAGGTCCTCCACCATCAATTGTTACCGTTAATTTTTCTTCATTTTTTAGCATTGATCCCATCATCACACCAGCTGTCATTGATCTACCTAATGCTGCTGATGCAGTTGGCCAAGTGTAATGGCGTGTTTGTGCTTCTTGTATTGTATTTGTTGTTTGAACAGCAAAAGCTCTCACTTCATCATTGAAAGCTAATCCTCTTACTAAATAATCTTTTGTCATGTTTTATACTCCTTCTTTAAAAAAAGCCCCTCTCAATCAAATTGTTGAAAGGGACTTTGTGAAATTATTCTTTACGATCTGTCGGTTTATTGTCACCTAGGTCATCGATATTTGGCTCTTGTTCATGGGCTGGTTCATCTGAATCACTATCTGAATCTGTGTCTTCACGACGTTTTTCATGTGACACTTCTTCTTTTACTTCTTCATATGATTTACCAACTTCATCATCGTCAATATCTAATGTACCTTCTTGTTGCGTTAAGTCACCTTCATATTTATCTTCATCTGAGTCTTCATTTTGGTTAAGATGAGAATCATCATATTTAACTTCTGGTAACTTACCTTCATGGAATAACGATTGAATTTGTTCAGCTACTAATGTTTCTTCTACTAGAAGCGTCTTAGCAATTAATTCTAATTGTGATTTATGTTCAGTTAGAATTTGTTTACAACGTTCGTATTGTTCTTTAATGATACGTTGTACTTCTGAATCAATTTCATAAGCAATTTGGTCTGAATAATTTGGTTCAGATTGCATATCTTTACCTAAAAATACTTGTCCACTATCCGTACTACCGAATTGTAATGGACCTAATTTTTTACTCATACCATATTCAGTAACCATCTTACGCGCAATGTTTGTTGCACGTTGGAAGTCATTATGAGCACCTGTTGATGCTTCTCCAAAGTTTATTTCTTCAGATACACGACCACCAAGTAAACCTACTATCTTATCTAATAATTCTGGTTCAGTCATAAAGTAACGATCTTCTTTAGGAAGCATCATTGCATATCCACCAGCTTGACCACGTGGAACGATTGTAACTTTATGAACCATTTCTGCTTCATCTAATACACAACCGATAATTGTATGACCCGCTTCGTGATAAGCAACAATATTTTTTTCTTTTTCAGAAATCATTCTTGTTTTCTTAGCTGGACCTGCAATAACTCTATCCGTCGCTTCTTCGATATCTCTCATATCAATTTTCGTTTTGTTAGAACGTGCTGCTACTAATGATGCTTCATTTAACAAGTTCTCTAAGTCTGCACCAGAGAAACCAGGCGTTCTTTGAGAAATTGCTTTTAAGTCAACAGTTTCGTCTAACGGTTTATTACGAGCATGTACTTTAAGTACTGCTTCACGTCCTTTTACATCTGGTCGTCCAACTTGGATTTGTCTATCGAAACGTCCAGGACGTAATAATGCAGGGTCTAAAATATCAGGACGGTTAGTTGCAGCTATCATAATGATACCTTCATTTTCACCGAATCCATCCATTTCTACTAATAATTGGTTTAATGTTTGTTCACGTTCATCGTGACCGCCACCAACACCAGCGCCACGTTGACGACCAACAGCATCAATCTCATCTATAAAGATAATACATGGTGCATTTTTCTTAGCGTTCTCGAATAAGTCACGCACACGACTTGCACCGACACCAACGAACATCTCAACGAAGTCTGAACCACTGATTGAGAAGAATGGTGTACCCGCTTCACCTGCTACAGCTCTAGCAAGTAATGTTTTACCTGTACCTGGAGGACCAACTAGTAAGACACCTTTCGGAATACGCGCACCCATTTTCTTGAATTTACGATTATCTTTAAGGAAATCAACTATTTCCACTAACTCTTGTTTCTCTTCATCGGCACCTGCTACATCAGAGAATCTCACACGTTTCTTCTGATTATCATATAGCTTGGCTTTTGACTTACCAAAGTTCATTACTCGGCCGCCGCCACCGCCGCCGCCTTGCATTTGGCTTAAGAAGAAGATGAATAAAAATGCAATAATTAAAACTGGGATAAGCGTTGTTAATACACTAACAAACACACTTTGTTTTTCTTCTTCTTTAACATTAAATTTCAAATCATCTTGTTTCTCAGCAGTTGCTGTTATTTTTTTCAAGTCATCTTGATTATTAAATAAAATAGAAGATGTATATGTTTCATCTTTACCTTTTTTTAATTCACCGCTAACCATATAAACATTCTGTTCTGGTTGAATAGTTAACGTTTTTAAATCGCCTTTTTCTAGCTTCGTCATAAACTCATTATATGTAAGCTGTTTTGGTGATTGTCCATTGCCATTAATGAACTGGAATACACCAAATAGGACGATAGCTAAAAGCGCGATCATTAATATATTACGAAAAGCTTTTTGCATTCAATTTGTCCTCCTACTCAATTAATAAAACTAACAAAAATTTTACCATATTTGTAATTTCATACGCTAGTAATTAAACTTGCTTATACGCATCATTGATATATTTCTGGTTTAAGTGTACCAATGTATGGTAAATTACGATATTTCTCAGCATAATCAAGTCCATATCCTACTACAAATTCATCAGGAATTTTTTCTCCGACATATTTAGCTTCGATATCTACTTTACGTTTCATCGGTTTGTCTAACAATGTTACGATTTCAATAGAATTAACATTTCTGTATTTCAATAAATCAACGATAGAATTTAAAGTTGTACCTGTTTCTAAAATATCTTCAATGATAATGACATCTCTATTTTCAACAGAAGTACTTAAGTCTTTTAAAATTTTAACTTCTCCAGTTGATTCTGTACCACCGTGATAACTAGAAACATCCATGAAGTCTAATTCTACATGTGTATCAATGTATTTAATTAAATCAGCCATAAACATGATTGAACCTTTTAAAATACCTACACAAATAGGTGTCTTCCCATTATAATCCTCTGTGATTTGCTTTCCTAATGTTTTGCATCTTTCTTGAATCTGTTCTTCTGATAATACAACAGACTTAATCGAGTCTTTCATTAAAGTCATCTCCAATATAAGTAATAGTTAGTGCGTTTTTAAAGTTAGAATCTATCCAAAAATCACCAATTGCAATTATGTCATCACCATTTAAAATAATTGGACAATTGTTTCTTTTATGTATGTCAATCTTGTTGTCAATCATGATTCTGTTAACTTTTTTGTGATGTTTATTTCCCCGGTTATAATACTGAACACGATCTCCAGACATTCTCGTTCTTACAAATAAAGGCGATGCTATGTCTTTCGTTTCAATTAACCAATTCCCAAATACATATTGTTCATTACGATTTATAAATTTAGAATTTACATTGAACTCAATATCTTCACATAGTAATAATTTATCATATGCTACTATAAACTGCCAATCATCAGATATAGGAATGACGGATTGTTTTGAAAAATTATTAAATACGTGCATCCATTCTTTATATGACTTCTCACTATATCTTCGTTTAACATATTGAGCCATTAATTGATCTAATACTTGAACCTTAACTAAATCGTTCAGCTGATTAAATGCATCTCGATTAATTTCAACTTGATCAGACTGTTTTATTTCATTAGCAATAAAATCATCTGCTGCAGTTATAATTAATTTTCTTGCATCATTCATCCATTGATTTAAATCCAGTAAATGATCTGTTGAAAATTCTGATCTTTCTTCAATAACAGGCAACAATTGATTTCGTAAATAGTTGCGAGTATATTTACTATCTTTATTTGAATCATCTTCGTAGTACTTAAAATCATTTTCTTGTTGATATTGTTTTATAAATGATTTGGATACATTTAACAATGGTCTACAAATCATATAATCATTTCTTTTTTGAACTTGTTGAATACCTAAAGGTGCACGGCCAATTCTCCCAGTAAATAGTCGATAAGCAATGGTTTCTTTTTGGTCATCCATATGGTGTGCAGTCAACAATACATCGCTACCGGTTTGTTTCATCATTTCATCAAACCATTCATATCTCATTTGTCTAGAGATATCTTGTATGCTCTTATTGTGACTAACTGTTTCGCTCAAATCCAATGTCTTGATATATATTTCAATATGATGTTTTTCGCAAAATCGTTTGATAAATTCCGCTTCTTCTCGCGAGGCTTCTCTTAAACCATGGTTGACATGTAAACAGATTAACTTATGATATGTGTCTTTATAAGTTGTATTTAACATGTGTAAAAGTGACATGCTATCTATCCCTGTCGAAACAGCTAAAGCTAAATCATCCTCTTGTTGCCAAGTTACTTTCAGCATGATTACACACCTCAATTTTCAAAAAGTCATTTGATCTTGTCAAAATAAAAAGAGGCTCAACTAATTAGCCTCTTTTTATTATAATCCATTATCGTCTTGCACCTTTACCGCCACGACGTGATTCAGTTTGTCTCTTAATAGATGTTAACTTATCCTCACTATCTTTTAAAAAGTTTGATAATTTCTTCTCAAAGTCTTCAGGCTTAGCTTCTTTCTTAGGCGCTTGGCGCTTTGGACGTTCTTTAGCTTTTTTAATAGATAAACTAATCTTTCCATCATCAGCTACTGTTAATACTTTAACTTCTACTTCATCGCCTACAGTTAAATGGTCATTCACGTTCTCGACGTAGTTATCAGCAACTTCACTGATATGCACAAGGCCACTTTTCCCTTCAGGTAATTCAACAAATGCACCAAAATTCTTAATACCTGTAACTTTCCCTTTGACTTTATTGCCTACTTCAATTGACATATTATTACTGTATCCTCCTGATATAAATTCACTTTAACTTTATTATATGCTTCTATACAAAATTATACAACGCCATAAACAGATTATTTATCATTTTCCGCGTCTTTTTTGTCTTCTGGTAATTTAAAAATAATTTCACCATCATTGCTTAAAAAGTATTCGCTTCTTGCGAGTTTTTCTATATATTCTTTATCGTTCAGTCGTTTAATTTGTTCTTTAAGTTCTATCTCTTTATCTTGTAACTTTTCATATGTTACAGCTTTTTCTTTACGCTCTTGCACTAATTCATCATTACGATTTTTTTGTAGAAATAGCATGATGATCATAATAACGATTATTAACAATAATACTCCACCAAATAAGGTAAGTCGCTTGCGTATCACTTGGCGCGTTTTATTGACAGTCTTTTTTTGTTTGTTTTGGGACTGTGTATATTCATTATCTAGATTTTTAATTTTTTGCGCCATTGGTGTACCTCCTTATTTATATAGAATCTTGAATTTTTTCTTCTTTGATGACTTCAAACATTGTCTTCGCATTTTCTTTATTAGCATGTTCAGATAATCCTGTCACTTTGACAACAATTATTCTATTACCTAATCTAATTTCTAATTCATCTTCAACACTTACAGCCGTTCCTGCTTTAGCAACTTGACCATTTACTTTAACTCTACCTTGGTCACTCACCTCTTTAGCAAGTGTACGACGTTTAATCAGTCTAGATACTTTTAAATATTTATCTAATCTCAAATTGTTAAATCTCCTTTATTTATAAATTCTTTTAATGATTGTTCACCGTATCCCTCTAATTTGGTTTTATCATACAACTTCAAAAAGTAATCAGCAAATATTTTTTCTAGTTTCTCACGTTTAACTTTGCCTTCTTTTTGTTTTTCATCATTCCAAATTTTCTTAAGGTCTTTAATATCATTCGCTTCTTGGTCACCAAACACATGTGGATGTCTACGTATCATCTTAGAAGTTAATGTTTGTATCACTTCTCTTACATCAAAGTACGCTTCTTTCTTTCCAATCGCAGCATGTAGCATCACTTGTAACAATATGTCTCCAAGTTCTTCTATCATATGTTCAATATCATCTTCATCAATTGCTTCTATTAATTCAAATGCCTCTTCAAGCACATAACGCTTCAATGTTTCATGTGTTTGTACTTTATCCCATGGACAACCTTCTTCGGACACTAAAGTATCGATAGTTTGTTCTAAATATTGAAAATCACCATATAGTTGTTCATCTTCAGTTATTTTCGGTATGAATAAACTTGTTAAATTTGATAGCTCAGCATGATGGTCCATTTCATACAATGGACAAGAAATGACATCAGCTTCACCTAATCTTGCATTAGAAACGAGTTTAACAGGATGGTCATCTGGATATCTTTCCATCAATGTAACTTTAATATCCGATGCAACTAATTGATCATACACTTGTGTAATAATCGTATTCGTTCTTATATTTAATGAAGTCTCAGACAAACTCGTTCCGTCTAATAATGTAAATCCGTCATTCGGATCAATATTAACAGCTCTGAACATATCATCTAGAAAGCTTTTCCCGCCTAACACGTGAACATCCGGTGCTTTCTCTAATAAAAGCTGCGTCGTTGTTTCAGCTACCATGGGGTCACCAGGTACCGCATAAATGATATGTTCATGTTCAGCTTTTTCAATCAATGTATCGACAATTTCAGAATATACATTAAGAAAATCATCGTGCTTTTCATAAATATAATCAAAACCTTGCCAATTTAAGTCTTCTAATTCTTTAACGACTGGATGGTCTAGCGTACGCGCATATATAACGTCAGCTGATTGAAGTTTACGGTAAACGCCCATTGGCAATTCTTCTAAACTATAATTACCTAAGCCAACAACTAATATTTGTTGTGCCATATGTTAATTACTCCTTTATTATTTTATCCATTAAAGGCAAATGTTTCCATTCATCTTTTATTAATATTTTCATTTTTATTATACCTATTATGACAACCATTACGCCAACAATACCTGCCAGTAACATAATTAATAAACTGGTCATTCTCGTGTGCGTTGGAATGAGCAGTACCACTTGTACAAATACAGACATGATCACAAGTAAAGTGATTACTTTAATCATAAACAAACCCATACGTTGAAATTGATAAAGTTTCATCACACGTACATGCAAAATCAATGTATATATAGCGAGCGACAAGACGGTCGATAAACTTGCACCAAATATACCAAACTTCAGTACAAACCAGTAATTCCCGATCAATTTCGTTACCATACCAATCATGAGCGCAATAAATAATATATTTCTATTTAATTTCACTTGCAATAACGCTGTATACATAATGATAAATGTCACAAATACAACCGCGAGCATAAAGACGCTCAATGTGCCGATTAATTCATTCGTCTTAAAGAATACAGTATTTAATAATGGCAGTAAGTTCATTAAGCCAAATGCGGCAGCCATACTAAATAAGACTGTTATCTTTAACGATGTATTAGCATATTCATTCACGAGTTGATGATTTTTCTTTTGCAGTTGTTCTGTTAACAATGGAATAAGCACAAAACTAAATGTCGTTGTGATAATAAGCCCCATCTGAATTAATGAAGCACCTCTATCAAACACACCTTTTACTTTTATACTCTCATGAAAGCTATATCCATTCTCTTGCAACAAATGTATAAGCGTAAATGAATCTACAATTTGCCATAAGATCAATATCAAATAAGAAATGGCATACAAGATTGTCATCGTCACGATATTTTTAGTGTCACTCAACTTTATTTCCCAGGAAAATCTCAGTCTAGGCTTTCTTTTAAACCAGAAGTAAATTGCAATACAACTTAATCCCAATACAGAACCACTGATTGCGATTGTACCAGCTTGATAAATCGAAATATTCAAGCCAACAAATAGCAAAATCGCAGTTAAAATCACGCCTACTCTAACGACTTGATCAATAACCTGTGAAACGGCAATAAAGTTCATCTGATGTTTCATTTGATAATACCCTCGCACCATCGAGATAAATACAAGTGGTATTAGCGCTAAACTCGCCATACGAATCATAGGCGTTAAGTTCGCATCACCCATCAGTTCACTTATCAATTGTGCGCTTAAAAATATAGCAACGCTTATCAATAAACAAGTCATTTGTAAGAACCAGAACATACCTACTATTTCTGATTGTTTACGTTGAATCATCCAGCTACTCATGACACTAGGAAGCGCGTTTAAACTTACAACACTCACAATCGCAACAAGCGGATATACTTGTTGGTATGCATATAAACCTTCATCACCTAAAACATTTTGGTAAGGTACTCTATAAATTGCACTTAAAATTTTAACAATGACCATCGTGCCTGTTAACAACAATACACTATTAAAAATGGGTTTAGATTGTGTCATCGTCTACCAAACTTTCATTAATCACATTAGTTAAGAATTTCAGATCGTCTAACCATTGTTTTGATTTTTGTAATTTAAACACCATTTGATTGTCTGACACAGCTATTTTTAATTTTCTACCTAATGGTTCTGTAACTTTAAACAACACATCACCTTTTAAATGATTTGTTGTATATTCTGAAGCTGTCAGTTGTATCACCTTAGCGACTTCTTTAATTTCTGTAATACCGAAATGAATACCATTCAATCTTACTTCCACAACATCTAATAAACGCTGAACTTCAACAGGATATTCACCAAAACGATCGATTAATTCATCTTGAATATCTTCCAATTGAGATTGCGTCGTAATTGATCTCAATTTTTTGTACATTTCAATTTTGGCTTGTTCATTCTTAATGTATTCAGCTGGAATATAAGCATCTATTTTAATGTCCACTTCTAGTTGTGGTACTTCTGATTCTGGTTCTATACCTCGTTTTACATTAACCGCTTCTTCTAACATTTGAGAATATAAATCATAACCTACAGAATCTATGAACCCATGCTGCTGACTACCTAATAGATTTCCTGCGCCACGAATATTCAAATCACGCATGGCAATTTTAAATCCCGAACCTAATTCAGTAAATTCTTTAATAGCTTGCAGTCTTTGTTCTGCAACTTCAGTCAGTACTTTATTTTGTTCATGTAAGAAATATGCATAACCAATTCGACTAGAACGACCTACTCGTCCACGTAACTGATACAATTGACTCAATCCAAATCTATTAGCGTCTTCAATAATTAATGTATTAGCATTTGGAACATCGACACCCGTTTCAATAATCGTTGTTGTAACTAAAATATCGTATTCTCCATCGACAAAATTCAACATCGTTTCTTCTAATTCTCGTTCTGTCATTTGTCCATGAGCAACGCCAATTCTCGCATTAGGCATGAGCATAGATAACTGTTCACTCTTTTGATATATAGACTGCACGCGGTTATATAAATAGAATGCTTGTCCACCACGTGAAAGTTCACGTTCTAGTGCTTCTTTAACAAAACTCATATTCTGTTCTAATACATACGTTTGAACAGGGAATCTATTTTCAGGTGGTGTTTCAATAACAGATAAATCTCTAACACCTAATAAACTCATATGAAGTGTTCTCGGAATTGGTGTCGCAGTTAAAGTAAGAACGTCTACATTTGTCTTTAATGCTTTAATTCTTTCTTTATGTTTCACACCAAATCTTTGTTCTTCATCGACGATTAATAATCCTAAATCTTTATATTCAACATCTTTACTTAGTAATTTATGTGTACCTACAACAATGTCTACAAATCCAGATTTGATACCTGCTTTCGTTTCTTTAACTTGTTTAGGTGTTCTAAATCTACTCATCATTTGAATTTCTACTGGATATTCTTGCATACGTTCTCTGAATGTTTCAAAATGTTGTTGGGCAAGAATCGTTGTTGGTACGAGCACGGCTACTTGCTTACCTTCCAAGACCGCTTTAAATGCAGCTCTTATTGCTACTTCAGTCTTACCATATCCAACATCACCACAAAGCAGTCTATCCATCGGTCTTCTTTTTTCCATATCTGCTTTAATTTCTTCTAAAGAAGTGACTTGGTCAGGCGTAGGTTCATATGGAAAGTCCATTTCAAATGTCATTTGTTCTTCAGTATCCGGACCGTATTGATAACCTTCAACTTGTTCTCTCTCTTGATAAAGTTTCAACAGTTCATCCGCAATATCTTCCACATTTTTTTGAACTTTAGCTTTTGTTTTTTTCCATTCTGTACCGCCAAGTTTATTCACCTTTGGCTCTTTATCATCTGATCCAACAAACTTTTGTACATCATTCATTTGATCAACTGGTACAAATAATTGATCGGTACCTTTGTATTGAATTTTAATATAATCTTTATGAATACCAGATACTTCTAATGTTTCAACGCCTAAATATTTACCAACACCATGATGTACGTGTACAACATAATCTCCTACATTCAATTCTTGGTAAGATTTTATTTTTTCAGCATTAGATAACTTTTGTCTTCTTTTAGATTGTTTTCTTTCACGTGCTTTGAAAAGTTCTTTTTCTGTCACGACGACAAGCTTCATATAAGGCAATTCGAACCCTTCAGACAGCGCGCCATCCGTTACGACAGCTTGTCCTCTGTCACCGACTTGTTCTACCCTATCTATAACAGTTGGAATTTTCATGTCGTTTAACATACTTTGAATACGAGACTTTCTCGTTTCAGATTCTGCTAATAATACGACTGTGAATCCTTGTTTCATAAAGCGATCAAACTCTGATTGCATAATGTCGTATTGTCCATAGAATCTTTGAACAGGTTTACATGAGAATTTCACCATCTCTTCAATTTCAACTGGCATACTTGCAGTAAATAAAGTGAAATAAGCGATTTTATGTTGATGCAAGAGTTCTGTAAAAGCATGTTCCGAAATAAAACGTTGCCCAATAAATCCTTGTCCTGATTCTATTAGCGATTGCGTAAATTCTTCGATCTCAACGTCTAATGAATGTTCAGTTTCTTTAATTCGATTATATTCGTCTACAACAACAAGTGCATCATCCGCAAAATAATCTGTTAAAGTTGTGACTTCATCATACATAAACGAGATCACACGTCTTAAAATTTGATGATCTTTCAATTCATCACTTTGCATCAATATCGTTTGATACGTATCTTTTAAGTCGGGTCGCATTTCTGTAGCTAGTTGTTGTCTAGTCTTTTCATACGCTTCTTCCATACGTTCAGGAAGTTGGCTAATTTGTTCACTTGTAAAAATATAATCACTAGCCGTTGTAATTTCAACTTGTTCAACATTACCTAAAGAGCGTTGCGTTTCAACGTCAAACAATCTCATACCGTCTACTTCAGTATCAAACAATTCAATTCGAACAGGATCTCCAGTTACTGGATAGATATCAATCAACCCACCACGAATCGAGAACTCACCAACTGCTGATACTAACGATTGCCTCTTATAACCCATATCAATCAATTGATTAGCCCATTCATCTAAGTCAATATCATCACCTATTTGAATTGATTTGTAATGTTCATTCCAAATGTGCTTCGGTGTTAATTGTTTTTTCAAGCCATTTATAGGCACGATAAATAAGCCCTTCTTGCCTTGAGCAAGCTGGGTTAATGTTCTGATACGTTCACTCATTAAATCGGGACTTTGCGTCGAGAACGCTTCTATCATAATATCTTGTACAGGAAACTTAAATACTTCTTCAGGTGGTAATAATTGAAGAATATCCGCTTCTAATTTATCTGCCTGATACAAGTTATTCGTTACGATAACGAGTTGTTTATCGTTTTTAAGATATTGTTCTAATATGAGTAGCGCTTTACTCGACTGATTCAGTCCTGTTATGAGTATGTTCTTTTCTCCAAATATTTGCGTTAATTCTTGAAATCGTTCGTCTGCTTGTATGATTTCATGGATAACGTGTTTCATATAACTTCACCATTATACTGGTTCATCACATTCTGAAAAGTTTCGCCTTTAATTATAGCTTCACAAGCATCTGCTGCGCGATCGATTACTTTTTCCATTGTAATCATTTCATCACCAGAGAACTTTTGAAGCACATAACTCGGTACACTCATGCCATTTGTAGGACGATCAATTCCGATTCTAATACGGTTAAAACGGTCTGTCCCTAAATGTTGAATTAAAGACTTCATACCGTTATGACCACCAGCACTTCCTTTCTGACGTAGTCTCAAATGACCTTGAGACTGGTCCATGTCATCATAGAGTACAACTAGATCCTCTATATCTATATTATAATAATCCATAAGTGGTCTTACAGCTTCACCTGATAAATTCATGAAAGTCATAGGCTCAATAAGCATTACTTTCTCTCCATTTATAAGCCCTATTGTATATGCGCCTTTAAATTTTTGTTTATCTAAGTCTAATTGGTGACGATCAAGCAATTTATCAACTACTTCAAAGCCAATATTATGACGCGTAAGGTCATATTTCTTTCCGATATTTCCAAGTCCAACAATACATTTCATGTTGTAACCTCCATATTAATACTAAGTATATATTATAGCATTTTTGTGATTTATTTCATCTATCTATACTTAAATAAAAAAACCCAACACAAATGTGTTGGGTTGAAGATTTAAAAAATATTATTTTTCTTCTTCTTCTGCTTCTTCTTTTTCAGCTTCTTCTTCTGCTACTGCATCAGCTTCTTCAGCTGCAGTTTCTTCAGCATCTTCAGCAGGTTCTTCTGTTGGAGGAACTACTGTTACAACTGCTTCTTCTTTATCGTTTTCGATAGTGTATTTATCAGTTGCATCTAAGTCGCCTACTAAGTAGCTATCACCAATAGCTAATTCTGTAATATCAACTTCGATATTTTCAGGAATTGCATCTGGAGTAGTTGTAACTTGTAAGTCGAATAATGGTTGTTGAACTACGCCACCTTCAGAAGCACCAACTGATTCACCTACTAATACTACAGGTACGTCTACAGTTAATTCTTCTTTCATGTTGATAGCTAAGAAGTCAACGTGAGTGATTTGGTTTTTAAGAGAATCATATTGATAATCTGAAACCATAACTTTGATTGTTTTTGAACCAACACCTAATTCGATAACGCCGTTACGTCCAACTTCACGAATTGTTTTGATGAATTCAACTTCATCAACTTTAACAGATGTATTTTTAGCACCGTAACCGTATACGACTGCTGGAATAACACCTGAAGCTCTTAATTTACGTAAACTAGAACGAGTTTGTTTACCTTGACGGATAACTGACTTTAATGAAGTCATTATCTTTTCCACCTTTCATTTATGCGCGATATGCGCTCCTACACTTACCCATCAACAACAATTGCTGCTTGTAAGTGGTTATTTAGTCCATAAAAATGAACCGTTTGTTATTATACACGAATATTATAAATTAATCAAATAGCACACTAACAGATTCTTGTTCATATACTCTAACAATTGCTTGTGCTAATAATTCTGCTACAGACAATTCTTTAACGTTTGCAGGTTTTCTATCTTCTGGTAATTGAATTGAGTTTGTAACAACTAATTCTTTAATTTGAGAATTTTCGATACGTTCTTTTGCTGGTCCTGATAATACAGGGTGTGTACAACATGCATAAACTTCTTTTGCACCTTTTTTAACAAGTGCATCTGCTGCTAATGTAATTGTTCCAGCTGTATCAATAATATCGTCGATAATGATGGCAGTCTTACCATTAATATCTCCAACAATATTCATAACTTCTGCTACGTTTGGTTTCGGACGACGTTTATCAATAATAGCGATAGGTGTTTTTAGACGGTCAGCCATTTTACGTGCTCTTGTTACGCCACCATGGTCAGGCGAAACAACTACTGTTGTTTCAGGATCTAAACCTTTTTCTAAGAAGTAATTTGATAAAATTGGTACGCCCATTAAATGATCAATCGGTATGTCAAAGAACCCTTGAATTTGAGGTGCATGTAAATCAAGTGCTATCATTCTGCTTGCGCCAGCTTTTTCAATAATATTTGCCACAAGTTTAGCAGTGATTGGTTCACGGCTTCTAGCTTTACGGTCTTGTCTTGCATAACCGTAATAAGGCATTACAATATTAATATTTGCTGCTGATGCACGTTTACAAGCATCAATCATAATTAATAATTCCATCAAGTGTTCATTCACTGGGTTTGATGTTGGTTGAATAATAAATACATCACAACCACGGATACTTTCTTCAATATTAATTTGAACTTCACCATCAGCAAATCTCTTAACTGTAGATTTACCTAATGGAATCCCTACTAAATTGGCAACTTCTTGCGCTAATGGTTGGTTACCTTCAAGCGAAAATATTTTTAATGAAGAGTTCTTATATTCAGTGTTCAACATTTCTGTTCCTCCGATATCATTTTGACTCATGTTTTGACGGCTCCTTTTATTTCGTTTTATAATATCCTTCTTTTGTCGTTTGTCTAGCGCGACCTAGCGCCAAGCTTTCATTTGGTACATCATCTGTAATTGTTGACCCTGCTGCTATGAATGATCCATCTCCAATTTCTACTGGTGCAACTAGATTTGAATTACATCCAATAAATGCATCATCTCCTATAACCGTACGGAATTTATTCACGCCATCATAATTTACAGTGATAGAACCACAACCAATATTTGTTCTTGCACCTACTTCTGCATCTCCGATATAACTTAAGTGTGAAACTTTAGCGCCATCTTTTAAGACAGCCTTTTTAGTTTCAACAAAGTTACCAATTTTCGTATCTTTGCCTAGTTCAGAACCTGGTCTTAATTGTGCAAATGGTCCTACTGTAGCGTTTTCGCCTACAACTGAATCTGTAATAACAGATTGTTTAATTGTAGCATCATCTTTAATTGTACTATTTTTGATGTCAGAATTCATTCCTATCGTAACATTTTTTCCTATAATTGTTGTGCCAGAAAGTCTTACGCCTGGTTCTACAACTGTATCTTCACCAATTACGACTTGTTTCCCGATATAAGTTGTAGCTGGATCAATAATTGTTACGCCATTTAGCATATGTTGATGATTGATACGTTCTTTCATTTTCTGTTCCGCTTTCGCAAGTTGCACTCTATCATTCACACCCATAATGCCGTCAACATCGTTCGTAATAAAAGCAGAAACTTTTTCATTTTCTTCTTTTAGGATGCGAATCACATCTGGTAAATAATATTCACCTTGTGCATTATCATTGTTTACTTTTTCAAGTGTTTCAAATAACTTTTCATTATCGAAAGCAAATATACCAGAACTGATTTCATTAACTTCAGCTTCCGCAGAAGAAGCGTCTTTTTGTTCGACAATTCCAGAAACCAAACCATTTTCATCGCGAATGATTCTGCCGTAACCAAACGGGTTATCAACTTTTGCAGACAAGACAGTTGCTACTGCACTTTCAGACTCATGAAAATTTAATAAATTTTTAATCGTTTCATCACTGATTAATGGTGTGTCTCCGCATACAACAATTGTTGTGCCTTTTTCAGTACCTAATATATCTTTAGCAGTCTTTACTGCATGTGCTGTTCCTAATTGTTCTTCTTGATGTACAAACTGAGATGCATGACCGATTGTTTCTTTGACTTTTTCAGCACCATGCCCAACAACTGTTACGACTTTATCAACACCTGCATTTTTCACGCTATCTATAACATGTTGAACCATTGCTTCTCCAGCTACTGTATGTAGTACTTTGTAAAGTTTAGATTTCATTCTTGTACCTTTACCAGCAGCTAATACAACTGCATATTTTTGCATTGCAAATACCTCCATTTATACACACTTTAGTCTATTATAATTTAATTGACCGCATAGTATCAAGAAAGAGTTCAAGTAAACGTTTCCTTATTAACAAACCCCTTATCATGACATATAAAAAAACAGCAGTTAAAATCACAGGATTTTAACTGCTGTTTATCAATATACGTGAGCTGAGTACTTTAAATATCGTTATTCTTCTTCACTGTCTGATGCTTCATCGCTATCCTCTGAATTTGAGGCTTCTTGAGCTGATTTTGGAATAATGACTTCATCTGTTTCATCATATACTTTCATAACCGCTTCTTGAATCTCCTGTCTCATTTCAGAATTAATGGGATGCGCAATATCTCTAAATTCCCCATCTGGCGTACGCTTACTAGGCATAGCCACAAACAGTCCTGAATTTCCCTCGATTACTCTTAAGTCGTGAATAACAAAAGCGTCATCTAATGTTATAGAAACTAATGCTTTCATTCTTCCATCCGTTTGAATTTTTCTTAATCTCACATCTGTTACCTTCATGATTTGTGTGCCCCCTGTTTTGTCTATTTAAAGTAGCAGCATCATATTAATTGAAGTTAGTTATTTATTTTTGCAATCATTTCGATTTCAACTTTTACATCTTTCGGTAAACGTGCAACTTCCACACAACTTCTAGCAGGCAAATGTTCATTAAAATATTCTCCATATACGGCATTGATGTCTTGGAAATCGTTCATATCTTTTATGAAAATTAAAGATTTAACGACACTATCTAAAGATGCGCCACTTTCTTGAAGTACGACTTTTAAATTTTCTAGTACTTGCTTAGTTTGTTCTTTGACATCTTCAGAAACGACTTCACCTTGTTGATTTAATGGTATTTGACCAGAAGTAAATACTAAATTATCTACTACTACTGCATGGCAATATGGTCCTAAAGCTTCTGGAGCGTTTGTTGCGTTAATACTTTTCATGTTGATTACTCTCCTTTTAATTAAATCTTTTTAAACAGTTGCCTTCCTCTACTGAAAATTGTTGATTGTACTCGTCTACGTCAGATAACCTAACTAAAGATGTATAATCTTCAATCAATCGATGTTTAACTTCTTTTGATTCTACAAGTACTGATACCCCTTTTACTGTAGCTTTAAACTCATTCATCAAATTGATTACACCATTAATAGATCCGCCCGCTCTCATAAAGTCATCAACAATCAATACATTCGAATATTCAGGCAATGTTCTTTTTGATAAAACCATTGTCTCAATCTTTCTAGAAGACCCAGACACATAGTTAATCGATACTGTGGATCCTTCTGTTACTTTATTGTCTTTTCTTATAACCACAACTGGCAAATTAAGCACTTTCGCCACGGCATTTGCTAAAGAAATACCCTTTGTTGCTATTGTAACTACCGCATCAAGTTCTTCATCCATGTACATTGTAGCGATTAATTCCCCTACTTGATTTAATAGTTTAGGATTCCCTACTAAATCTGACATAAATAAATAGCCACCTGGCAACAGTCTTTCTTTTTCTTTTAGTAATTCACACAATTTTTCAATCAATTCACGTGCTTCTTCGACGTACATTTTAGGTCGGTAAGTTACGCCGCCACTTGCACCGGCAGTCGTTTCTATAATACCAAGTCTCTCAGCAGTAAACGTTTCTTTAATAATTTGTATGTCTTCACTAATAGACGACTTTGCCTGACCAAAATGATTCACAAAATAAGTCAACGGCACTAACTCGTTCGGATGTTTCAATAAATATTGTGTCATATAAACGATTCTTTCACTTCGTTTAAACCTCATTTATAAAACTCCAATCTCTATTCCGTATTTTAAGCCTAATTATACTATAATCGTTCGCATTCCTCAAAGCTACCCGAGCAGTCTCGCGATGTATACATCGTTACAACATCCCATCAAAGCATTATATACTTGCTTAGCTTGTCTTTCTTTTTGAACAAAGCCATATATAGTCGGGCCACTACCACTCATTAAAGCAGCATCTACGCCAGTATTACTCATAGTATTCTTCAATTTCTCAACTTCTGGATACAGCTGCATTGTAACTTTTTCAAGACTATTGCCAAGCGACTGACACATTGAGGCATAATCGTTATTTTCGATTGCTTTAAGACACGCTTGTGTTTGTACTTCTTCCTTGTTTTCCAAATCTAATGCGCCGTATATTTCAGGCGTTGAAACACCTATATCTGGTTTCGCGATAACGACCCATGCTGAAGGTGGTTTAGGTAAGTGCGTAATTTTCTCACCTCTACCTTGGCATAAAGCAGTTTTTCCATAAATACAAAACGAAATATCTGATCCAATTTCCGAAGCCAGCTCACTTAATGTTTCTAAAGATTCGTTAATCCCCCATAATTCATTCAAACCTCTAAAAGTAGCGGCTGCATCACTTGACCCACCAGCTAAACCTGCTGAAATCGGTATACTTTTTTCTAATGAAATCTTCACACCTTTTTCAATATTGTATCTATCTTGCATCAACTTCGCTGCTTTATATGCTAAATTTCTATGATCACTTGGTACAAAATTATGTTCTACATCAATAATAATTTCACCATCGTCTCTACACTCAAATGTTAATCGGTCATTTAAGTCGATGGTCGTCATAATCATTTCCACTTCATGATACCCATCTTCACGTTTATATAACGTATCTAATGTTAAATTAATTTTTGCTGGTGCAGTTTCATAAATCATATACTTGCCCTCTCTAAAACTTATTATTATGATTTTACCATAAATAAAAGTTAGAAAGTATTAGCTTTATTCTATTTTTTGGCATAATAAAAAACCCTACGCCATATCACAGTCATATCGCGTAGAGTTTTTTATTAAATACCTTTAATTATTGAACGATGAATTCCTCTTTATGTTCATTCATAAAAGTTACTTGGACATTCTCAGTTAATACATCAGTGTATGTATAAGATACACGCTCAAAATTATGTTTCTCTTGATCTAATTCGACCACGAAAACTGATGGATACGTTTCCTTAAGCACGCCACTTCGCTCAATTAACTTCTTACGTCCTCCATTAGCTTTAAGTACAATACGATTTCCTAATTGACATTCCAATATTTTTTTGATGTCTACTAAAGTCTTCGGCATATTGACCCACCTCGCTATAGATAAAATTATACTACGAAAGCGGATTTTTGTCAAATAAAATTTAAATTTTATCAAGTTGATAAAGCAATGTCAATATATTTACACAGATAAATTCGGGTATTTTTTCAAATTGTTACAAAGATGTGCATATTCTTGTATTGTTAGCGTTTCACCACGTCGCTTAGGGTCTATGTTTGAAGCATTTAGCCATTCGACGATTTCATCTTTATGCAGTTTGCCATCTTTAATTGTATTAATATAATTGTTCAAAATTGTTTTTCGTCTTTGTCCGAAAGCACCTTTTGAAAGCTTGAATAGTAGTTTCTCATCATCTACTTCGACGATCGGTTCAATACGTTTCGTTAATTTAATAACAATCGAATCAACATTCGGTGGTGGCATAAAGACAGTCTTCGGGACGACTAACACACGTTCAGTTTCAGTGTAATACTGACAAGCTATTGATAATGAACCATAACTTTTACTACCTACTTCAGCGTTTAAGCGTTCTCCCACTTCTTTTTGCATCATGACAACATAGCCATCTATTGGTAAATCATTTTCTAGTAAATTCATCAATATAGGCGTCGTAATGTAATAAGGTAAATTGGCAACCAACATAATTTTATCGCAGTCTTTTAAGTGCGTTTCAATTTCTTGTTTAACATTGGCTTTCAATATATCTTCGTTTACAACTGTTACATTGTCATATGGACTTAACGTATCTTCTAATACAGGTATGAGTCTTTGATCAATTTCAAAAGCCAACACTTTCTTTGAAGCTCTCGCTAATTGTTCAGTAAGTGAACCCATTCCTGGTCCAACTTCAATAACACCTGTATGCTCATCTATATCACTAGCAGAAATAATTTTTTGAATAATATTTGTATCGATTAAAAAGTTCTGACCTAAACTCTTTTTGAATTTAAATCCATATTGATCTAATAACGCTTTTGTACGTTTAGGTGTTGCTATATCTTTATCGTTCATCGTGTCACTCCTCTTTATATCCCAGTGCTTCTTTTACATCTTTCTCAGTATAACCGAAGGCATTTAATTTGTTTAGCAATTGTTTGCCATTTGAATGGCCAATATTTAATTTACTGCATAGTATTTCGCGTTTTCTTCTAGCGTCTGGTCCTATAATTAATCCAAGGTCAATTAAGACTGCTTTATCAATTGTTTCAATGTCCGCTTCTAATGGAGAACTGACATTTGTAAGCGCATCTTTAATTGTTTCAATTGAAGCATGCTCAACGCCTATTTTTCCTCTTTTATTTTTAGCTTTATCTCTTGGTATAAATGCATGTTTCACACTAGGGATATACTGCTTAATTGTATTTCTAATTTTATCACCTGGGAAATCTGGGTCAGTTAATACAATGACACCACGTTTTTCATGCGCTTGTCTTATAACTTCTAGTGTTTCTTTTGATATTGCTGAGCCATTTGTTTCTATCGTATCGCAATCTACTGCTCTTTTAACATTAACTGTATCATCGCGTCCCTCAACAACAACAAATTCATTTATCTTCATATTCATTTCCTTCTTTAAAGATGCCCCAAAACAACCGTTTTGGGGCATCATATTTTATAATTTAAATAATCTTTCAGCATTTTCTGTAGTAGCTTTACATACTTCCTCGTATGAAATTCCACGCAATTCAGCAATTTGTTCTGCAACAAGTTTTACACGCGCAGGTTCGTTTCTTTTCCCTCTATAAGGGTGAGGTGATAAGTATGGTGCATCTGTTTCAACGAGTAATCTATCTAACGGTACATGTTGAGCTACTTCTTTTGGTTGTTTCGCATTTTTGAACGTGACAGGTCCACCCAATGAAATATAGAAATTCATTTTGAGTATTTCATCAGCTATTTCGTTTGAGCCACTGAAACTATGCATAATTCCGCCAACTTCACTTGCATTTTCTTCTTTTAAGATATCAACGCAATCTTGAGTTGCTTCTCTATTATGAATAATAATCGGTAGTTGAACACGTTTCGCTAATGCGATTTGTTTTCTAAATACTTCTTTTTGGATATCTTTAGGTGACTTGTCCCAGTGATAATCTAATCCCATCTCACCTATACCGATGATTTTTGGGTGTTTAGACAATTCTTCAATCCATTGTAGGCGTTCTTCCGTACAATCAATTGCATCAACAGGATGCCAACCTATAATGCCATATATAAAATCATACTCGTCTATTAATTTCATCGTTCTTTCAATCGTGTTCGTGTCGAAACCAACAACGAACATTCTATCGATACCTTCTTCCAAAGCTCGATCGATTACTTCTTGTAAATCTTCATCGTATTGATCCGCATTTAAATGGACGTGTGTATCTATTAACATTCGAATCTTCCTTTCAGTACTTTACTTAATGATAGATCCGTTTTGTATTGCATTTGGTAAACCTACTAAAGTAAGTGTGCCGTCTTTCTCAGCTGATAAAATCATACCCTCTGATAATTCACCACGTAATTTGACTGGTTTTAAGTTCGTAACGACCGCTACTTTTTTACCAACAATATCTTCAGGTTTATAAAATTCAGCTATACCTGAAACAATTTGTCTCTTTTCGTTACCTAAATCTACTTTTATTTTCAAAAGTTTATCTGATTTTTTCACATAGTCTGCACCTGTAACAGTAGCAGCTTTGATTTCTACTTTATCAAATTGATCAATTGTGATTTCTGGTTTAGATGGTACTACTTCTTCCTCAGCAGTTTCAGCTTCTTCTTCAGATGATTCTGCAGTCGTTCCACCTTGCATAGAATCTTTGATGAACGCCACTTCTTGTTCTACATCTAATCTAGGGAAAATAGGCTCAGGCTTTTCAATCACTTTAATATCTTGATCAATAGCGCCATATTGTTCGATACTTTCAAATGTATCAAGTTTACCTTTTTCTAAGTTTAATTGACGGAAAATCTCATATGGTGCATGTGTTAAGAATGGACGTAATAATACTGCTGCAAATCTAATGTTTTCAACTAAGTGAATCATGACATTTTCTAGCATTTCACGTTCATTTTCATCTTTAGCTAATACCCATGGTGTTGTTTCATCAATATATTTGTTTGTACGACTAATCAACTTCCAAACTTCTGCTAAAGCAACTGAGAATTGCATATTTTCCATTGCTGAATAGAATTTATCTTTAGTATCTAAAGCCATTTGTTCCATCTCTTCATCTAATGGGTGTAATTTGCCTTTATATTTAGGAAGTACGCCGTTAAAGTACTTATTAACCATTGCTATTGTACGATTTACTAAGTTACCTAAGTCATTAGCTAAATCGTAATTTGTTCTTTCAACGAATGCTTCAGGTGTAAATACACCATCTGCGCCAAATGGTAATTCTCTCATGAGATAATATCTTGTTGCATCTAAGCCGTATTTA
This sequence comes from Mammaliicoccus sp. Q-M61, assembly GCF_022386055.1. Classification (NCBI taxonomy): domain Bacteria; kingdom Bacillati; phylum Bacillota; class Bacilli; order Caryophanales; family Staphylococcaceae; genus Mammaliicoccus; species Mammaliicoccus sp. Q-M61. Next base: position 27,430 of record NZ_JAJNJL010000015.1, read on the forward strand.
TCAATTAAGACGTTCGGATCTACAACATTACCTTTAGATTTACTCATTTTACCGTCTTTCATCAAGATCCAACCGTGAGCAAATTCACGTTTAGGTAAAGGTAAGTCTAAAGCCATCAATAAGATTGGCCAAATAATTGAATGGAATCGAACGATTTCTTTAGCCATTAAATGCACATCTGCTGGCCAATATTTTTTAAATAACGTATCGTCATCTGATAAATAACCTAACGCAGAAATATAGTTCACAAGTGCGTCAATCCAAACATACACAACATGTTTAGGATTAGAAGGTACTTTAATACCCCAATCAAAAGTCGTTCTAGAAATCGCTAAATCTTCTAGACCAGGTTTAATAAAGTTGTTGATCATTTCATTCTTACGAGAAATTGGTAAAATGAATTCTGGATTTTCATCGAAGAATTTAAGTAAACGATCAGCATAGTTATCTAATTTAAAGAAATAACTTTCTTCTTTCACAAGTTCTACTTCATGACCTGAATCAGGACTCTTACCACCGACGATTTTGCCATCTTCATAAACTGGATCGACAAGTTGTGTTTCTGTGTAATATGTTTCATCTGGTATTGAGTACCAACCTTCATACTCACCTAAGTATATGTCACCTTGTGCTAATAACTTTTCGAAGACTTTTTCGACAACTTGTTTATGTCTTTCTTCAGTAGTTCGAATAAAATCATCATTAGAGATGTCTAGTTTTTTCCATAAAGATTGGATACTTTTAATAATGCCATCTAAATATTCTATTTCAGATAAGCCCGCTTCTTTAGCTTTTTCTTGTATTTTTTGACCATGTTCATCTGTACCAGTTAAATAATGAACATCATAGCCTTGTAACCGTTTATATCTAGCAATTACATCACCAGCAACCGTAGTATACGCATGACCTATGTGTAAATTCCCGCTCGGATAATAAATCGGTGTCGTAATGTAAAAAGTCTCTTTCGTCATCAGCGTTTCCTCCTAATATCTTATCTATATAATATACCGAAAATTAAGCATTTTTTCAATATTACCTGATTATGGTATAGAGATAACAATTGTTTTATATTTCAAAAATTAAACGTATGCAATATATTGTTTTATTGACATTTTCTTCAATTCATATTAGTATACTATTTATATAATTGTCGAATGAATGTCGAATTAGATAATTATGGTTTTATTAAACGGAGGTAAAAAGATGAAATCAACTGGAATCGTGCGTAAAGTAGATGAACTAGGCCGTGTAGTAATTCCTATCGAATTACGACGCATATTAGACATTGCTGAGAAAGATGCTTTAGAAATTTATACAGATGACGATAAAATTATCTTAAAGAAATACTCACCTAACATGACTTGTCAAGTTACTGGAGATGTTTCTGAAGACAATTTTGTTTTAGCTGATGGTAAAATTGTCTTAAGTAAAGAAGGCGCTCAGCAACTAATTAACGAGATTGAGAAAAAATCAAAATAATAAAAGCTGCATATAAAAAAAGGAAATTTAAAGTAAACGATGTACTTTAAATTTCCTTTTTTTGTTTATTCGTCAATATGATACGCTTCGTATACATCTCTTTTTTTCATTTTTCTATCTACCGCTACTTGTTTGATAGCATCTTTAGATCTCATTTGATGTTCATTGATATAAATTTCGACATGTTGAACGAGATCCAAGTCTTCCCACCAATTATCAACTTGTGTCGATTCATCGACACCTTCAATCAAGATGACGAACTCTCCTTTTTGAGGTATACGCTCATCTGATAACATTTCTTCAATAACCTTTATTTGATTCGTTTCCACTTGTTCAAATTTCTTAGTAAGTTCTCTTCCGATTGCCACTTTTCTTTCTGGATCTATTTCAGCTATTGCTTGTACCGTTTGTTTAATTCTATAAGGTGACTCATAAATCATAGACGTTGATTCTCTCGTCATCCATTTTTCCAATACATCATGTTTTTCTTTCGCATGTCTAGGTAAAAATCCTAGAAACACAAATTTATATGATGGTAATCCACTTGTCATTAATGCCGTAATAGCCGCATTAGGTCCAGGAATCGTTTCAACACGATAACCATTATCCCTAACTTGATTCACAAGTTCATAACCAGGATCACTTATACAAGGGCAGCCTGCATCAGAAACGAGCGCAATATCTTTGCCATCTTCTAATAACCTCAATATTTGCTCAGATGACTTATCTTTATTATGTTCATGGTAAGACTTAAGAGGCGTTTGTATTTCATAATGCTGACAAAGCTTGCCTGTAACACGTGTATCTTCACAAAAGATATAATCGACTTCTGTTAACATTCTAACCGCACGATAAGTGATATCTTCTAAATTTCCGATTGGGGTTCCTACTAAATATAATATAGACATATTACCCCTCCTTAATAAGCGCTAATTTTTGTTTTCTACTTAACTGTTTTAATGCATATTCTCGTTTTAAAGCTTCGGATTTATTATCGAATGTCTCATGATATACAAGTTTAACAGGGCGTCTCACTTTAGTATATTTAGCACCCTTACCTTCATTATGGACTTTTAACCTTCTGTCTAAATCTGTCGTATAACCAGTATATAATGTTTGATCCTTACACTCTAATATATATGTATAATGGTTAGCCATAATATACAACCTTCATTTCTTTTGAATAATCTCCATTCTCCTCATAAATATAAAATGGTTGTTCCACTTTCAATCCTGCTTGACCACCACTTCTACCTTCAACTAAAATCGTAACCGCTTCTTTCTTATTAGGTGTGCTATATACCATTCTTAATCTTTTAGGTTCGATTTTATATTGTCGAAATGCGCTTAAGACATCCATCAGTCTTTCCGCTCTATGGACCATTACAAGTTTACCACCTTGCTTTAACAAATGCTTACTTGCTTTTAAAACATCATCTAATGTGCAGTATATTTCATGTCTCGCAATTTTATGTGCTTCCTTTTGATGCTGTATTTGTTGATTTTCTTTAAAGTACGGTGGGTTTACGGTTACAACATCAAATGTTGAAGGATGATATGAGGTTGATACATTCTTTAAATCCATTTGTCTGATAGATATTTGGTCTTCTAACTGATTATGAGCTATCGTTCGTTCAGCCATATCCACTAAAGCCTCTTGAATTTCTACCGCCTCAATACTAGCTTGAGATTTGTGTGCCAATAACAAAGGAATAATGCCATTACCAGAACATAAATCCATTACTTTATCTTTATTTCGTACCTTTGTAAAATCTCCTAATAACAATGCATCTGTTGAAAATGAAAACACATCATCATTTTGAATAATTTCAAATTCTTCTCTTAATAATTGGTCGAGTCTTTCTCCCGAATTCAACATTTAAACACCTCACTTAAAAAAATCAGGCATATAGCATGCCTGATTTTCTTATTATCTATTCAACACTTCTAAACAAAATAAACAATCTTGTCCTTGTCTGTGTTTACCAAACAATTCTCCTCGACAAATATGAAAACCTTCATGATATAACATTGCTAAGTTATCTTTACTTTGAAGTGGCTTTATTTTCTTGTTTGGCTTTTTCTGTTGATTGTCTTCACTTGTTTCCATTACACGCTTCAAACTTTCATTCTCCATTTGAAGGGCAACATTGTCTTCGACTAATTCAACTGCCTGGTTTTTCAACTTTTCCATATGTTCATTAATTTGCTTAAGTTCACTCTCTAATGTCATAATCGTTTCAAACAACTCGTCCCTATTCACAATATAATCCTCCCTTATGAATGGACTTCAAGTAATTCATCAAGTTTATAATCAAAGAGTTGTTCGAAACCTTTCACTTTAACTTGCATTGTTATATCTAAAATATTTAATCCGACAACTTTGCCGTCACCTTCTGGCGTGACAACAGTTGTACCAATATCAGGCAATTCATTTCTAACTTCTTCATAATAGTCATTTTCGTATTTTAAACAACACATTAAACGACCACAAGCACCTGATATTTTAGTTGGATTTAATGATAAGTTTTGATCTTTAGCCATTTTAATTGAAACAGGTTCAAAATCACCTAAAAATGTTGAACAACATAATGAGCGACCACATGGACCAATACCGCCAAGTAATTTCGCTTCGTCTCTCACACCAATTTGTCGTAACTCAATTCGTGTTTTTAATTCATAAGCTAAAGATTTTACTAAAGTTCTGAAATCTATTCTATCATCAGCTGTAAAATTAAAGATGACTTTACTTTTATCTAATGTATATTCACAATTAACAAGTCGCATATCAAGCTCGTGAGTCGCTACCAACTCTTTACATAAAGCTAAAGCATGGTCTGCATCCTTTAAATTATCTTGATATTTTTGAATATCAGCTTCTGTTGCATGACGGATAACTTCTTTCAATGGTAAAACAACATCATCTTTACCTACATGGCGATTTGTTAATTTAACTTTACCAAGTTCAATACCACGTTTAGATTCAACGACAACTAAGTCATTTTCTTTGAAACGTTCCCCATTTGGTGAGAAATATTCTTTCTTCCCAGCTTTTTGGAATTGAACACCAATTATTTCATACATTTAATCACCTCTTCCCATTTATAACCATTTGTTCTAATACTAATGTTGCATTAACGTTTTGTGCTAATTTACGGTTTGCTTCCGTTATAACTTGTATATAATTCGAAATGTCATTTAAAGATAAATATTGACTAATCTCTCTAATTTCCACTTCTAAATCTGGATATGCCTTTATCGTATCTATTTGAATTTTGGCATGTAATAAATCTTGAAAATAAGCATTCAAGCTATTTAAAAATAATTGCTGCAACGGGCGTGTATTAGCAATTTTTATGCAATCGATCAAATAAATCATTGCCATCTGTGTATCTTTTACCATCAATTCAGCAAGTTTCGTTACAGTTTTTCTAAGCTGTACAAATAATTGTTCTTCTGTAAGAGCAAGTGCTTCTTCTTTATCAGAAGTAACAAAACTCAATGTATGCGCAATTGCAGAAGAAATACCAGACAGTTTTAATTCTTCTATATAATTTTCTTTAGATGCAGGTTTAAAATGAACAAGTTGGCATCTTGAATGTATAGTTGGCAATATTTGATCTTTCTTTGTTGTCAGTAACAGGGCAATTGTATTTGGAGGTGGTTCTTCCAAAAATTTAAGTATACTATTTTCACCCTGTACTGTTAGTTTATCAAAAGCTTCAATAATGTAAACTTTATATTGGCTTTCGATGGGTTTTTGATTCATTTTTCTGAGTAATTCTTCTATTTGTTGTTTCTTTATCGTCGTTTCATCTGATTGAATATATACAAAATCAGGATGATTAAAATTTTGAACTTTAACCACACAACTTTGTTCTGATTCACATAATATTTGTTCAGCAAAATATAAAGCTGTAGATTTCATTTCAAACATATTATCTCCCTCAAATAAATAGGCATGAGATAATTGTTGTGCACTTAATAAATGATCAATCTCTTTGGTTAATTGCATATTTTACGCTCCTTGCAATAAAAAAGCTGCTCAAACGGCAGCTCATCAGTTCTTAAAATTGATGGAATTGTTCAATTGGCATAACGAATACAGTTGCGCCACCTACTTCAACTTCTACAGGGTAAGGAATATAAGAATCCGCACTACCGCCCATTGGTGTGATAGGTGAAACAAGTTGTTCACGATTACCACAAGTTCCATCGATAACACGTAATAATTCATCTACACGTTCATCTTTGACACCGCATAAGAATGTTGTATTTCCAGCTCTTAGAAATCCACCAGTTGTTGCAAGTTTAGTGGCTCTAAAGTTTTTTTCTATAAGTGCTTCTGACAAGTTTTGACTATCTTGATCTTGGACAATCGCTATTACCATTTTCATATCTAAACACCTCTTTATTTATTATATCATATTTTAATCTTGTTTCAGATATTTTACTATCGTAGAATATGCATCATCTACAACCTTTTCTAATGGTTGCGTGGCATCAATTACTTTAATTCTATCTGGATACTCTGCAATTAATTTTTTATAACCATCTGTAACTTTGTGATGAAATTCTATTTTTTCTTTATCCAAACGATTCGCATTACGTTGATTATCTTTAATTCGATTTAAACCAACTTCAGCAGGTACATCAAAATATAATGTTAAATCAGGATAAAGGTTATCAATCGCAAATTCATTAATTGCCTTAACTTCTTCTACCCCAATTTCACGTGCGTAACCTTGATAACTTAAAGAACTATCAACAAATCGGTCACATAATACCGTTCCACCTTTATTAAGTTGAGGTACTATTTTCTCCACTAAATGTTGTCTTCTAGCAGCAGCAAACAGCAATGCTTCTGTTCTCTCATCCATGTCATCATCACTATCTAACAACAAGTTTCTAATCGCTTCGCTTATTTTGATACCACCTGGCTCTCTAGTCAGTAAAATATCATAATCTTGATTTAACTTTTCATAAACTTTATGTATAACCGTCGTTTTGCCAGAGCCTTCTGGACCCTCAAACGTAATAAATCGTCCCATTTTATTGTTCATCCTTTACCTTGATTTGCTTGTTTAATATACCTTCCACTCTACCACCTCTATCAAGCCATTGTAAAAGAGAATCTACTATTTCTTTACGAATATTTTCTCCTTTTAAAATAACAGGTATACCTGGTGGATAAGGCACAATATCTTCAGCAGCAATATAGCCATATGATGTATTCAAGTCCATCATTTTAGTTTTTTCAATATCGTTGTATTTATACATTGTACTATCTGTTTCGTATGGTAATTTAAATTGTACTTCCTCTTTAAGTTGATGCTCAACATTCACTTTAATATTTCTAACGCGATCAAACATATCTTCAAATGGGAACTTATCTGATTCATGCCATAATGGTAAGACTAATAACACAAATTTATAATCACATAACTCTACATAGATATGCACATCTTCAAATAGTTTTTGAATTTCAAATCCGCTTAATCCTCTATAAGAAACAATTAATTTAAGAGGGTCCTCTAGACTCCCCACTTCAAATCCAACATTCTCCATCGTTTCAATGAATGTTTGTCTATTATATTTGAATCTTTGATCATCAAACTGCTTATAAAATTTTTCTGCACTTTCTAAACTAGCCATAATGAGATATGAAGGACTAGATGTTTGTAGCATCTTCAAATACTGTTGAATATTTGATTTTATTTCTAAATCCTCTCTCATATATAAAACAGAACCCATCGTCAAGGCCGGTAATGTCTTGTGGTAAGACTGCACGACTATATCAGCACCATAAGTCATAGATGATTTAGGGAAATATGAACTAATACCAAAATGTGCACCATGTGCCTCATCTACCAATACAGGAATTTGATGTTCTTTTAAGATTTTAATACTTTCTTCAATATCAAATGTTTCACCATAGTAATTAGGATAAGTAAAAATAGCTAGTTTAATATGATTCAAATCTAAATCCCTTAATAAAGCTACACCATTATATTGATTCGTCTTATCTGATATTGTCATAGGCATAAACTTAGCATCTTGCTTCGTTAAATTCAAAGCATTAAATACTGATTTATGCGCATTTCTAGGAATTAATACTTCCCCATCTAAATGCGCCACTGCATAAATTGCTGATAGTATACCAACAGTTGTACCATTAACGAGATACTGCCCATAATAACCAGGATACCTATTCAATTCAGACATACTCATCTTTATACATGATTCTGGTTGATGCAAATCATCAAGCCCAGTTATTTCAGTCATATCCATAGCAAGATTTATTTCATCTAAATAACCAATTGTATGATTATGATGCCCTGGAACATGTAGTGAAATGGCATCAAGACCATTTAGAGATTTTAATTTTTCATTAATATTCATAAGGCTACCTCTTAATTTTTAGTCTTTATCATTATATCAATGATAAAGTCCAACGTCATTCCTGTAATAATTAAAATAAGATATACTTAAAAAAAGGAGTGAATAAAATGTTTATTAGAAATGCAATTGACACAGATATACAATCCATTAATGAAATTGCTCAACAAGAAGGTTGGAAAACATTCAGTATTGAAAAAATCCAACAATTGCTTATTACATCTCGTATTATTGTAATAGAAGTAAATAATGAGGTTGTTGGTTATACTAGATTATTAACAGACGAAACTGTCACATTATATATTACAGAACTCGTCGTTACAAAGACTCATAGAAAGAAAGGATATGCTAAAGCACTAATTGACTATTTATTAGCACAATATCCATCTGTTCGAATAGAATTATTATCAGAGAACAATTCTTTTTACGAGAAATTACATTTTAGAAATATTGGAACTGGCTATAGACTACCTTAAAAAATCACAAAAAAAAGAGACCTAACAGGTCTCGAGTGCGGCTCATCGCATCCATTTATAAATATTTGCCCGGCAACGTCCTACTCTCGCGGAACGTA
>NZ_JAJNJL010000016.1:0-28989 GCF_022386055.1 Mammaliicoccus sp. Q-M61
ATCTAGAAACAGAAGGCAACCCAACGGGAGAATATTCAAGAGATAATCAAACAGTGACGTATGTGTATCAAAAAGCAGACGGTCATGTAACGGTAAGATATGTGGATGAGAATGGAAACAAAATTCAAGAACCAACAACTTTGAATGGCAAAGTAGGAGAAGACTATAGTTCGACACATCCAGAACGAATCAATGAATACAATTATCTAGAAACAGAGGGTAACCCAACAGGAGAATATTCAAGAGATAATCAAACAGTGACGTATGTGTATCAAAAAGCAGACGGTCATGTAACAGTGAGATATGTGGATGAGAATGGAAACCCGATACAACCAGATACAGTATTGAATGGCAAAGTAGGAGAAGATTATAGTTCAACGCATCCAGAACATATAAAAGAATACGATATTGAGCGAGTAGAGGGTAATGAAACAGGTAAGTATTCAAGAGACAACCAAACAGTGACGTACGTGTATAAAAAAGCAGACGGTCATGTAACAGTGAGATATGTGGATGAGAATGGAAACAAAATTCAAGAACCAACAACTTTGAATGGCAAAGTAGGAGAAGACTATAGCTCGACACATCCAGAGCAAATCAATGAATACAATTATCTAGAAACAGAAGGAAACCCAACGGGAGAATATTCAAGAGATAATCAAACAGTGACGTACGTGTATAAAAAAGCAGACGGTCATGTAACAGTAAGATATGTGGATGAAGAAGGCACTGAAATTCAAAATCCAACAACTTTAAATGGCAAAGTAGGAGAAGACTACACTTCAACACATCCAAGCGAAATAGAAGGATATGATTATTTAAGAACAGAAGGCAACCCAACAGGAGAATATTCAAGAGATAATCAAACAGTGACGTATGTGTATCAAAAAGCAGACGGTCATGTAACAGTGAGATATGTGGATGAGAATGGAAACCCAGTACAACCAGATACAGTATTGAATGGCAAAGTAGGAGAAGACTATAGTTCGACACATCCAAGCGAAATAGAAGGATATGATTACTTAAGAACAGAAGGCAACCCAGAGGGTGAATATTCAAGAGATAATCAAACAGTGACGTACGTGTATCAAAAAGCAGACGGTCATGTAACGGTAAGATATGTGGATGAGAATGGAAACCCAGTACAACCAGACACAGTATTGAATGGCAAAGTGGGAGAAGACTATAGTTCGACACATCCAGAGCAAATTGGTAATTATAAACTCAAAGAAGTTAATGGTAGTGAATCAGGTGTTTATACTAGAGATCCGCAAACTGTAGTTTATGTATATGAAGAAATAACTTCAGAATCATCTAGTGAATCAACAAGCGAAAGTGACTCAGAGAGCACAAGTGAATCAACAAGTGAAAGTGATTCAGAAAGTACAAGTGAGTCAACAAGCGACAGCAGTTCTGAAAGTATGAGTGACTCAATGAGTGAGAGCGACTCAGAAAGTACAAGCGATTCAACAAGCGAAAGTGACTCAGAAAGTACAAGTGATTCAACGAGTGAAAGTGATTCAGAGAGCACGAGCGAGTCAACAAGTGAAAGTGATTCAGAAAGCACAAGTGAATCAACAAGTGAAAGTGATTCAGAAAGTACAAGTGAGTCAACAAGCGAAAGTGACTCAGAGAGCACGAGTGAGTCAACAAGCGACAGCAGTTCAGAAAGTACAAGCGATTCGACAAGCGAAAGTGACTCAGAAAGTATGAGTGAGTCAACAAGTGAGAGCGATTCAGAAAGTACAAGTGAATCAACAAGTGAAAGTACATCAGAAAGCATGAGTGACTCAATGAGCGGAAATGGAAGCGACGCTATGAATATAGATGAGACTTCAAATAAAGTTGATACTAATATGAACAATGTTGTTCAAGATGATAATTATGAAGTAAATACTTTAAATAATCATATTGAAGAAGATGCAGATTCTAATGAAATTAAGGATCATAATGGTGATCAGTCTTCTGATGATGAAAAGTTACCTGATACAGGTGAAACTAAACAGAATTCTGGTTTGATGAGTGGCTTACTTGCAGTCTTTGGTGGTGCTTTGTTATTTAGAAGTCGCCGTAAAAATAATCATGATAATCAGTAATTTTAAAAACAAGCTAAGAGAATGCACTCTTAGCTTGTTTTATTAAATGCAAATATTATATAATTATTTAAAAAGAGAATTGCGGAAGGTTAGTTTGTTTGTAATTTTTATAATTATGATAATTTGTAAGGACGGGACTTATTATGACAATATATAATATTAATTATAGTATTGGTTGGGCAAGTAGCGGCATCGAATATGCCCAATTTTATAGAGCTAAGATGCTACGCGAACAAAAGGAAAGTTTGAAATTTGTATTTTTAGACTTTATGACACGTGAGAACATTCAAACTTTAACAAGTCATATGGGATATTATGATCATGAAATTATTTGGATATATCAATATTTTACAGATATTAAAATTGCACCTACTACTTATACCATAAATAATTTAATTGATACGCTTGATATGAAAATAACACGTCGAGAAGAAAATAAAAAAATAGTAAAGTTGTTTAGTGAAACGAATCAAACATACGTGACATGCTTTCTAAAGGAACAAGGTAAGCCATATGTGGATAGAGCAGAATTTGTTTCTCGAGGAAAGTTAATCAGGAAAGATTTCTATACTTACACTAGAACATTCTCGGAATATTACGCGCCACATGAAAATAGAGCGAAAGTTTATATGAGACAATTCTATAATGAAGATGGTTCTATTGCTTATAACGAGTATTTAAATAATAACGGTCAGTTATATATGTTTAAGGATCAAATTTTCTATTCTAAAGAGGAATTTGTAGCTTATTTCATGAAATGTCTGCATTTAACATCAAGGGATATTGTGCTTATTGACCGGTCTAAAGGAATGGCTCAACCTGTTATTCAAAATAAAGGCGAGTCTCAATTAGGTGTTGTCATTCATGCTGAACATTATAGTGAAAATTCAACAACTGATGATTATATTCTATGGAATAATTATTATGAATATGTATTTTCTCATTCAAGAGAAATTGATTTTTATATTGCAGCAACAGATCGACAAAAAGCAGTTCTGAGTCATCAATTTAATCAATATTACGGCAATCTTCCAAAGATATATACAGTGCCGGTTGGTAGTATTCATGATGTGATTGTACCGGATAGTAGAAAGCCTTATTCAGTCATAACGGCATCAAGATTAGCCAGTGAAAAACATATAGATTGGTTAGTAAAAGCCGTTGTCAAAGCAAAACAATCTATTCCAGACTTGATATTTGATATATACGGAGAAGGCGCTGAAAGAAACATGCTTCAAAAATTAATCGATGAAAATGAAACAAATGACTATATCAAACTTTTAGGACATGTGAAGTTACAAGATGTATATGCGAATTATGAATTGTTTTTCGCAGGTTCAACGAGTGAAGGTTTCGGGTTAACATTGATGGAAGCTGTCGGCTCTGGTTTAGGGATGATAGGATTTGATGTCGATTATGGAAACACAACATTTATCAGTCATCATGAAAATGGTTATTTAATTCCATTCGATAAAAGTCACCAATCAGAACAAGAAATCGTCGATAATTTAGCCAATGCGGTGGTTCGATTTTTCAAAAATGATACTTCATCATTTCATGAGAAATCTTATGAACTTGCTGAACAATACAAGACTGACAATATTAAACAAAAGTGGTTTCACTTAATTGAAGAGGTGCTACATGATTAATCTATTTGAATCTTTCGATATACGAACACAAAGACTTTATAAAACATTTGAGAACGCAAAGGTGAATGTACAGACCATTGTCATTGAAGAAAATGGTTTCTTACCTTCAAATGTCATAACACCTTATCAGTTTTTCGCAAATAATGATGATCATGCTTCAAAACCTTTATTCTTTAACCAAGTGCCATTGCCAAGATTTTGGGAAATTGAAGGTAATAATAATTCAGCAGAAATTAAAAATATGGGCGAAGTAAAAGGTAGAATTATATATAAGAAGAACTACGGTTTTAGAATAGTTGAGCGAATTGAATGGTTGAACAAACAAGGTAGGACGCAAGTCATTGATTATTATAATAATAAAGGTTTAAAGTATGCGCAATTAATGGTTGATGATAATCAAAAACGCATTGTTAAACGATGGTTTAATGATCGAAATGAAGAAATTATAAGCGAGAATTTCGTAACGAATGATATTATGTTGAAATGGAACGATAAAGAGTATATCTTTCAATCAAAAGTACAGTTTGTCATATTTTATTTGAAAATGAGCGAAACACCTTTAGAAAGCTTTTTAATCAATTCTTTAGCTATACCTTTTGCAGTCCTTCATGATTTAAAAGTAGAAGGACACGACTATTTGTATTGGCAAGAACAAATGAAGGATGGTTTACCGGGAAATATGAAGCTTATGTTAGCTGATAAGACAAGAGGTAGTAAAATTTTAATACCAAGTAACGAGGAATACAATAAAGTACGTGAACTTGTAGAATCTGAACATCAAAGTAGAATTGCGAAAGCAGGTTATGTATACGAGTTTAAAAATAATCATAAAGAAGCGCGCAATGTACTTACATTAACGAACTCTGATCAGATTCCACATATTGAAGATATCGTTAAAGCTCACCCGCAATATCAATTTCATATTGTTGCTATTACTGAGATGTCTCAAAAGTTACTTCAACTTAATAAATATCATAATGTCACGCTATATCCTGTAGCAACTAAAGAGAAAATTCATACTTTGTATGAAATATGCGATATTTATTTAGATATTAACAAAGGTAATGAAATTCTGGATGCTATTAAAGTAGCATTTGAGTACCAGTTATTGATTTTAGGATATAAAGAAACAGTGCATAATGCAGATTATATTGCGAAAGAAAATCAATTCTCGTTAGAACATAAAGATCAATTAATCCATGCGTTAAAAGAGATAGAAGCGGACCCTTCATTAGCTGATACTAAACGAGAAAATCAATTGAAGCATGCAAGTTCAATACAAGCGCAAGCATTTGAAGCATTGTTTGAATAATAAATGTGTAAATAAAGAATAGAGAGTTACAGCCAAGGCATAGCACAAGCCTTGGCTGTTTTTTTAAATTTAAAACTACATTACATGCTCTAATGTAGTTTATCTTACATTTTGCCCTTAATTATCTCTACTATTTAAATGAGTACTCCATTATCTTGTAGTTATGTCAATATAGTTTAAACTACAATCGAAATTAGGAGGAAGATTATGGCAAATGTATTGTATAAAATAGGAACTTTTATGGCTAAACATAAAGGTTGGGGGGCTACTATTTGGTTGGTTATACTTTTATCAGTATTAGTACCAATGTTACTTACGAACCCTAAGTTTGATAATGATTTAACGATGAATGATTTAAAATCAGTCGATACGAATAATAAAATTAAAGATCATTTTAATCAAGATAGTGATAAGGCACAAATTCGTGTCGTTATAAAATCAGAGGATAAAGAGGGCATTGTTAAGCCTGATATTTCAAAGGATATTCAAGATTCATTGAAGAGTATTAAAGATGATGACAAAAAAGTCGATAGAATATCTGATCCATATGAAATGAAACAAATTAGTTCTGATAAGACAACAGCTATAGCAGAAGTTTATTATGATGTATCTGCAACGGCATTATCAGATGATTCAAGAGATAAAGTACAAGATAAATTTAATGATTTAGAAGATAAATATAATGTTCAAGTTGAATATACTGGAACAGGTATGAAGACTACAGATGTAGGTGCTACTTCTGAAATAGTAGGTATAGCAGTGGCATTTATCGTATTATTAATAACATTTGGTTCATTAATCGCTGCAGGTTTACCAATTCTCAGTGCAATTATAGGATTAGGTACAAGTGTGAGCATTATATCGCTATTTACATTAGCATTCGATATCCCAAACGTAACGTTAACGCTTGCTGTTATGATTGGCTTAGCTTTAAGCATCGATTATGCATTGTTTATTCTTTCGAGATATAAAGAGATTAAACGAGATGAACCTGACACAATAAAAGCAATCGGTTTAGCAACGGGAACTGCTGGTAGTGCAGTCGTATTTGCAGGTGTTACAGTCTTAATTGCTGTATTAGGTTTATCAGTGTTAGGCATCGATTTCTTAACGACTACAGGTTTAGTTGCAGCTATTAGCGTCATATTTGCTATGTTAACAGCGATTACGTTAGTACCTGTATTAGTTGGTATATTCCATAAGCATATTAAACCTAATAAACAGAACGTTCAAAATAAAAATGATGCAGATTCATTCTGGTCAAAATTCGTTGTTAATAAGCCTTTATTGGCTATTCTTGTAGGTTTAATCATCATTGTATTAGCGATTATTCCAGTAAAAGATATGCGTTTAGGTATTCCTGATGATGGCATGAATCCTAGCCATACGACACAACATAAAGCATACAACATTATTTCTGATAAATTCGGTGAAGGTTATAACGGTCAAATCGCGATGCTTGTGAATGTCAAAAATAAAAAAGATGATATGCAGGCACTTCAACAAGATTTACAAAGTTTAACGAAAGATGTAAAAGACATCAAAAATGTTGATACTGTCTTACCACCTATGATGAGTGAGAATAAAGATTATGCTTTAGTAATTATCGTTCCAGAAAAAGGACCAAATGACGAAACGACGAATCAATTAGTACATGATTTAAGAGACTATAATGATGATGCTAAAAAAGATTATAACTTCAAAACGGAAGTATCAAGTCAAAGTGTAATCAACATTGATATGGCAGAGAAAATCAATAAAAGTATTCCACTATTTGCGAGCGTCATAGTCGCACTAGCGTTCATTTTATTAATGGTTGTATTTAGATCTATACTTGTACCTCTAAAAGCTGTATTAGGATTTATACTATCGCTATTAGCAAGTATGGGTGTCACAACACTTATTATGCAAGATGGTGTCATGTCAGAACTATTTGGTATTGATACACCAGGTCCATTATTTGCGATGTTACCTGTCATTCTCATCAGTTTATTATTTGGACTAGCAATGGACTATGAAGTATTTTTAATGTCGAGAATACATGAAGAATATAATAAGACTAAGGATAATAAACTAGCAGTAAAATTAGGTATTAAAAAGAGTGGTCCAGTTATCGTTGCAGCAGCATTGATTATGTTCTCAGTATTTATCGCATTTGTATTCCAAGAAGATCCAATTATTAAATCAATGGGTCTGTCATTAGCTTTAGGTGTATTGTTTGATGCATTTATAGTACGATTAACATTAATTCCGGCACTTACAACTTTATTAGGAAAAGCAACATGGTTTGTGCCAGCGTGGTTAAGCAAACTGATTCCTCATATTGATATCGAAGGTCGTGATTTAGAACATACAGCTAAGCAAAATCAAACATATCATCAACCTACATCCGAAACGAATATGCATATCAATAGTCCATTAATGGATCAGCATATTGAAGTCGATGAACAAAATAAAGAAGAAATTTTGGATATATTGAAACAACAAAGTAACAATATTGAAAGCATTAATAAAATTTTGGCAGAACTCATTAAAAAATCATAAATGCCAAAATGAATACAAAGGAGGATTTACAAATGAAATCATATAATAAATGGGATTTAAGAGTACAAAAGACATACAAACTATTGCACACATCACTTATCACATTGTTAGAAAAACAAAGTTTCGATGAAATAACAGTACAGGCAATTTGTGATGAAGCAATGGTGCACAGAACAACATTTTATGCCCATTTTGAAGACAAATATCATTTGTTATCCTCATGCTTAGATTACATCATAGAACATGAAGCAGTTTTTACAGATATAACACTCTCGCCAGAGAAATGTTTAAAAGAATTGATAAAAATTGTAGATAAATATAAAGATGCATTTTCTCAAGTGATATCTAATAAGAAAGCGTCTATCCAAAATATTTTAAAAAAGAATATGTCAGAAGGTATCAAACAACATATTCATGAATCAGGGCATATATATGATTCATCACATATTGATATTATCATCGCAGCATATGTCGCTTCAGTACTTTCTATATTAGAAAATTACGTAGCCGAAGACATTGAAATCAATGAAAAAGATTTAGATAACATACTTAACACCTTATCTAGAATGTTTGCGTCGTTGTAAATATTAATTTCCCATCCCACCACACTTGTTTACTATGACCTTATCTTATTTCTTGGTATGATAAGCATGATATAAAGAATATTAAGATAAGAGGTGTTTCAAATGATGTTTATTGCTGCATTCATTCCTGTATTCATTGTTGGCTTTATTATTCTTGCGATTATGGAAGAGAAAAAGAAGAAAAAATAAGTTTTCGACTTTTTATATAAATTGAATTTATCTATACCTACCAATAATTGATGTTGGTAGGTATTTTTATTTTTAAAAATAAATTTTTTGAAAATTGTAAATTGACTCTATAAATAGACAATGGTAAGATATTTCTTATTAATCCAATCGGAATAATAAATAATGGAGGGGAACAAAGATGAAAAGAATGAAATTAGGATATTTTTTAACAGGTTTTGGACATCATGTTGCGAGTAGTAGACATCCTGAGTCTATCAAAAAGGGTGGTATGAATTTAGAGAAGACGATTGAACAGGCAAAGATTTTGGAAAAGGCTAAGTTTGATTTCTTGTTTGTATCAGACAGTTTGTATGTTGATAAGAAGACACATCCTGATATGTTTTCATTTTTCGAACCTTTATCACTCATGTCTATTGTAGCTAGAGAAACGAAGCATTTGGGTCTAATTGTAACGGGTTCAACGACATATTCTGAACCGTTCAATCTAGCAAGAATCTTTGCTTCTTTAGATCATTATAGTAATGGTAGAGCTGGTTGGAACATTGTTACTTCTGGAATTAATGCGACTGCATCGAATTTTAATGGAACAAATAATGTGGATCATGATTTAAGGTATGAGCAAGCGGATGAATTTGTAGAAGTTTCTAAACAGTTATGGCATTCATGGGAAGATGTGAATCCTGAAAAGTTACACGATGAAGGTAGATTATTGCCTGACTATCAACCTAAGACAATTGATTATAAAGGACGATTTTACAGTGTGAAAGGTCCATTAAATATTGAACAACCGCCTCAAGGTCACCCTTTACTTGTGCAAGCGGGTTCTTCTAAGAAAGGCATTGATTTTGCGGCTAAGTATGCAGAAGTCGTGTTTACCGCTCAGAATGATGTGGATGCAGCTGTTCGTTTTGCGGAAAATTTAAAACGTAAAGTTAAAGAAAAAAGAGGCGATCACCAAGACGTTGTGATTATGCCAGGAATATTCCCATTTATTGGTGAAACGAGAGGAGAGGCGGAAAAGAATTATAATGAGTTGCAAGATTTGATTCCGAAAGAAATGGGATTAGAATTACTATCTTCTTATTTAGGTGATACAGATTTAAGTGGATATGAATTAGATACACCATTTGAGGATGTTGAAATCGACCAAGGAAACAATATTCAAAGTCGTGTTGATTTGATTAAAGAAACAGCTAAGAAACATCATTCTACACTTGAAGATGTTATGAAACATGTAGCTGGCGCAAGAGGTCATCATATTATCGTTGGGACACCTGAAGATGTTGCAGATAGAATGGAAGAATGGTTTACGAAAGGTGCTGCTGATGGCTTTAATATTATGGCACCACTCAATCCTACACAATTCCAATTATTTGTAGATAAAGTGGTTCCAATATTAAAAGATAGAGGATTAGTACAAGAAGATTATAACGAAGGAACATTACGTGAAAAAATTGGATTAAGTTATGCAAAGCAACATAGTTAAGAACGATTAAAACAGTTAAAGCTGTTATTCTTCTGAAGAGGTGGTCAACAATATGTATGTAGCTTTTACACTTGTTTCATGTGCATTCTTTATCGGTATTGTCGCTTGGTATTCTTATTATAAGACGAAGAATACAGTAAATAGTTCTGGCGGATTTTTCTTAGGTGGCAGAGGATTAACTGGCGGATTTATCGCAGGTGCCTTAATTCTTACCAATTTATCTGCCGAGCAATTAATAGGATTAAACGGACAAGGTTATCAGAATAACTTATCAAGTATGGGATGGGAAGTAACTGCTGGATTTTCAGTCATTATATTAGCAACCATTCTATTACCCAAATATTTAGGAGGTGCCTTTACGACGCTTCCTGAATTTATAAATACGCGTTTCGACCATCAAACGAGACTATTAATTGTCGTGTTATTTATGGTGGGTTATGGCTTTATTACCATTCCTTCAGTACTGTATTCAGGCTCATTAGCTGTGATACAAATTTTTGATATACCAAATATGTTTGGCATTACGTACGAACAATCAATCTGGATCATCGTTTGGGTGATCGGCATTATCGGAATGCTGTATGCAGTTCTTGGTGGGTTAAAAGCAATTGCAATTTCAGATACATTAAATGGTATCGGTTTGTTGATTGTCGGAATACTAGTACCGATACTTGGATTTATTGCACTTGGCGATGGCAGTATGTTAGCTGGCATGAAGACAATCGCTACAGAACATCCAGAAAAACTTAATTCAATTGGGTCACAACAAGATGACGTGCCCTTTGGTTCGATTTTTACAGGTATGATTTTTGCTAATTTATTCTACTGGGGTACGAATCAATATGTGATTCAAAGAACACTCGGAGCGAAAAGTTTAGCAGAAGGTCAAAAGGGTGCATTATTCACAGGGTTTCTTAAGATACTTGTACCATTTTTAATGATGATACCAGGCGTTATCGCATATCATTTATACGGTTCAGGATTAAAGAATATGGATTTAGCTTATCCAACTTTAACTAAAGATGTCTTTCCGACATTTTTAAATGGTTTCTTTCTAGCTGTACTATTAGGTGCGGTATTCTCGAGCTTTAATGCGTTGCTTAATAGTGCATCAACATTGTTTGTTTACGATATTTATAAAGTACTCATCAATAAAGAAGCGACTGATAGACAAATGATCAGAGTGAGTCAATGGTTCGGCGTAATCTTGGCACTTATCACATTCTTTATTTCGCCAATGTTAATGAATGCACCACAAGGCTTATGGACAATCATTCGTCAGTTTACAGGATTCTTTAACATACCTATCATCGCAATCGTACTGGTAGGGATATTTTCAAAAAGAATTCCAGCTATCGGACCTAAAATTGTAATCATTTCACATGTCATTGTGTATTATTTACTCATATGGGGATTGCCGATGTTTTTCCATTATGAGATGACGATAAACTTTATTTACATACAAGGATTATTGTTTGTCATTGAAGTACTTTTAATGATTATGATTGGAGCAATTAAGCCATTAAGTACACCTTATCAATTCAAACCAAATCCTAAAGTAGATATGACACCATGGAAATATACCATTCCAGTGACAGTAGTCTTATTTGGGGCAATGACCTTTACATTCGTATTGTTCTCACCGATAGGATTAGCCTCACAGGAGAATATCGTTTCACCGTTGTTCTGGCCAGTGGTCATAGCGCTCGTCATAGTAGTGGGCGTTCTGTATTACGTCAGTCTAAAACAATGGTCATATAAATATGAATCAACCCTAAAGCAACAATACAATAAACAACTCAAAGAAGAATTAAATATAGAACAACAAGGAAATGTTTTACCGAATAGCTTAGAACAGTCGGTGAAATGATGAGAGATAGTGGGTTGATAAACAAAATAAGGCTGAGACATTACATTATGTCTTAGCCTTATTCTTATACCATTTTTTCCATTGGTAGTATTGATACATGATATTAATCTTAGACTTCAATTTATGATCGTGTCTTAAAAAAGCAGAGCTTCTCCAAAAGTGTTTCAAACCTTTCTTTGACCAATTATCAAATGTTAGAAACTGACCTCTTGTTCGCAGTGCTTTTGGTTTATTGAGATAGAATACATTTTTAATTAAGCCGACACCAATTAATGGTCGATAACGATTCTTTGCGCTATATGGTTCTAAAGGAATGTTGATTAAAGCATGTTTGAACATCTTAGTCCAAGTCTTCGGATTTTCTTTTCGATATATACGCATCGCTTCCTGTAAATCATTAGGCAATTGATAGTTCAGAAAACGTCCATCCAAGCGCTTAACTTTTACATAAAAATACATTTTAGACACAGATGAAAATTACCTCCGAGCGAAAATTAATACCATAATTATACAATAGAAATGTATGGAAGGTCTAACGAGAATGTAAGGTGGGAATGGGGGATGTTGGAGGTCTGAATATTGCAAGAGAGGTGTGACTAGCAATGTTGGGAGGCTGAATATTGCAAGTGGAGTGTGACTAGCAATGTTGGAGGTCTGAACATTGCAAGTGAGGTGCGACTAGCAATGTTGGAGGTCTGAATATTGCAAGAGAGGTGCGACTAGCAATGTTGGGAGGCTGAATATTGCAAGTGGAGCGTGACTAGCAATGTTCAGGACCTTATATTTATCAAGACTGGTGAAACAAGATAAATAACGGGCTTGTATTTATCAAGAATGCCCAAACAAGATAAATAAGCGCTCCGTATATTGCAAGACTCCCCAAACAAGCAACATAGAACTCCCGTATGTTGCAAGACTATCCAAACAAGCAACATAGAACATCCGTATGTTGCA
The DNA here is from genome assembly GCF_022386055.1 of Mammaliicoccus sp. Q-M61. Classification (NCBI taxonomy): domain Bacteria; kingdom Bacillati; phylum Bacillota; class Bacilli; order Caryophanales; family Staphylococcaceae; genus Mammaliicoccus; species Mammaliicoccus sp. Q-M61. Next base: position 12,685 of record NZ_JAJNJL010000016.1, read on the forward strand.
AGACAGCCCAAACAAGCAACATAGAACATCTGTATGTTGCAAGACTATCCAAACAAGCAACATAGAACCTCCGTATGTTGCAAGACACCCCAATCAAGCAACATAGAACATACGTATATTGCAAGACACCCCAAACAAGCAACATAGCGCCCACTTTTCCTATTTCCCTCCGCCAACCCGCCAATCCAATCGACCAATCCTCCCTAGATCCATCAGCCTCCCTAAAAGATCCACCAGCCACTCCATCTCCAGCCCCATCCTCCCATCTCAAAACAGAAAAAAACCGGGACTGCCATACTAGTCCCGGTTTTCTCATCATCATTATTATTTAATTATTTCACACGTTCCCAAACGAGTTTTTGGTTGGGAACGTTACCGTTTATGATACTTAGTGTATCGCCTTCTAATGTGAAGATTCTTGGTTGTGTTTCTCCTAACCATGTTGGGTTCATGCTTACTTCCATTGTATGGTACACTGTTGAATTTTCTTCATCTAATTCAAATTTACCTGAGTATGCTACGTATCCGTGTGCTGCTGTAGCCATTTCATCTTGTGTACCTGTGTGTAAATCTCCTGATTCATATGCTGGACGGCCTTGTTGCATTAATTGTGCTGACATATAGCCGTCTGGGTTATACATGATAAATCCTGTTGCATCTTTACCTAATGGGAAAAAGATTTCTCCGTTTTCAGTTTCATCTTGATATCTTACTAATTTCCAAGTTCCGATTAATTGATCTTTTAAATTAGCCATTTGAACACTTCCTTAGATAATTTGTTTGTTTATAAATTATGCGTTAGAACCGCCTGATACACTGATTGTTTCACCAGTAATTGCTGAAGCACCATCTGATGCTAAGAATATTACAGTATCTGCAATTTCTGATGGTTCTAATAAACGATTCATTGGCATTTTACCTGTAATGTATTTTTCCATTGCTTCTTGTTCAGTAGAATTGTCTTGTTCTGCTAAGTGAGCAAGTTGATTTTCAATTAAAGCAGTACGAACTGGTCCTGGTAATACAGCGTTTGAAGTAATACCATCTGCTACAACTTCAAGTGCGACTGTTTTAGCAAATCCAATTTGAGCGAATTTAGAAGCAACGTAAGCTGATTTGAATGGGTCTGCCATTTCACCATGTGCTGATGAAATTGTAACGATACGACCTTTTTTCTGTTGTTTCATGCTTGGTAATACGTGTTTAGTCATTAAGAATGTACCTGTTTGAATAACACCGATAACTTGGTTCCATTTTTCTAATGGGAAGTCTTCTACTTTAGAAATAAATTGAATACCTGCATTGTTAACAAGTACATCTATTGGACCATATTGTTCAGTGATTTCTTTAATCGATTTTTCAATAGTTGGTTCATCTGTTACGTCTACTTGATAAGCGACACCGTTGTTTAAAGATTGTGCTGCTTTATCAGCAACTTCTTTACTCATATCAAAAATAAATACACGGTCACCTTCTTTATCAAAAGCTTGTGCGATTGCATATCCAATACCTTGTCCTGATCCTGTTACGATTACGTTTCTCATAATGTATAACCTCCTGAATTTTATAGAATAATTGATGCTAAAATAACAACGATAAGTGCGAGTAAGTTTGCACCTGTGTTTGTAATGAATAAATATTTAAAGCCGTTTTTATGTGTTAAGCCTGTTAAAGCGAAGAATGTTAATACAACGCCTGTGTGTGGCATAACTGTGAATATTGATGAAGACATTGTAGCTACTCTGTGAATAGCATCTGGATCGAGTCCCATATCAACATATTGTTTACCGAATGCTTGCATCACGATACCTAGTGAACCAGATGCAGATCCTGTTATCACACCAAATAATGCAGATGCGATAGATAAACTAATTAATGGATTACCTGGTATATTTAAGATGAAAGTCTTAATACCATCAAATCCTGGTGCTAATGTGACAACAGTACCAAATGCGATAGCTGAAGCTGTTAAGAACATCGGTAAGATAGAACTTACTGCACCATCATTAATAATTGCTTTTTGTTTAGGAATATATTGATAGAATAGTATAGCTGATAAGATAATGGACACTGCTAAACCAATCAGAATAACATTATCTACTCTTAATATACTACCCACAATATTAATTACTATTAACACGATAATTGGTAAAATACTCAAATAAAAGTTCGGTGTTTTATTTTTAGATTGATCAGAATCGTCTTGTTCGATATTAAAGTCATCGAATGTTTCACCTTTTTTAAGACTTTTATTTAATGCATATTTCATATACCATAACCCAAATACTATTGCGACAACTGCACCGATAATACCTAGTAAAGGTGCTGCTGTTAAAGTTGTACCTAAGTATTTAGTAGGGACAACGTTTTGTACTGACGGTGTACCAGGGAGCATCGTCATCGTGAACGTACCTAAACCTAACATGATTGGAATACCAATTAAGTTCCAAGCGATATTTAATTGCTTGAATAATGGTTTAGCTAAAGGCACAATAACAAAGACAACAACAAACAGGCTAATGCCTCCATATGTTAAAATAGCAGTAATTAAGAAGATTGCTACTAATATAGAATATGGATTGTTTGTACCAACTTTGCTAATGATTTTTTCAGCGATAGATTGTGCTGCACCACTTTGGTCCATATACTTCGCGAGTAGTGAACCTAGAATGAATACACCAAAGAAACTAATAATAAAACCGGCGAGACCAGTCATATACGATTCTTCAGTACCGACTAAAGAATTAAAGAACGGTAAGCCATTTGTTAGAATAACAATGATTGAAGCTATTGGCCCTATAACCAAAATAGAATAACCTTTCATTGATAAATAAATAATGAAGAGGATACCTATAATGATGCCAATCGTACCTATTGTTTCCATAAAATCCCCCTATAACAATTACGATTTATGTGATTACATATACTATTATTCGCCTGAAATCGCCTGAAGTAAAAGACTTGTTTAGTTATTAGCGTGATAACTAATTAGTTATAGAGGTGTATGAAAGCAAGTATCATAAGGGGTTACGCTTATAAAGATAGACATAAAGGGGACATGAACCTATGAACAAATTACATGCTAAATCATATTTAGAGGCAATTGTGAGATTTGGAAACATTTCGCATGCAGCTAAACATTTATACGTTTCACAACCTTATTTAAGTAAATTTTTGAAAGATATAGAATCAGAAGTAGGGGTTAAACTCATTGATAGAGAAAGTAATCCTTTAACATTAACTTACGCAGGAGAACGTTATTTAGCTTATGCAGAAGAAATGGAGAACATCTCTCAAAAAATGGCTTATGAATTACAAGAAATCGCCAATTTAGAAAAAGGACGCTTAAAAATAGGGGTAAACCCATTTCTAGCATCACATACTTTATATAATATTTTGCCTGAATTTATAAAGAACTATCCAGGTATCGAAGTTGAATTAATAGAAGACAGTGCGAATCAAATAGAAGTGCTACTTGCAGAACATAAAATAGATATTTGCATTACCATATTACCAATCAATAATGAAGAAATAGACTATGAAACGTTATATACAGAAGCATTGTATTTAGCCATCCCAGATCAGAATCCATTAGCGAAATATGTACAATCTTCAGAACATAAATTACCATTTGCGATTAACAAATTGAATCGAGAAAAATTTATACTGCTTAAGAACAATATGACATTACGCAGAGTGACGGATACATTTTTTGAAGATCATGATTTGAAGCCACAAACAATAGTAGAAACCATTAATGTAGATAATGCACTTTACTTAGTAAACGAAGGGTTAGGCATAACAGTCGTACCAGCAAGTGTGAAAATGAAATCATCACATCAAAACGTAAAGTACTTCAAATTAAATGAGTTCGTTTATAAGAACACAGTAGCAATTGCATATAATAAACATTATGATATCTCAAAAGCAGCAAGTGTCTTTTTAAATTTAGCAATAATGCGATTTAAAGAGAGGTAGGTGTTAAGAAATCAAAGAACATATAAAATAGACAAAATATACCAAATTATGATATTATGTAAATGAAAAAGGACAACGTGCGCGAACACGTTGCCCAATGAGCCCGTTCGAAAGACGGTGACCATAGTTGATTAAAAAAAGTAACCATTTAACTGGTCAAAGTTAGAGATGGTTACTTTTTTGTGCTTAATTTCACAATTGTAATGACTAAGCCAATTAAGACTACGATAAAAGTACCGAAATCTATCATCAGCCTAATTGCATCGACAATTGGAATCACAAAAGGCGTCTCCTTTCTAAAGATTTTGTAGATACTTTCATAAGCACCACCTCACTCTATACTAAGATTAGCCACCATCAATCCAACTTGCTCTGTTATATTATACCAAATTACCAGTATTTGTAACATTATTTTTGGTTGTTATAGACATAATATTATGGGTTATTGTATAATTTAATTATAAAATGTCGACGTGCTACAACACGTTGGCCTGTTAGCCCGTTCGAAAGACGGTGGCTGAAGTTTTTAGAACAATAATAAGTAATCATTCCGGAACTCGGTCAAAAGTTGGAATGGTTACTTTTTTTGATTGTTGCTAATTAATATTAAACCAATGATTGATATGACAACCATTAGAATTTCATAATCAGTCATTCTACTACTTTCAAGGAGCAAAAACCAACATCATAGGCATCACCCTTGAAATAGAGATTAGCCACTATCTTTCGAACTTGCTTATATTAATATAAAGATAATATCAATCATTCCGTAAACTTGATTACTAGTTGGGAATGGTTATTTTTTTGTAATAATTTAATACTCATAGCACAAATTAAAGAGTATTTAATATAATTTAGTTAAAGTACAAGAAGCAGGTGATTAGCAATGAGAGTGGTTCATACTATAGAAAAGTCTAGAACATTAATGTCCTAGACTTTTTCCTACGCCTCTATAATATATCTATATATTTCGTCTTTTACAGGTGTTTCCATAGATAATGTCATTGTGACGATATTTTGTTGTTTTGCGTTTGGCATGATTGTTTGTTCAGCTGAATCTTTAATGTAGTGGGCTTTTCCCAGGTAATAAAATTCTTTCCCATCTGCCACATCTTCTTTCTTTACAAAGATATACATATCTACATTATTTTCTTGATGTGCTAGGATTTTTTGGACTTCTTTTGATTCTAATGTAAGATTGCTTCTTGTAAACCATTTGAGTTCGTCAGGGCTTAGGAATTCGTCTTCGTACTTTGTATTATCACTGATATCATCTTGTTTATGATATGTAATGAAAATTGGTAAAGTATTATTTCCGAATTTATAGCCGTATATTATTCCAGACTCATCAGATTTCCAGTTTAGTAATTTAACGAAGTCTTTTCTTGTATATTTGTTATACAGTAGTAGGCCGTTTTGGTTACCGTGATGTACCATATTATTGTATTTAGCTAATTCGATAATGTCATCAACGTATGTTTTGAACTCTGTTTTTTCTAGCGCTGCTGAAAATGTATCGGTCAGTCTAACCTCATCATCGATTATGTTGATAATAGGGCTACCATACGTTTTGTTTATTGTAACGCTAAAGAAACGATGGTCTAAAATTTTCAAGGTTGTCTGAATATCATCGTTTGTAACGTTTGAATCAATTTGTTGTGCGATTGGTAGTAGCTCATGTATTTTATGAGGTCTTCTCATAATAGCTTCTAAAATTGTATAATCAACATTTTTTAAGCCTGGTGCAATTTCTCGTGACAAGAACGTTAAGTTGAGACTTTCATTTTTAGTTAAGGTGTCTTCAATTTTCTTAAATCTGACTAAAAATTCATGATAGTTATTATAAGTACTGTCACTAGAATATATCACACTAGGATCTATTGAATTCTGTCTAATGAAATCCATTAATAATGGCGTTCGACCAATTCTTTGTTCAACTTCATTAAAAGCCTGTTTAATGTGAGCTGCTGAACTCAAATTGACTTGTTTCAGTGAATCATAAATTTGTTTCTTAGCTACTTCTTCAAAGTTGATAGTAGAAACACCTGTTAATGCAGTATTATCCGCTATAAATCTTCTATAATTATCTTTATTTTGTGATTGATCACCAGATAATGCGACTGGAATGAGGTAGTTTTTCTTATAGTTACCTATGAAATCAATAACCGTTAAATATTCTTTGTTTTCCGCTTTTCTTAAACCTCTACCAAGCTGTTGAATAAAGATAATACTTGATTCTGTCTCCCTTAACATGACAATCTGATTTACAGGTGCGATATCAATACCTTCGTTAAATAAGTTAACGGTAATAATGTAATTGATTTCTCCTGATTTTAGTTGTTCGATTGCTTCTTGTCGTTTATCCATATTATCTTCACCAGTTAATGCAAGCGAAGGTACGTTAAGAGCTGTTAATTTTTTAGCGAGTTCCCATGCTTCGTCTTTTCTACTTACGAAAATAAGTCCTTTAAGCGTATCACCAGAATAACCATAGTATTGAGTTTTTTCTAGTATATGCTTAACTCTTTCATCAGAAGTTAAATCTGCTAAACTACTGAAATCATCTGTAGATTGCCCATTATGAACATAGTCTGTAACACCGAAATAATGGAACGGGCATAGTATTTCACTTTCCAGCGCTTTTTGTAACCTAATTTCATAAGCAATGTTGTAATCGAACATTTCAAATATATTTAAATTATCGGTTCTTTCAGGTGTTGCGGTCATCCCGAGTACAAAATCAGGTGTAAAGTAATTGAATACCTTTTGATATGATGAGGCAGCAGATCGATGTGCTTCATCGTAAACGATATAATCAAAGTATTTTTCATCAAACTGCCTAAAAACATCTTCTTTAGATAATGTTTGAATCGTTGCAAATAAATATTTAGCATTAGTATTCTTTTGTTTCCCTGTTAGTAAGCCAAAGTCTTCATCTTGTGCGAATGGCAGTACTTTTTTAAATTCTTGAATAGCTCTTTTTAGAATGCCTTCATTATGAACGATAAAAAGAAATTGATTAGGATTGTAACTTCTCACATCTAATGCAGAGAGAATTGTTTTTCCTGTACCAGTAGCTGAAATAATCAGTGCTTTATCTTTATGCTCTTTTCTGAGTTCAGCTAATGAATGTAATGCTTCTTTTTGCATAATGTTAGGTTCGATTCTAACTGCTTCATCAATATTTCTTTGGATTTCATTTTGTTGCTCGGTGATACGATAGGCTTCTTTTAAATTACGCGCATCATATGTCTTCTCATAATCTTGAATCCATTTATCAGAAAGAGGTGTACTATTATGCCATAGTTCATCAAATTGAGCTTTAACATTATAAACGAGATCGCCATTCTTTTGAGTAGAAAGCAAGATATTATGTTCGTAGTTAACTTTTAAAGCATTAGAAGTTAAATTAGAACTTCCGACAATCATGGACGAATAATGTTCATGGTCAAATACATATCCTTTTGCGTGAAATCCACTAACACCAGTTAATTTTACATCTACATTTTTAAGCTTTAATAGTTCTTTATACATTTTAGGCGTGTTGAACCCTAAATAATTCGAAGTAATAATTTTACCTCGAACACCTTTTTTGTCTAAATCATATAGATGCGATTTTAAACTTGCTAATCCACCTTCTGTGATAAAAGCGACTGAAATCGTGAATGTCTTACATTTATGTAGTTCATTAATAATAGTTGAAAGTACATTTTCTTCATTATTATTGACCAATAATTTAGGCATGAAATTACCTTTATGTGAAATTGTACGATCTATAAACCCTTTGTGTAGCGACTGATTAAAGTCTTCTAATAAATTGTTCATATTTATACCTCATCTACAATGATTTTGACAGCAGGTATATCGGCTGGGGCCCATTCTAAAGTTTCAAGATCTTTAACATCAAGCCATTGAATACTTTTATGTTCAGTAAGTGTAGGCATTTTTTCTTTCAATTTACATTTATATGTATGAAGGTTAACAATTCCAAAGTCATATTCATAAGAAGTAGAAGTAACTTTATCACCAACTTCAAGATCACATAACATCTCTTCACTGATCTCACGTTTTAAAGCTTCTATTTCAGATTCACCTTTTTCTATTTTACCACCAGGGAATTCCCACATAAGAGGTAAACTCATATTTTCATTTCTTTGTGCACAAAGTACCTTATCATCATTAAAGATAATTGCACCTACAACTTCGATTTGTTTTTTCAAAATATTACCTCCAAAAATTATGATATTTGTCTATATTTTATCAAAAATTGTTCTCAAGGTTAATAAAATGTAAAATTACGATCCATAAAAATTCAACTTTAGATAATTTCCAATGATTTATTATATGAAAACTAAGAATATGATATATTCTTAATAATTAATAACATTTGTAATGTTTACTAAAGGCGGTTATGTTTTGAAGAAGCAAAGATTAAAGTTGAGTACGCTTGTGATTATTGTGGTTTGTATTGTGGTGTTATTTTCTTTATTAATTACGTGTTTATTGATCAGTAATACGATTAAGGATACGATTCATAGTACGACAAAGGAGAAGGCAGAGGTTATTGGTAAGGCGATTGCGGGTTCTGAGGTTGTGCAGAAGTCTTTGGCTGAGGATAGTGATGATCATAAAATTCAAGATTATACGTCTAAGATTCAAAAAACAACGGACGTGAGTTTTATTGTTGTGATGGATATGAATGGCATTAGAAAGTCTCATCCTAATGAGAAGTTGATTGGTAAGCATTTTAAAGGTGGCGATGAAGGGGACGTCTTACATGGTAAACCTGGTACGTCTATTGCAAGAGGTACGCTTGGTTTAACAATGCGAGCTTTTACACCTATATATGCTGATGGTAAGCAAGTTGGTGCGGTATCGGTTGGTGTGCCTATGCAGACGGTATACGAGGCTTTGGCAGATGGCAATAAGAAAATTATTATTGGATCTGTGATTGGTTTAATTGTCGGTGCTATTGGTGCGTATTTATTATCGATTTATATTAAGCGTATTTTGTTAGGACTTGAACCTTCTCACATCGCGAAAATTCTAGGTGAACGTAATACGATGTTACAGTCTGTTCATGAAGGGATTGTGGCAGTTGATAAAGAAGGTAAAATTAATCTGGTCAATAAGTCTGCAATGGATATTTTTAAGAAAGCAGGTCTTAAAGGAGATCCTATAGGTATGCCAATTAATGATTATATGGCTTCGACGCAATTGCCTAAGATTGTTGAGCTTGGAAAGCCTGAACTTGATAAAGAGCAAGATATTAATGGTGTGAAGATATTGGTGAATAGAGTACCATTAATTGTGAATAATGACATAGTAGGTGCGATATCAACGTTTAGGGATAAGACAGAAGTGCATAAATTATCAGAGCAGTTGGTAGGTGTTCGGACGTATGCAGATACGTTAAGAGCCCAATCACATGAATTTAGTAATAGATTGCATGTAATTTCTGGTATGTTGCAGATGGAACATTATGATGATTTAAAACAGTACATACGTGAAATTGTTGAACTCGGTAGTCAAGAAAGTGGAGATATCACATCGAAAGTTAAAGATGCTGCACTAGCTGGATTCTTAATTGGTAAGCTTAGTCTGGCACGCGAACAACAAATCAAGCTTTCTATTGTGAATCATGCTACGATACCAGAACCGAAAGATTCACATATTACACATGAAGTGATTACAATTATCGGTAATTTAATAGATAATAGTATAGACTCATTAGTATCATCATCACTTAAAAAGAAAACAATTGATGTACACTTAAACTATAAACAAGATCAGTTAATGATAGATGTAATAGATTCAGGCATAGGGCTCAATCATGAACTAGATGAACATATATTTGAAAAAGGCTTTTCTTCTAAAGGAGAGAATAGAGGGTATGGTTTACATCTTGTTCAACAAAGTGTTGAAAAGCTTGATGGTCAAATATCAATCAATGCGCATGAAGCAGGAAATGTACAGTTCTCAGTTGTTATAAACTATCCGAAAAAGGACGAAGATAAATGTTAAATATACTTATAGTTGAAGATGACCCAATGGTTGCGCAAATCAATCGTCAATTTATAGAAAAAGTAGATCCTGAAGCGTTAGTTGATTTTGCACAGAATGTAACAGAAGCAATGGAAATCATTCAATCGAAGACAATCGATTTATTATTATTAGATATATACATGCCAGAAGAAAATGGCTTAACTTTTTTGAAATATGTAAGAGAGCAAGGTTATCAAGTAGATGCGATATTGATAACAGCTGCTACAGATGCTGAAGATATTCAGACAGCCTTCAGATATGGTGCAGTAGATTATTTAATTAAACCATTTGAATTTGAACGATTTAAGCAGTCTTTACTTAAATACAAACAAGGACAGACTTTCTTTAAAGGTGATCATCAAATTAAACAAGCAGATATTGATGCAGAGTTCTTGAATAAACAAGTTGTTACAGATGATTCAGAACTGAAATTGCCAAAAGGTGTCACAAAAGAAACGTTACAAAGTATCATTGAGAAGATGAATGACTTTGAAGAACATGCATTTTCAACAGATGATATTTCTAAAGCAGTTAATATTTCAAGAGTATCAGTCAGAAAGTATTTAAAATTCTTAACCGATATTGAAGTGCTGGAAGAGTCTTTAACATATGGTATTGGCCGACCGATATACTTCTACAAGTTAAACAAAGACAACTTAAAATATTTACAAGGATATATGTCATGATATATCTCAATAAAAAACCAAACGATTCAGTTCGTTTGGTTTTTTTAATTACAAAAAGATAATTAAAATTTCATAAGCTATAATTTTTGGTTGCGTTTTCATAAAATGAATTTATATCAATTAAGGGGGATAAAAATGAATACGAAGACCAATTTGGAAGCGGTTACCGAGAATGAGTTACCTATCCAAAATAATATAAAAAGCTTATGGGAAAAATTAATGAAAGCTAAAATTGGTGTATTACCATTACCGTTATACATTGTCTTAGCTGCAATTATATTAACAGCATCTGTATATAATACGTTACCAGCAGATATGATTGGTGGATTTGCTGTCATTATGATTTTAGGAATATTGCTTGGCGATTTAGGACAGAGAATTCCTATATTAAAAGAAATAGGTGGACCAGCTATATTAGCATTGCTCGTACCTTCTATTTTAGTATTTTTAAATGTGATTAATACATCTTCAATGGAAGCCGTTACGACTTTGATGAAGACATCTAATTTCTTGTATTTCTATATTTCTTGTTTAGTAGTCGGCAGTATTTTAGGCATGAATAGAAAAATGTTAATTCAAGGTTTCACACGCATGTTTGTGCCTTTAATAGTGGGTACAGTATTAGCTGTCGTAGCAGGTATGTTAGTTGGATTATTGTTTGGATATGATTTACAACATACTTTCTTCTATATCGTTGTACCAATTATCGGTGGCGGTATTGGTGAAGGGATACTTCCATTATCTATTGCATATTCATCTATTTTAGGTGGATCAGCAGAATCATTTGTATCTCAAATGATTCCAGCAGCTGTTATTGGGAATATCTTCGCAGTTGTTAGTGCGGGACTTATGATGCGTTTAGGTGAAAAGAAAAAGCATCTTTCAGGAAATGGGAAGTTAGTAAAATCTGAAGATGGTAATGAAGTTCATGAAGAGAAAGAAAAAGTCATTGATTTCTCACTAATGGGTGCAGGTTTACTCATTGCTTGTACATTCTTTATTGTTGGTACGCTTGGTCAGAAATTCATTGGTGTCCCAGGACCGGTTATTATGATTTTATTTGCAACATTAATTAAGTGTCTTAAAGTGATGCCACACAAAATGGAAGACGGAGCACATAATTTATACAAATTTATATCAACAAGTTTAACTTGGCCGTTAATGGTCGGTCTAGGTATGCTTTATATTCCATTAGAAGACGTTGTGAAGATTGTAACACCAGCATACGTTATCGTATGTGCGTCAGTTGTATTAGTCATGATGTTATCTGGTTATTTCGTAGGAAAATTAATGAAGATGTATCCTGTTGATGCAGCAATCGTAACAGGTTGTCATAGTGGGTTAGGTGGTACAGGAGATGTTGCGATATTATCAGCATCTAAACGTATGGCATTAATGCCGTTTGCACAAGTTGCTACTAGAATCGGTGGTGTATCTACCGTAATCTTAGCATCACTATTATTAAAATTATTAAGCTAAATATAAATAAATAAGGAGAAATTAAAAATGACTGAAAGTAATGAATACGGTGAATCTATAAATTTACATCAAGAACGCGCAGGTAAAATTGAAATCACGAGCAAAGTAGATGTGACTTCAGAAGAAGACTTAAGTGTTGTCTATACACCAGGTGTTTCTGCAGTATGTAGAGCAATTGCTGAAGATGAAACAAAAGTAAATACATTAACTGCAAGAGGTAACATGATTGCAGTTATTACAGATGGAACAGCAGTACTAGGTTTAGGTGATATCGGTCCAAAAGCGGCCATTCCTGTTATGGAAGGTAAGAGTATTCTCTTTAAAAAACTTGCGAATGTTGATGCTTTTCCAATTTCATTAGACACGAAAGATACTGAAGAAATCATCTCAATCATTAAAGCGTTACAACCTAATTTTTCAGGTATCAATTTAGAAGATATTTCGGCACCTCGTTGTTTTGAAATAGAGAAGCGTTTAATAGAAGAATTAGATATACCTGTATTTCATGACGATCAACACGGAACAGCGATTGTCGTACTTGCAGCACTGATCAATGCACTTAAAGTTGTAGATAAAGCAGAAAAAGATGCGAAAATCATTATAAATGGTGCAGGTTCAGCAGGTATTGCGATTGCGAAATTATTGTTAGAAGCGGGTTATCAAAACATTACGCTCGTTAGTCTAGAAGGCGTCTTAAATAAATCAGAAGAATGGTTGAATGATGCGCAAAGAGAAATTGCTGAATATACAAACCTTGATAATATCCAAGGAACTTTAGAAGATGTTATTAAAGATGCAGATGTGTTTATCGGCGTATCAGGTCCAAAAGCCTTATCAAAAGAACATGTTCAATCAATGAACAACGATCCAATTATCTTTGCATTAGCGAATCCAACACCAGAAATTTATCCGGAAGAAGCGTATGAAGCGGGTGCAGCAATCGTTGGAACAGGTCGCTCAGACTATCCAAATCAAATTAATAATCTGTTAGCATTCCCGGGTATATTTAGAGGTGTATTAGATGCCAAGACACAACATATCACAACTGAAATGAAAATTGCAGCAGCAAAAGCTATAGCAGCAACCATTCATAAAGACGAACTCAATGCGAATTATGTCATACCAAATTCATTAGAAAAAAGAGTCGTCGATCAAGTAGCAGCATCAGTCCAACAATGCGTAGAAAATAAAACAGAAGTGTTGGTGTAAGGTATAAACGCCATGTATAGTCCGTCTATATGTGGTGTTCTTTTTGTGTTATTATATCTTTGATAGCATGATAAAGGAGTGATACCCATGAGTGAATCGATGAATAATGAATCTGCTAAAGTATATGAAAATGACAATGGACAATTTATCAGTGTCACTAAAGAAATGCTTGAAAAAGCAGGTATGAAAATTGGTGACGAACTTATCGTGAAAGTAAAACCTAATCAAATTATAGTAGAAAAACCTAATTCATATAAGGAACGTCTGAGACAATTTGTAGCAGATGGTGGAAGATATGAAGAAGAAGAGTTTGATTGGGGCGAAGATGTCGGAGAAGAAAAATGGTAAGTTAGTAATATGAGTTTATAACAATAAAGTAAACTTAAAATATATTCACCACAAACGATATGAATTACAATACATTTATAAACTTTTTATGAAAATTACAGTTCGGAGGAAGGAATTTGAAACAGATATTTTCGGGAATGATATTAGTATTACTACTTTTAATCGTTGGTGTATTTGGTTTCATCGCGTATCAATTTATTGCTGGTGATAATCGTATTGAATTTTCTAGTAATCAACAAACAGCTGATAAAGAACCGAGTAGTGAGGAAAGTCATGACAAAGAATCCAGTGATGATTCTGAGGAACCAGAAGGCGATCCTCCAAGCATCGATGTCCAAACGACTCAATTTAGCCAAGGCTTTATGAATGCTGATGTAAGAAACGGATTTTATGGAGTAGGTATTGGATTGTCGCGAGACGCCATTGAAAAGAAATTCGGGAAGTCAGATGGCCGTATAGAAGCTGGACAATCTCAAGCAGAAAAATATGGCAACGTAGCAGTAAGATATAATAGTAAAGATAAAGCAGAACATATATACGTAGCGCCAACAAATGTAACAGTAGAAGCATTTAAATCCGTCCACGGGACACCAACGATAGAAAATAACGATGGGTTAGTATATGATGATAACCCAAACAATTCCTTCTCAATATTAATAACGACAAAGAATGGCAAAATAACAGCCATAGAAAATGCCAATCAAATACAAAGATAATATAATGCCAGCTATGATGATGTAGCTGGTGTTTTTATATGTTATAAGAAATGCCTCTAAATGAATATATTACACCTTTATGGTAAAATTTATATTTAAAGGGGGATGGTTTTATGAGTAGAGTAAAGTTTTTGAAAGATTATAGAGATAGGCATCTAGACAAGTTCAAGGCAATTAGTGAATATTTATTTTATCATCCAGAGTTAAAGTTTAAAGAATTTCAATCTGCGGAATATCTTATGAAACAATGCGAAGAATTGGGTTTTAAAGTTGAAGGTAAAGTAGCAGAAATTGAAACAGCTTTTGTTGCTTCATATGGGTCAGGTAAGCCAGTCATAGCAATTTTAGGAGAATATGATGCGTTACCAGGTTTATATCAAACACCAAATTCAGCTTCGAAAAATGATGAAGGCAATGAAGTTGGTCATGGATGTGGTCATAACTTATTAGGTACAGGTTCACTTATGGCGGCAACTATGGTTAAAGCTTATATGGAAGATCATCATTTAGAAGGTACGGTAAGATACTATGGTTGTCCTGGTGAAGAAATTGGTTCTGGTAAGACATTCATGGTTAGAGATGGTGCTTTTGATGATGTTGATTTTGCATTATGTTGGCATCCATCACCTTCTAACAGTGTGATGAATTTGTCGTCACTCGCCAATTACTTAGTGAATTTTCATTATAAAGGTATTTCATCACATGCTGCTAATAGCCCTCATCTTGGTAGAAGTGCTTTAGATGCTGTCGAGTTAATGAATGTTGGTGCGAATTATTTGAGAGAGCATGTTACAGAAGATGTGAGATACCATTATGCATTACACGATGTAGGTAGTTCATCGCCAAGTGTTGTACAAGACTCAGCAACAGTACAATATTTGATTCGTGCTAAGACGATTGATACTGTTCATGATGTCTATGAACGTATTAAGAAAATTGCACAAGGTGCTGCTTTAATGACTGAAACTGAAGTAGAAATCGACTTTGTTAAAGGGTGCTCAAATTATATTCCGAATACACAGTTAGGCGCTCAATTACATCACTCATTAAATGAAATTTATGAGTATCAAGCGAGTCGTGATGATGAACAATTTGCAAAAGAAATTTTTAATTCATTAACAGACAATGAACGAAAAAATAAATTAACAAGTTTAGTAGGGTTTGGATTTTTAGATGATGAAGAGGCTTTAGAAGGTAAATATATATACGATAAAGTCAGTCCATATAAAGAGACAGATCATATATTATCAGGTTCTACCGATGTATCTGATGTAAGTTGGGTAGTACCAACTGGCCAAGTGTCATGTGCAACCTCAGCTATCGGAACACCATTACATACATGGCAAATGACAAGCCAAGGATTATCAAACTTAGCAGTACAAGGCACAAGTAACGCTGCAATGACAATGGCACATACAGCAATAGAACTATTAGATAACCCCAATTTAAGATCACAAGTACAACAAGAATTTAAACAATTCCGTAGTAAAAATGAATATAAAAATCCAATACCAAAAGGCGTATTACCTAGGTAATAATTGGAGAATGAGTATGATGTGAGTTGAAGGGTGAAAAGAGGTAAGAGATAGTGGAAAGATGTGAGTTAATGACTTAATAAACACACGAGATTGCCAAAGATATGAGTTAATGTCTCAATAAACACACGAGATTGCCAAAGATGTGAGTTAATGCCTTAATAAACACACGAGATTGCCAAAGATGTGAGTTAATGCCTTAATAAACACACGAGATTGAAAAAGATGTGAGTTAATGTCTCAATAAACACACGAGATAGAAAAAGATGTGAGTTAATGTCTCAATAAACACACGAGATTGCCAAAGAT
>NZ_JAJNJL010000017.1:0-25125 GCF_022386055.1 Mammaliicoccus sp. Q-M61
GCCAATGCCAGAACCGACACCAGAGCCAATGCCAGAACCAAGTCCAGAGCCAACACCAGAGCCAACACCAGAACCGACTCCGGAGCCAAGTCCAGAGCCGACACCAGAGCCAATGCCAGAGCCAATGCCAGAACCAAGTCCAACAATGGATCACAAATCAGAACCAGCTGCTAATAATAGTATGCAACCAACAACTATGTCTACAGAAGATCAAGTCATGACAAATAAAGATCAACAGAATTCAGTTATGACAGTAGCAAACAAAGATAAAGTTGAATCAACAAAACAAGAAAAAAATAAAGAAAAAATGGCTACTGAACAATCAAAAGAACAAAGTAAAAAGCAAGAAAATAAAAATGAATTACCAAATACAGGTGAATTAGATAATACACAATATGCATTATTTGGATCACTTATAGCAGGATTAGGTTCATTATTATTATTTGGTAGAAGAAAAACTAAAAACAGTAAATAAAGAAATTTTAAAAGAGATATAAATAATAGTCTCGTACATGCCAACAAAGTCATAGTTTTGATTTTGTTGGCTTTTTTTATGAAGGAATTCCTTTTAAATAAGATTTATTAGCAAGTTTGTTGAGAAGTGCAAATAGTGGGTGTGTTAGTAACACTTCAGTCGACTTTTGTAACTAAGGAAGTTCTTAGTAACAGTTCAGCTGAGTTTTGTAATTAAGGCTGCCCATAGTAACAGTTCAGTGGAGTTTTGTAATTAAGGCTGCCTATAGTAACACTTCGGCTGACTTTTGTAACTAACACCCCCGTTACGAACAAGTTTGGTCGAAAGTGTTCACAACGCCACCATATCACCTTATATAATCCCCAAGCAAAGACTCACCAAAAATATAAGAATTGAATTAAAACAACTATATAAATTATTTCATTATTTTTAATTCTTGCTATAATGATAATTAATTGAAAAGTCAGTACATTTATTGGAAGGGTGAATGTCGTGAAGATTACGAAAATCTTAAATAATAATGTTGTGATTTCTAAGATTAATGGGGAAGAACGCATTGTTATGGGGGCTGGTATTGCTTTTGGGAAGAAGAATGGCCAGGCTATTGAGAAAGATAAAATTGATAAGATTTTTAGAATGACGAGTGACGAACAAGAGAGAATGCTTACTTTAATTAATGAATTAGATGATGATGTGTTACTCATTTCTCAGGAAATTATTGTTGAAGCGAATAAACTTTATAAAGAACCATTGTCTGAATCTATTTATATAGCGTTAACGGATCATATAAATTATGCAATCAAACGTCATAAAGAAGGTACAGTTATTAATAATCCGTTGCTTTATGAAATTAAGCGATTATATCCAGATGAATATAGACTTGGTTTGTTCGGTATTGATAGGGTGGCTAAACATTTTAATCTTGATATGCCTAAAGACGAAGCTGGTTTTATCGCGATGCATATCGTCAATGCGAATATGAACGAGTCTATCTCAAACGTTTATGAAATTACAAAAATCACTCAGAGTATTGTGAACCTAGTGAGATATCACTTTAATTTAGATATCTCTGAAGAAGAATTAAGTTACGCGCGTTTTATTACACATTTAAAATTTTTCAGTCAGAGATTAATTAATTCTGAAAGTTTAGAAGAAGTGATGGATATATCTTTATTGGCATCTTTACAGAGAAAATATAGTGAATCCAACCGTTGTGTCGATAAAATTGGTGATTTTCTAAAAAGAAATTATAATCACGATTTATCTAATGACGAAAGGGTTTATCTTATTCTACATATTGCTCGATTATTAAAATCTTCATGAAAGCGTTGACAAATAAAATGTAAGCGTTATAATAAATTTAAATTAATAAACAATTACTTTAAACGGCAAGTGAATTTGCTGTTTGGGATTGTAACTTTAAGTAGGCAAAACCCAGAGTAATGCATAACGAACATCGGGATTCGTATGTATTATTCTGGGTTTTTTTCTATGAAAATGGAGGGATTTAAATGAAGTATGAAGCGTTAGCAAAAGATATCGTAGAGAAAGTCGGTGGTAAAGAAAATATCAATTCTTTAACGCATTGTATTACAAGATTAAGATTTCAGCTGAAAGATACTGGAAAAGCTGATACAGAATATTTAAAGAATAAAGAAGGTATTGTGACGGTCATGGAATCGGGCGGCCAATATCAAGTTGTAATTGGTAATCATGTTCCAGATGTATATGATGCAGTTCGTAAAGAAGCAAATATGAGTGATGGTGCTTCTAGTGGTAGTTCATCAAGCAACGGATCACTATTTAATCGCTTTATTGATTTGATTTCAGGTATATTCCAACCAATTTTAGGCGTGTTAGCTGCAGCGGGGATGATTAAAGGTTTCGCAGCACTATTTTTAGCAGTTGGTTGGCTTACTGAAAAGTCGGGAACATATCAAATCATGCATGCAATTGGTGATGCATTATTCTACTTCTTCCCAATATTCTTAGGTTTAACAGCAGCGAAAAAATTTGGTTCTAATCAGTTTATTGGTATGGCATTAGGTGCAGCACTCGTTTATCCTACACTCGTAAGTGCGATGGCGTTAGGGAATGAAAATGCAACGATGCTCTTTAGTGGGACATTCTTTGAATCAGAAAGTGCTTTAACATTTTTAGGCATACCAGTCATATCAATGACATATACACAAAGTGTTATTCCAATTGTGTTCTCAGTATTCTTTGCATCTAAATTAGAGAAATTCTTGAAGAAAGTTATACCAGATGTCGTGAAGACGTTCTTAGTACCATTCTTTACATTAATCATTATTGTGCCATTAACATTCTTAATTATTGGACCAATCTCTACATGGGCAGCCAATTTAATTGGTGCAGGTGCAATAGGTTTATATAACTTTAGTCCATTATTTGCAGGATTATTGGTTGGCGCATTCTGGCAAGTCCTTGTTATTTTCGGTTTACATTGGGGGCTAGTAGCCATTGCCATTAATAATATTTCAACATCAGGATACGACATTATTATACCTTTAACTTTTGCAGCTTCATTTGCTCAAACAGGTATTGTGTTAGGTATATTCTTTAGAACTAAGAATAAGCAACTTAAATCTTTAAGTATTCCTGCATTCGTGTCAGGTATCTTTGGCGTAACAGAGCCAGCTATTTACGGTATTACTTTACCTAGAAAGAAACCATTTATTTATAGCTGTATTATAGCGGGGATAACTGGCGCTATGATCGGTTGGGCAGGTACGAAAATGTTCTTTATGGGCGGACTTGGTATTTTCGGATATACAATTTTTATCGGCAAAGCAGGATTAGATATGGCATTCTGGATGTCATTAATCGCAACAGGTGCAGCATTAGTGCTTGGTTTAATTGTCGGTTATTTAACGCATAGTGATAAGAAAGAAGCAACAATTGAAAAAGGTACTGACGCTGGAGAAACAGCACAAGAAGCAGTCGTAAATGATGTATTAGTAGAATCACCAGTATCAGGTAATGTTGTAGATTTAACAACGATTCAAGATCCAGTCTTTTCATCTTTAGCAATGGGTAAAGGTATTGCGATTGAACCCGATAGCAATGTTGTTGTGGCACCATTTAATGGTGTTGTCGAAAGTTTATTCCCGACTGGTCATGCAATTGGATTAAAATCAGACAACGGTGCTGAAGTATTGATTCATATTGGTATTGATACAGTTAAATTAGAAGGAAAGTATTTCAAGCCGCTTGTATCACAAGGAGAAACAGTTGAAATCGGACAACCTTTAATTGAATTCGATAGAGAAGCAATTAAGCAAGAAGGATACGATACAGTTATTCCGGTTGTTGTCACAAATTCAAATTTAGCAAAAGATGTCGTTCTTGAAGATCATAAAACGATTGAAACAGGTAAACATATATTGACGGTTATTTTATAGAGGAGGATTTTAAATGAGTTTAAGTAAAGATTTCTTATGGGGTGGCGCAGTAGCAGCCAATCAATGTGAAGGTGCATATGATGTTGATGGTAAAGGATTAAGTTTAGTGGATGTTCTACCAGCAGGAGAAGAAAGACAAATTCCATTATTCAATCCAGCTAAAGGTTTAAAAGAAACATTTGATTACTACCCAAGTCATGAATCGATTGATTTTTATCATCGTTATGAAGAAGATATTAAACTATTTGCAGAAATGGGCTATAAAGTGTTGAGAATGTCTATTTCATGGCCAAGAATTTTCCCGAAAGGTGACGAAGCTGAACCAAATGAACAAGGCTTAGCTTTTTATGATAAAGTGTTCGATACTTTAAAAGCTTATGACATTGAACCTTTAGTAACATTAAATCATTTTGATACACCACTTTATTTAGCTCAAGAATACGGTGGCTGGTATAACAGAAAAACGATTGATTTCTTTGTGAACTACAGTCGAGTTGTATTTGAACGTTACAAAGATAAAGTGAAATATTGGTTAACACACAACGAGATCAACATGATTTTACACATACCTTATATTGGTGGTGGGCTCATTATTGAAGATGAAGCTAATGCTGAACAAATTAAATATCAAGCTGCACATCATTTATTAGTTGGTTCAAGTCTTGCTACTAAAGTCGGTAAAGAAATTAATCCAGATTTCCAAATTGGTTGTATGTTAGCTGCCGGAGAAGTTTATCCAAATACTTGTCATCCTCAAGATATGTTAGCAGCACTTCAGAAAAATAGAGAACAATATATCTTTATTGATGTGCAATCAAGAGGCGAATATCCAAGTTATAGTAAACGCATGTTTGAAGAATTAGGTGTAGAGATTCAACAAGAACAAGGCGATGCAGAAATATTAAAAGCACATACTGTCGATTTTATTTCATTCTCGTACTATTCAAGCAGATTAGAAAGTGGCGATGAAGAAGTTAATAAACAAAAAGGTGCCGGTAACGCATTTGCATCATTAAAGAATCCTTACTTAGAAGCTTCTGATTGGGGTTGGCAAATTGACCCAGTAGGTTTACGCGTTACAATGAATCAAATTTATGATCGCTACCAAAAACCATTATTTATTGTAGAAAATGGACTTGGTGCGAAAGATGAAGTAACTGAAGACGGTAAGATTCATGATGAATATCGAATTAAATATTTAAGTGAACATTTAGATCAAATGATTGAAGCCGTTAAAGATGGTGTTGAGTTATTAGGCTATACGTCTTGGGGTTGTATTGATCTTGTTTCGGCAGGAAGCGGAGAAATGAAGAAGCGTTATGGCTTTATCTATGTTGATCGTGATAATCGAGGTAACGGTACTTTAGACCGTACGCCTAAAGATTCATTCTATTGGTATCAAAAAGTGATTCAAACAAATGGTGAAGACTTAAGTTATTAAATATTAACTATCAAAGGAGTGAAGAATATGGAGACGAACACAGGATTTAAAGATGGCTTTTTATGGGGTGGCGCAACGGCAGCCAATCAAATAGAAGGTGCATTTGATGAAGATGGTAAAGGTTTATCAAGCGCGGACTTTGTAGAATATATTCCGAAAGATCAAAGAACGAAAGATAATCATATGGAAGTGACAACTGAACATATTCAGAAAGTGTTGAGTGGTGAACATACCGGTCGATTCCCTAAAAGAGAAGGTATTGATTTTTATCATCGTTATGAAGAAGATATTAAATTATTAGCTGAAATGGGATTTAAAGCATTTAGATTATCTATTCATTGGTCTAGAATTTTCCCTAAAGGATATGAAGCAGAACCAAATGAAGCGGGATTAGCATTTTATGAGAAAGTGTTTAAAACATTAAAATCATATAATATCGAACCTGTTGTCACTTTGAGTCACTATGAAACGCCATATGGTTTAACAGAACGATATAATGGATGGGTAGATCGCGCAGTTGTTGGACATTTTGAACATTATGCTAAGACTGTGTTTAATCGATATAAAGGTTTAGTGAAATATTGGATGACATTTAACGAAATCAATATCATTAATATTTCACCATTCACAGGTGGCGGTATCATTTCAGATAAGTTAGAGAATCCGACTGAAGCATCTTATCAAGCGCTACATCATCAATTATTAGCATCTAGTTTAGCAACAAAAGCACTAAGAGAAATTGATGCAGACGCACAAATTGGTTGTATGTTAGCGAGAATGAAACATTATCCATATACATGTAATCCAGAAGATGTATTAAAAGCTATGCAAGAAGATCAAATGAATCTACTATATACAGATGTTCATGCGTTAGGAGAATATCCAAACTACTATAAACAATTTTTA
Organism: Mammaliicoccus sp. Q-M61; assembly: GCF_022386055.1. Taxonomy (NCBI): domain Bacteria; kingdom Bacillati; phylum Bacillota; class Bacilli; order Caryophanales; family Staphylococcaceae; genus Mammaliicoccus; species Mammaliicoccus sp. Q-M61. The sequence goes on from NZ_JAJNJL010000017.1 coordinate 6,245, forward strand.
AAAGAAAATAATTTTTCATTAAAGATTGAAGATGGTGACTTAGAAACACTTAAAGCATATACAGTAGATTATATTTCATTTAGTTATTATATGTCGTTACTATCCGCAAACAGTGAAGAAGGAGAAGTAACAGAAGGCAACTTGATGAATAGCTTGAAAAATCCATACTTGGAAGCATCAGATTGGGGTTGGCAAATAGATCCAATAGGACTCCGTATCGTGCTAAATGAATTCTGGGATAGATATCATAAACCATTATTTATCGTAGAAAATGGATTAGGTGCGAAAGACGTCGTAGAAGAAGACGGAAGCATTCACGATACTTATAGAATAGATTATTTACAAAAACATATACAAGAAATGAAAAAAGCCGTACAAGACGGTGTAGATTTAATAGGTTACTTAGCATGGGGACCTATTGATTTAGTATCTATGTCTACAAGTGAGATGAGTAAACGTTACGGATTTATATATGTCGATAAAGATGATGACGGCAACGGTACAGGCAATAGATCTAAAAAAGATTCATTCGAATGGTATAAAGAGGTTATCTCAACAAACGGCGCGCACTTATAAAATTGTATGTACAACTAAATAGCTGATTTAATGAATATCCGCATAATCTGACCACAATCAGATTATGTGGATTTTTTATGAAATAATGCAATCAGTTGCATTGATGTGAAATGTTTCGGATTATATAACGAAGTAGATTACACATCTATAACAACCAGTAAACGCTTACAATAAATACAGGGAGGTTATTTGATTGCTGAGTAAACGACAGAGAAATATATTGTCTTATTTATCATCTGAGAACAACTTCGTCACGATTTCTGAATTAGCATCTTTATTTCAAGTAAGTGAACGTACGATTCAATATGATTTAGAGTATATCGAATCGTTTAAAGAGAAATTGAATATTGATGTTGAAAGAAATAAAAGTTTAGGCGTCAAATTATCACATAAAGAAAACTACATGGCATCATCCGATGTTGAGTTAGATATTCATTATTCCAAGAATGAAAGAAAAGAACAAATTATTCTAAGATTATTTGAATCTACACATCCAATCAGTTCTCAAAGTTTAGCAGATTTGTTAAATGTATCACGACGAACAGTTGTAGATGATTTGAAAAGTGTTCAAGCTTGGTTAGAAACATATGGGCTTATGCTGGAATATAAAAAGAATAAAGGTTTTGTAATTGAAGGTAATGAAAAGCAACTCAGAGAAGCGTATGCGCATGTGGTGAATGAATACTTTAAGAAATCTACTGCACAAATTGGTATTGAAGTATTCTCGAAAGAAGAACTTGAAAAAATACGACGAGCTGTGATTACGACCATTAATAATCAAGACTTTCAATTAGTTCAAGTTGGTATTGATGGTTTAATATATCACATTATTATTGCAATTCATCGTGCCAAAGCAGAATTTGTATTTGAAATCCCTGATGAAGAGTATGAACGGCTGCGTAAGACAGAGGCATTTCAAATTGCCATTCAAATAACTGCCGAGTTAGAAAAGTTATTTGATATCGTATTTCCTAAAAGTGAAGCGGCATTTATAACTTTGCATTTATTAGGTGCACGTGTAAACAAGTATCATCAAGAACAATCACAACAGAATATAACGGAACTATCGAAATTATTTATTCAAAAAATCAGTGCTCAAATAGGTGTTCCGCTTATGCATGATCATAAATTAATCACTGGCCTTGTCACACATTTACAACCGGCAATTCATCGCATGTCATTTAATATGCAACATGAGAATCCTCTAAAGCAAGAGATATTAAGAGAGTATTATGAAGTTGTGTTAGCGATTAAACAACAAGTTTGGATATTTGAAGAAGCCTATCACGTTAAATTTAACGAAGATGAAATTGCATATTTAGCACTCCATATTGCTTCTTCAATAGAACGCATGTCTAACGAGGAAACGACACATATTAAAGTCATCTTATTATGTGGTTCTGGCGTTGGAACATCACAATTGTTAAAAAGCCGAATAAAAAATATTTACCCAGAGTTAGAAATATTAGATGCCTTTTCAATATATGACATTTCAGAAAGCTTTCTTAAATCTCACGGTGTAGATTATATACTTTCGACCGTTCCAGTAGAAGGTTTTTCAGTACCAACGATAGAAGTGTCACCATTCTTGAATAAAGATGATAGAAACAAGATCAATGAAATGATTAATGATTATAGAGAACGATATATATCCAGTTTCAAAACGGTCGGTCCGAGTTTAGAAGATGTCATTCCGGAAGAACATATCGAAACACATGTGAAAGCTGGTAGTAGAAATGAAGCCATCCAAAAGAGTGTTGCAATGTTGGTGAATTCAAAGCATGTAAATCCTCAATATAGTACCGATATTATGAAGCATTTAGATAAATTTGGACCGTATATGGTCATTGGTCCGAATATTGCTTTACTTCATTCGAATTTTGAAAATGTAAATGTACCGGTTAGCATGTCTATTACACATTTCGAAGATGGCATAGACTTCGGTCATGATCGATTTGATCCTGTAAAAGTTGTGATTACACTTGCGACGAGCCAACCACAAATACATTTGAATGCACTTGGTCAGTTGAGTCAAATCATTATGGATGAAGACGCAAGGGCAGAATTAATGAAAGGCGACAAAGCAGTAATACGACAACTCATAAAAAAAGCAATCCAAAGTGAGGAGAGTGTCTAAATTTGACCTTGATTATAAAAGAAGAACACATTCAAATTAAAGAAAAAGTATCCAATTGGGAAGAGAGTATTCAAATTGCAGCTCAGCCGTTATTGGAAGTGGGTTATTTTAATCAAGCTTATATCAATTCGATGATTCAAAGTGTGCATGATATGGGACCATACATTGTTATTGCGCCAGAGATTGCGATTGCACATGCAAGACCGAATGATGATGTTCATAAAGTAGGGTTGAGCTTACTTAAATTAAATGAACATATTAATTTCTCGGATAATAGCCATTATGCATCGTTAATATTTGTTTTAAGTGCAATTGATAACGAAGCACATCTTGAAATTTTAAGGAAATTAGCAACTATTTTAAGCGACAAAGAAACAGTTCAATCATTGATTGACGCAGACAGTAAATCAGAAATTATCAATATATTTAAGGAGAATGATTAATATGAAAATTTTAGTAGTATGCGGACACGGTTTAGGAAGTAGTTTCATGGTAGAAATGAATGCTCAAGAAGCTTTGAAGAATTTACAAGCTCCATCAGATATTGAAGTAGAGCACAGTGATATTATGACGGCTAGTCCAGATATGGCAGATATATTTATTTGTGGAAGAGACTTAGAAGAGAATGCACAACGTTTAGGTGAAGTAGTTGTGTTAGATAACATTTTAGACAAAGAAGAATTACAAAACAAACTAGAAGAAAAATTAAAAGGATTGAACATATTATAAGCAAAGGGGAGACACCAACATGAATTCAATTTTAGGATTTTTTGTAGATGTATTTAGTCAACCAGCTATACTCGTAGCACTTATCGCGTTAATCGGGTTAATTGTACAGAAGAAATCAGCAGCAGACATTACGTCAGGCACAATTAAAACGATACTCGGATTCCTAGTCTTAAGTGCTGGGGCAGGTGTTGTAACAAATTCTCTAGAACCTTTTGGAAAAATGTTTCAAGAAGCATTTGGTGTTCAAGGAGTCGTGCCAAATAACGAAGCCATTATATCAATTGCGCTGAAAGATTATGGTACAACAGCAGCATTAATTATGATGTTCGGTATGCTTGTGAACATATTTATAGCAAGATTTACGAACTTGAAATACATTTTCTTAACAGGGCATCATACATTTTACATGGCAGCGTTTCTAGCGATTCTTCTAACTGTTGGTAACATTACAGGTACGATGACAGTTGTTATGGGATCTATTATTTTAGGATTGATTATGGCTGTATTACCTGCACTTGGTCAGTCTACAATGAAGAAAATTACGGGGTCTGATCAAGTGGCAATTGGTCACTTTGGAACAGTTAGTTATTGGGCAGCAGGAGAAGTCGGTAAATTATTTTCTGGGAAATCAAAATCAACAGAAGATATTAACTTCCCTAAAGGACTCAGTTTCTTAAGAGAAAGTACAATCAGTATCTCACTAACAATGATCGTTCTATATATTATAGCAGCTTTATTTGCAGGTCCAAGTTTCGTTCATTCTGAATTAAGTGATGGCACTAACTTTATTGTCTTCTCTGTTATTCAAGGTGTGACATTTGCTGCAGGTGTGTTTATCATTTTAACAGGTGTTAGACTGATTTTAGCTGAAATTGTACCAGCATTTAAAGGTATTTCTGAAAAGCTTGTACCTAATACGAAACCAGCATTAGACTGTCCTATCGTATTTCCTTATGCACAAAATGCAGTATTAATTGGATTCTTTGTAAGTTTCATTACAGGTGTCATCGGTATGTTTATTATGTTCTTAATTGGTGGTGTCGTTATATTACCAGGCGTTGTCCCACACTTCTTCTTAGGCGCAACAGCAGGTGTGTTCGGTAATGCAAGAGGTGGTATTAAAGGTGCAATCGCAGGTTCAGCATTAAATGGTATCTTAGTAACATTCTTACCATTATTACTACTACCATTCATGGGTGATTTAGGTGCAGCATCAACAACATTCTCAGACACAGACTTCTTAGCAGTCGGAATTGTTGTCGGTTATATCGCGAAATTCTTAGGAATCGCAGGCGTTATTGCAATCATTGTTATCATTGGAGCAGTAGCCGTATTATTACAACAACGTACAAATAAAAAACTATCCGAAGAAAAATAGAAAAAGGCTTAGGATATAATAGGAAAAACTGAACTTATAAATTTAAGTTCAGTTTTTTCGTGTGCTGGGAGGTAATAGGTATATGTGAATGCCGAAGATGTGAGTTAAAGAGGCAGTAAACTCACGAGATTGCTGAAGATGTGAGTTAATGTTGGAATAAACTCACAAGATTGCTGAAGATGTGAGTTAAAGTTGGAATAAACTCACAAGATTGCTGAAGATGTGAGTTAAAGTTGGGGTAAACTCACGAGATTATTGAAGATGTGAGTTAAATATGAAGTAAACACACAAGATAGCTGAAGATGTGAGTTAAAGAGGAAGTAAACTCACAAGATTACCAAACATGTGAGTTAAAGGCTCAATAAACTCACGAGTTAACCAAAAAATCTATTTCATACCATTTCTATAAGCATTAAATTGGCATGTTATTTTCTGATGGTGGTATAGTGTTATTTCATAAGGAGGAGTTATTGAAAATGAACAAAAAATATGAACCTTTATTTAAATCTTTAAAATTACCGAATGGTGTGGAAGTTAAGAATAGATTTGTACTTGCGCCATTAACACATATTTCATCAAATGAAGATGGTACGATTTCTGATATTGAAATTCCATATATAGAAAAACGTTCTCAAGATGTAGGTATTTCTATTACTGCTGCGAGTTATGTTGAACCGCTTGGCCAAGCTTTTCCTGGACAACCATCTGTATCTAAAGAAGCGGATCTTGCTGGTCTTAAGAAACAAGCTGAAGTTATGAAGAAAAATGGTGCGAAAGCTTTAATTCAAATCCATCATGGTGGTGCGATGGCATTACCTGGATTAACGCCAACTGGTGAAGCGGCTGCTCCTAGTGAAGTTGAAGTGAAAGGCTTCGGACAACAAGAAACACATGTTGCGAGAGCATTAACTGTAGAAGAAATTGAACATACTATTGAATCTTTCGCGAACGCTACTAAAATAGCAATCGATGCTGGCTTTGATGGTGTTGAAATTCATGGTGCAAACCATTATTTAATTCATCAATTCTTCTCACCTTATTACAACAGAAGAGATGATGAGTGGGGTGAACATATTAAATATCCTTTAGCAGTTGTTGATGCTGTACTTAAAGTTGTACGTGAACATGCAACACCTGACTTTATCGTAGGCTATCGCTTCTCTCCTGAAGAAGTAGAATCTCCAGGTATTTCTATGGAATTAACAGAACAACTTGTTAAGACTTTATCTGAAAAACCACTTGATTACTTACATGTATCATTAATGGATATTCATTCAACAACAAGAGAAGGACAATATAAAGGTGAAGAACGTATTAAATTATTATTAGAATGGATAAATGGTCGTGTGCCATTAATAGGAATTGGTTCAATCTTTACTGCTGACGATGCATTATCAGCAATTGAAACAGGTGCACCACTTATTGCACTTGGTAGAGAATTGTTACTTGATTACCAATTCGTATCAAAAATCGAACAAGGAAAAGAAGACGAAATCGTTTCTGTATTCGATCCTGAAAGAGCAGATAAACATGATTTACCAGACCCATTATGGAAACAGTTTGTAGCAGGTTTCTACCCATTACCAAGAACTGATCAAGAAACTTCTCAAACTAAATAATCCATAATTTTATATATATAGTTTTGATTAGCTGAGGCATGAAGTTGCCTCAGCTTTTTTGTACTCTGAACAAATATTTTAGGTGTGTTAAACTTGAAACAATAATTGAAAAAATCGAATGAGGTGTACAACGTGAATCAAGATGAGCTAAAGAGAGAAGTTGCTTATGAAGCGGTTAATGATATACAAGATGGTATGACGATAGGAATTGGTACAGGTTCAACTATGCGTTATGCAATTGAGAAGTTAGGTGAACGTGTTAAAAATGGTCTTCAAATTAAAGGTGTGCCAACATCTGAAGATACTGCTGAATTAGCACGTATTCATCATATTCCGCTTACTGATTTTTCAGAAGTGAGCCATTTAGATTTAGTTATAGATGGTGCTGATGAAGTGGACGAAAATCTTCAATTGATTAAAGGTGGCGGTGGTGCGTTACTACGTGAAAAAATTGTTGCGAATGCCACGGATAATTTTATTGTGATTGTAGATGAAACGAAATACGTTAAGACGTTAGGTAAGTTTAAGCTACCAGTAGAAGTTGTGCCTTTTGGATGGGAAATCACAGCACGTGCAATAGAAAGTTTAGGTTGCCAAGCGACATTACGAATGAAAGATTCAAATGTATATGTGACAGACAATGATCATTACATATTAGATTGTGAGTTTGGAGAGATTCATCATCCAGAACAATTAAATCAAGATTTAATATCTATCATAGGCGTTGTAGAGACTGGATTATTTATCAATATGACGAAAAAAGTATTCATGAGTCGTTCTGAAACACAAAGCGTCATTAAAATCGAGAATTAATAATGAGTTCATAGTAGTTAATAAACAGTTAATGGTTTATTGATGTCATAGGGCATAAACTTAACATATCAACTAAAGAGGAGATGTGTTAAATGAACTTAACTAAAACAACATTTGGAGCATTTGCATTAACAACAACTATATTATTAGGTGCATGTGGTAATAATGATATGCAAAAAGACGATAAGATGGATACGAAAACTGAAATGAAAGATAAAGACATGAGTAAAGAAAACATGAAAGACAGTGACATGAAAGACATGATGATGTCTGGAATGTTTGAATCTATGAATGGTGAAAAAGTAGAAGGTAAGGCAACGATTAAAGATAATAAATTAATGTTAACTGATTTCAAATCATCAAAAGGACCTGACTTACATGTTTACTTAACTAAAGATGGCGATATTAAAAAAGGTATGAAAATTGATAAAGTAGATTACGATAAGATGGAACAAACATTTGATTTAAAAGACATGGACACATCTAAATATAATGAAGTGACAATTTATTGTGATAAAGCACATGTTGTATTCGGTAGTGCTAAATTAAAATAAATACGTTTCACTAAGGGGGAATTCAGTAATTCTGAGTTTCCCTTAAACTTTATAAAAGGAGAAAGCATGTCATGACAAAGATATATACATTCATATGTTTAATCATTCGCGTTTATAGTGGTTATTTAATCTATATGCAAGGATATGAAAAATTAACAGGAGGGTTTAGTTTACAAGGATTAACGCAAGTAATCGCACAGAATCAAGACTCTCCTATGTGGTACAAGTGGTTTTTTGAGCATATTATTGCACCATATACGACTTTATGGGAATGGGTCATTCCTTTAGGTGAAATATTTTTAGGATTAGCTTTAATTCTAGGATTTCTGGAGTATTATGCAGCACTTTTTGGTATATTTATAATGATAAATTACATTTTAGCAGATATGATTTTTACGTATCCACTTCAGCTTGTAGGCTTTATATTGATTGCATTAAATATCAGAAGTTTACGTAAATTATCAGCAGCTGCTATCGTTAAGAAGTTTATGAAGAAGGAAGCGGGATAGAGATTATGGCGCATATTTTAATTGTAGATGACGAACAAGATATTCTAGATATTTGTAAGACTTACTTTGAATATGAAGGGCATCAAGTTGTGACAGCTTCGGATGGACAACAAGCCATCCATCAGTTGAATGACGCAATTGATTTAATGATATTAGATATTATGATGCCCGAAAAAAACGGTTATGATGTCGTTAAAGAGATGAAAGCGCGGGAACTAGACATTCCTTTTATCTATTTAACTGCTAAGACGCAAGAACACGATACGCTCTATGCATTGACGTTAGGTGCAGACGATTATATAAAGAAACCATTCAGTCCTCGTGAACTCGTGTTAAGAGCGCATAACTTATTAAATCGTACTCAAAAATATTTTAAACAAGATTACTTAACATTTGGTTCTTTACAATTATGTAAACAAGAAAAAATCATTAAAGTAAATGATCAAGAAGTATCATTAAGAGTAAAAGAATTTGATGTACTTTGGTATTTAGCAGACCACGAGAAAATGGTCATTTCTAAATCAGAACTACTCGAAAAAGTATGGGGATACGACTATTACGAAGATGCCAACACAGTAAATGTACATATACGTCGTATAAGAGAAAAGTTAGAACAACATCAATATGATGAATATGTTATTAAAACCGTTTGGGGATTAGGTTATAAATTTGAAAGGGCGAAATAAATGCTAACAATTCGAACACAAGTTATCACTGCATTTATCAGTAGCATTGTATTAACGACAATTATTCTAGCAATTGCATATAAATGGATGTGGTTTAATGCACATACAACATTACTTTTGACGATTAGTGCGATTATTTCAAGTTGTTTAACGACAGTCATTTGTATGTTGTTTATTACGCCATTAGTTAAACGTATTAGATTGTTGAATAAACAAACAAAATTAATAGCAGATGGACAATATAGTGAAACGGCCATAAAAATAGATAGTCCGAAAGAAATGAAAGAATTAAGTGAGGCCTTTAATACTATGGCTCGAAATATTGAAGCGCAAATACAACAAGTTCAATATGAACAACAAGAAAAAAGTGAAATGGTACAAAATTTAACACATGATTTAAAGACACCATTATCAAGTATTACGTCCTATGCAGAAGGTTTAAAAGAAGGTATTATCAGTCAATCAGATGAACAACAGAAAGCTTACAGTGTGTTAATTAAACAATCTCAAAGAATTTCAATGATGTTTGATGAATTGACTAGTGTAATGGAAATTAATCGGGATCATAAACAGAGTTATCCATTAGAAACGATCTATTTAGATAAACTTTTTGTGACACTTTTACAATCTTATGAACAACAAATCTCGAGTGAAAATCGCACGATAGATGTTAATTTATGTGAAGATATCACTTACTTCAAACAATACAAAGTACCATTAGAACGTATACTCATGAATATTTTAGATAATGCATTTAAATATACACAACTTGGAACAAGAGTTGAAATTAAAGTTACGAAAGAAGACAGTAATATATGCATTGCCGTTTCTGATGATGGTCCAGGTATCGCAGAGCAACATTTACACCGTATATTTGATCGCACTTATCGCGTTGAAGCGTCTAGAAACAAAGATACGGGTGGGTCAGGTTTAGGTTTATATATTGCGAAAAATCTGGCCGAACAAATGGACGGACAGTTAAAGGTAGAAAGTAAAGAGGATGTCGGTACAACATTTTATTTAATAGTACCTATGAAATAACATAAATAAGAACCCCCAATTCAGAATGATGAATTGGGGGTTATTGTTTGAATTTATGATTTTACTTCACCTAATAAATGAAGCCATTTCTTAATAATTTCACTTTGTGCGTATTTTTGTGATTCAGTCATACAGTTGTCTCGGAATGTTTTTTGCAGTTCAGGATTACTTAAGTAAGACTTCACGGTTTCATAAAGGTTGTCCTCATCATTTCTAGGAACAAGATAACCGTTTTTACCGTTAACAATCAATTCACTTGGTCCATAAGGGATGTCATAACTGATTGCAGGTAGCCCATTTGATAATGATTCCAACAATGCTAATGCAAATCCCTCCATATTACTTGTTATCATACTTACATGGAATTTGTGCATTTCTTTCGTAATATTAGGGATGAATCCACGGAATTTAACATGTTCTTCTAAACTTAATGAATCAACCAATTCTTTTAATTTATTTAATTCACTACCAAATCCAAATAAATGAAGTTCAATTTGCTCAAAATCTTCTTTCAATTTATCGACGAGTCGAATTTGATGCTCGAGTTGTTTCTCAGGTGAATATCGTGCGATCGACATTAATTTAATTGGCCCGTCAGGCACAGTAGGTGAATAATTCGGCTCTATTGGTTGAGCATATCCAACTGGAATATTATAAACAGGTATTTTTGATTGAATACGCTTCTCTACATCTTTCTTTTGTTGAAGAGTAGATACTAAAATACCAGAAAATCGCTCTAAATGATTGAATACACTACCATAAATATTTTTAATGTCTGAACCTTCGATATCATTGTTGTCCTTAACATGTGTACTATGTAATACAGATATAACGGGTATTTTCGAATCTGTAAGTAAGAATGGTGGAGAAGTAATAGCAGTCTTATCACTAAAGAATAAGTCACCGTCTTTATATAAATGTTCATAGAAAAATGCGACCAGTTCATTTTTGTTATCAAATATATAATCTTTAGAATGAAAATCATAAAGCATGATTCTAGAAATGATTTCTTTTTCTTGATTTTGATCGAAATATATTTCTAACTTTACTTGTCCATTTGGTGTTAAATAAGCATCATAGACCGGCTTTTCTTTAGCACACATATATCTAATACGACTTAAGAAACCTCTAGAATCGTAATAATCTCTTTTACATTTTTTATCTTTTGTATCTATATGATTCACAAAATTTAATAATTTGTAGTCGGAGTCGCGGAAACTAGCATATATAAATCTCTTACCATTGCGAAATACTCTTACATCGTTTGTATTAGGAATATATTTAATTTCATAGTTCAAATCATGTTGCCAATATTCAATCCAGTCTTTAACTGTATTCATATGAATGTTTATAGATTCTTGAAAATAATCAAACATTGAAAAGACTTGTTTATTTACTCCGAATATATGAGCATTCTTATGTAAATTAGGATTCCAAGATAATGTAATAATTTTTGCTGACAAGTTGTATGAATTAAATAATTTTAGTCTATTTATAACTGATTTTTCAATGCCAGTTATTTTATTATTGATATTATTTACAATAAAATAGTTCACTTTTAAATCACCTACAAAATATAATTATACATATATAATATACGATATTTCATATTGTCATGTCAGTATTTTATGTAAAAAATCTGGAAATAAGCCGTATAATGAGAAGTTACAATAACATAAGATTTCCTGTTATAATGGACGAAATACATTTATTTATAAAAAATAAATTGTTAATTTATTGAAATGAGGATAAATAAATGAGTATGAAACAAATGTTTGAAGATAGTGAACCAATTTTTCAAGATCAAACGAAGTATGTAATCTTAAAGTCGTGTTTACTCATTATTATATGCATGGGTACATATACATCGATTGCGTTAGCTAGCAATTTGTTCATTGTATTAATAGGGTGTGTGTTATTTATCCTGTTACTTTATTTAATGCATCGATTCCAATTACAACTTATTAAATTTGAAGCTTTAAAGAAAGCAGATATCAAATATACATTGAGTACATTAGGTATAGCACTTATCATGTATTGGACTGTATCGGCAATTATAGGACAACCACAAAATCAAATGGAAGTATATAAAGATTTAAATACTTTACCTCTATACATATCTATTATTATATTTGTGATACTAGGACCAATATTTGAAGAGCTTATATTTCGAGGTTTCATGTTAAAAGGGATGTTTAAAGGACATCTACTAATAGGATATATCGTATCTAGCGTACTATTTGGATTGTCACATGGACCATCAAGTATAGGTGAGTTTATCATTTACTTTGGAATAGGATTATTATTTGGCGCACTTTATTTAAAGACTAATCGATTAGAAGTAGCCATTATAGCGCATGGACTAAATAATCTAGTACATATTCTTATATATTTAGTGTTTTTTAATTAGATATCGTGCGCAAAGGTACAAAATAGGAGTGTAACGCACGAAGACTCGTAGATATCGTGCGCTAGAGCACAAAATAAGGGTGTATCGCACGAAGACTGAGAGATATCGTGCGCTAGGGTACAAAATAGGAGTGTATCGCACGAAGACTGAGAGATATCGTGCGCTAAGGTACAAAATAGGGGTGTAACGCACGAAGACTCGTAGATATCGTGCGCTAGGGTACAAAATAGGGGTGTAACGCACGAAGACTCGTAGATATCGTGCGCTCAGTTTCTCATTTAAACAAAAATAAAGCTGGAGACATCTGTTGTTAAAGATGTCTCCAGCTTTTTCTATATAATTAAAATTACTGTACGGTTTCGGTCATTTTAGATGTTAAATCTAATATGGATGTTTGATTGAGTGTATCAATAATTTGTTGATCTACTTGTGTGTATACATCATCTAATGCAGACTGTATATTTTGTCCGACGATACAATCTGGATTTGTGTCTTGATGAATTTTAGCGAAATGCTCTTCATCTTGAATAAGTTTATAAACGTCGCCTAATAAGATTTGGTCTGCTGATTGAGCCAGTCGATAGCCTGATTTACCTTGTTGGCTCTCGATTAAGTTACCATTTTTTAAATATTTACATATTTTTCTTACAAGTGTAGGGTTACTATTAATGCTACCTGCTATAAATTTACTAGATATAGGTTCTTTGTTTACAGATAGTAATGATAATATATGAATTGCTACTGATATTTGTGTATTCACGCTTTTCACCTCTTAGATTCCTTATTTATTATAACTTTGAGAGATGAGAATTGCGATAGTAAATGCGTATTATTTTGATAATACTGAAATTCTTTCTTGGATATGGTTACCTTCAGTTGCTTCATCTACTAATGCAATGGCGTAATCAGCATAGCTTATTTTACTTTCACCTTTATCGTTTAAAGTGAAGACTTCCCCAGCTAAAATGTATTCTCCAGTTCTTTCTCCATCAGCTATAAATTCTGCTGCAGGACTTATAAATGTCCAGCGTACGTCATCTCTTTTACGAAGGTCTACAAGAGCTTTACCTTGAGATTTTGCAAGTGGTTTAAATACTTCTGGAAAATCAGGTGTATCGAAAAGTTGATTTTCTAATTGATCATCAACGTATAAACTACCAGCGCCTCCGATAATAATTAATCGTGTGTTTGTGTTTGATAAAATATCACTTAAATGTTGAATAGAGTCTTGGTGTAAATGAAGTTTGTCTTCTCTAATTTCACCGAAAGCATCTACAACAACATCGAATTGTGTTAAGTCTTCAGTTGTTAAATCAAATATATCTTTAATAATAGATTGTGTTGCCACTGTTTTATTTTCGTTACGAACGATGGCTGTTACATCTAATCCTCTGTTAATTGCTTCTTCTGTAATTAATTTACCTGCTTTACCGTTTGCTGCTATAACACCTATTTTCATTTTACATAACCTCTTTCTTGTATTTAATTTAGATACAAGTTGAGTATAATATGTATATCGGGTTTTGTCAAAGATTTTGTGTATAAAAAAACTGCTATGTGGAAATCCACATAGCAGATGTTTGTTTATTTATATCTTACCACCAGTTATTAGCTTGACGGAAAGCAATTGCAGCTTCGATTGAACCATAACGTTCTTTAGCATACTTGATCATGCCTTTAGTTTGTTCAGTAACACTACCTGTACCCCAAGATTCTTTAGTTTGACCAAGACCTCTGTAGCCAAGTTCATTTACGGCATTTGGGTTACCGCTAGATTCAGGCATTACGATGTTATCCCATAATGCTTTTGTACCGCCAGCAGCGATAAACTCTTTATATACTTCACTTGTATTAGATGAATCAGTTGATTCTGTAGTTTGAGTTGATTGAGTCGGTTGAGCGACTTGTGTAGTTGTATAGTTATAGTTTGTATTTTGATTAGAGTAGTTTGTATATTCACTTGCATCTGCTTGAGCGCCAAATCCAGAAGCAATAATGCCTGCTGCAGCTGTTGTTGCAAATAATAATTTCTTCATAAAAAAATATCCTCCATGTGCTATTTAAAGCATTTATAAATTTTGTATCTTTATTACTTCATACACTCTAACACCATTTTTGATATCATAGGTTACAGGAGAATAAAAATAAAATTTCTTTTATGACAGTCAGATTAAAAAGATAATAGGCATATGACAAGTTGTAATTTGAAACGTTTACAGTAACTTTATAGAAATAGAGGTGTATTATTATGGAAAGAATTAAGCTTAAGATGATTAGAAATCATTTAGACAACATACCTGAATATGAATTACCAGAAGGTTACTCAATTAGATTGTTTAAAGAAGGGGACGAACGTCTTTGGGCAGAAGTTGAAACTGCTGCAGGAGAATTTTCAAATATAGACGAAGCATTGCAAAGGTTTCATAAAGAATTTGGCTCTCATATAGAAGAAATGAAATATAGATGCTTATTTATTGAGAATAATTCAGGAGACGTAATAGGAACGACGACAGCATGGTTCGGGCAATTACCATTAACAGACTCACATCTAGGTAGAATACATTTCGTAGCCATTAAACCGGAATATCAAGGTAAGAAATTATCAAAGCCATTATTGAGTGCAGCACTTAACAAAATAATAGAGCTTGGTCATAAAGAAGTATATTTAACGACACAAACAACAAGTTATTCAGCAATTAATATGTATTTAAATTATGGTTTCGAACCATATGACCCAGATAATACAGATCAAAAAGGTTGGTTGATGATGGAAGATATATTAAATAGGAAGTTAAACGTATAAAAAATGCCCCTATACTATTATTCCCGTGGTATAGGGGCTATAAATTAATGTGTACTATTAATTTGTCAAAGCCAAAAAGAATATTAAGTATTCTATAATTTAGTCAAAGTTAATTCTTTATCAGCTAAATGAGCGATTTCATCCATTAAACCGAAAGAAGGGTTAACATCTCCGTTTTCAATTCTGGCTATAGTAGATTGAGGTTTGTTAAGTTTATTAGCTAACTCTCTTTGGGACCAGCCTTTTTCCTCCCTTAAGTTAACAACCAACATTGCAGCTCTTAATTTTTTTCTTGCCATTTTATGTTCATGAGCTAAATGAGGATTATCGCTTATACTTTTAGCAATCAGTTTGTCTGTTTGACTCATTTTTTTCACATCCTTAATCTAAATAATTTCTTCTAATTCTTTTACCTTTTTCAATCTCTTTTTTAGGTGTTTTTTGTTGTTTCTTAGTGAAACCGTGAGTTATTACATATCTGTTATCAACTACTCTAAAATATATAACTCGTTGAATGTTACTACCTCTTTTCGAACGTATTTCATAAAGATTCTTTTCTAGTTTCTTTGTCCATTCCATTTTTTGAGCTTGTTGAATTCCATATTCTTCAATTAAAGATATAATCTGAAGTAGTTTAACTGAATCTTTAACAGGTATGCTGTTGAGATATTCTTGAAAACTTACTATATTGTCGTATTCAAATATTATGCTTTTCATATTTATATGATAGCATTTATGCTATCAATCGTCACTTTATTTACTCGAAAGTTAAACGTATAAAAAATGCCCCTATACCATTATTCCCGTGGTATAGGGGCATTTAATATGGATGCATTAATAAGTACTTAAAACTGCATAAGTACTATCTATATAAGGTGTTTTTAAATTGTGTTTTTGGCTAATTTTGTAGATATAACCTTGTATAAACGCTGTCTCTAAAGGTCTTTCACTTATCATGTCGTAATACATACTTGTACCCATGTCATCAGGGTAGCCTTCATAAATTTTCATTATGCTCTCTTCAAAATCATCATCAAAATATATACCTTCAGCTTTAGCGACACGATTACCTTCAACTAATAAGTTGTAACAAAGTGCATGTATTTGATCATGTTTAAGTACACGAGCTGGTTGTCTTGTTAGAGCAGTTACCGTGTTAATACCTAAATTGACGATTAATTTATACCAAACATGTTGATCATAATCTTCGAGACATTCAATATTAAGTAAACTATTTTCAGTTAAACTTTTAATGTCTAATGTTTGTGCGTGAACAGGTAATCTTAAAGTCCAATCTCTAAAGTGCGTGACGACGTTGTCTTCTTTTTGGCCACTTATATAAACGACTGCATGAAATTTGTGCGGGTGATCAATTTTCTCTAACTGTCCATAGCCATTTTGAGTTAAAATAATAACGCTATTAGCATGTAGGATATGATGAAGATACGGGATGATTGTGTCAAGTTGCGTTGCTTTAACAGCAATAAATAAGATATCTACTTTTTCATGTGCATCTTCTAAAGATTGAATGGGAAATGAATGTTGCACATCTTGATTGTATTCTTGGAAATAGACTGTTGTGTTTGATCTTCCAAATAGCGTAACATCAAGGTTTGATTGCGTTAATGCAAATGTAATGGCTGTACCCACAGCGCCAGGACCGATTATTCCAAACTTTTTCATTTATTATTTTCCTTTCAATGTTAATATATACATAATAACAAATATAAGAAGGTGGTACGGGATGAAAACCATTAAACAATTGTTGTCCATGAAAGAACAAAAAGAAAAAATATCCATGATTACAGCATACGATTATCCAAGTGCTAAACAAGCAGAAGCAGCAGGAATAGACACTATTTTAGTAGGCGATTCTTTAGGAATGGTTTTGTTGGGCTACGATAGTACAGTCGAAGTGACAATGGAAGATATGATACATCATGCGAAAGCTGTTAGAAGAGGTGCACCAGAAAGTTACGTAATCGTTGATGTACCTTTTGGAGCAGTCGGTATTGATCATACAACGGATATGAAAAATGCAATTCAATTGTATAAAGATACTAAAGCAAACGCTGTGAAAATCGAAGGTGTGCATACGACATTGATCCAAGGTTGTACTCAAATTGGTGTGCCAGTCGTATCTCATTTAGGTTTAACACCTCAAAGTGTCGGCATTACAGGTTATAAATTACAAGCAAGCTCAAAAAGAGAAGCTGAACAATTGATAGAAGATGCGAAAGCAGTGGAACAAGCAGGTGCAGTTATGCTCGTATTAGAAGCGATTCCAAGTGATTTAGCAGAAGTGATCACGGAACAACTGACAATTCCAGTTATCGGTATTGGCGCTGGAAATGGTACAGATGGTCAAGTACTTGTATATCATGATTTATTAAATTACGGTTCAGAACATATTGCTAAGTTTGTGAAACAATATGGTGATTTTTCAAATGGTGTAGATGCACTAAAAGCATATCATGAAGAAGTTAAAAGTGGTGCATTCCCTTCAGAAGCACACACATATAAGAAGAAAGTGATGGGGGAGACAGAGTAGTGACGCAAGTAGTAGAACGTATTAAAGATATGAATTCAATCGTATCTCAATTTATATCTCAAGGTAAAACAATAGGACTCGTACCAACGATGGGTGCATTACACGATGGTCATTTAAAAATGATGAAACAATCAATAGAAGAAAATGACATTACTGCAGTGAGTATTTTTGTAAATCCATTACAATTCGGACCTAATGAAGACTTTGATGATTACCCAAGACCATTTGAATCTGATTTAGAGAAGCTTAAACAAATTGGTGTAGATTATGTATTTCATCCAACAGTTGAAGAAATGTATCCAGGAGAACTAGAGATGACGATTACAGTAGGTCGTTTAGCACAAGTGCTAGAAGGTAAGAAAAGACCAGGTCACTTTGATGGCGTTGTAACAGTTGTTAATAAGCTGTTTAATATTATTCAACCAACACGCGCATACTTTGGTAGAAAAGACGCACAACAACTCGCTATAATAGAGAAAATGGTAGAAGACTTTAACCACTCAGTTCAAATCGTACCAATAGATATCGTGCGAGAAGCAGACGGACTAGCAAAAAGTTCAAGAAATATCTATTTAACAGAAGAAGAAAGAAAAGAAGCCGTACATTTATCTAAAAGTTTAACATTAGCTAAGAAGAAATATGACGAAGGCGAGAGAAATAGCGACGTCTTAATACAAGCTATCACGCAATATTTAGAAAGTAACGTGAGCGGAGATATAGTAGAAGTTGCAATTTACAGTTATCCAGAATTAGAAGAACAACATACAATAGAGGGACAA
This sequence comes from Mammaliicoccus sp. Q-M61, assembly GCF_022386055.1. Classification (NCBI taxonomy): domain Bacteria; kingdom Bacillati; phylum Bacillota; class Bacilli; order Caryophanales; family Staphylococcaceae; genus Mammaliicoccus; species Mammaliicoccus sp. Q-M61. The sequence continues at coordinate 24,830 of NZ_JAJNJL010000017.1, forward strand.
ATCTTTATTTCACTAGCTGTTAAGTTTAGCCAAGCAAGATTAATAGATAATATTATCATATAGGAAAGTATTGAAGCCGCTTGTGCAGGGGCACAATCGGCTTTTTGTATTTTGATGGGGGCGCTAACGATCAAGACTGTAAAACAAGATCGTTAGAAATTCTAACGCTCAAGAATCACAAACAAGATCGTTAGCCGGTAGAAATTTTCAAAAAATGAGAGAAACCGAGGCGCTAACGATCAAGAGTGCAAAACAAGATCGTTAGAAATTCTAACGCTCAAGAAACAGAAACAAGA
>NZ_JAJNJL010000018.1:0-17249 GCF_022386055.1 Mammaliicoccus sp. Q-M61
TGATTGGTTAAGCCAATCACTCTGAAGTACTTTCAGTACTCAATTATTGGAATTAACGTTGACATATTGTCATTCAGTTTTCAATGTTCATCTAATTTGCGTCTAAACAATATTGTACTAAAAACAATGTTTGTTTTCAACTAATTTTGTTAACTTATTTTTAACACGTTTATAAATATATAACATTTATTTCGTATTAACAAGAGTCAATTTTACACTTTCAAGAAAAAGTTTTGATAACTTTTTTCGTTGTTGTGCTGTCGTTTTCAGCGACTTTTATATAATATCAAGTGAGGTTTTAAAAGTCAACACTATTTAGCATCTTTTTTAACAAAAAATTAAAAAGCACAAGATTAAGGTGTAAATAGAATTTAATCTTGTGCTTTGTATCATTTCTTCAATGATTTACTGTCTTTATTCAACTTTGATTTCTTGGCTTTTCTCTCTTCAAGAGACAACGCATTATATTTAGGTAATGTAATTAATTGATAAGCATTACATAATAATAATCCAAAGATTGTAAGATAAATCCAACTTGTATCTTCCACTCTTAAAAATGGTATAAGCTCTACTGTCGTCATAACAACCATGAAAAACATAGATGGAATCCATAAATTCTTTTTAGATTGTTTGTTTTTTATATTACTTGTAATGATCGCAAAAATAACGACAACGATCGGTAACCAAATAAATGATAAGATTTGATCTGTTCCACCAAATCTTAAAAATCTAAAATACACTAAATCAAATATAGCAAATACTGTTACAACGATTTGTACATGTGGCCATATCTTACCAAAGATACCTATGCCTAATTGATTAATGAATAAATAGATGAAATATGCAAGCTGACTAATAGTTGCTACAAGTAGTCCTACAACTAAGAACCATATTGAAGCTGCTACAAACTCACCTATTTCTCCAGCAAATAAATATTTCGTTACTTTATCATATCCAAAGATAAGTGACGCAATGTATGTCACAACTACACCTATCAACAGTGTATTTCTGTAAAATTGAATTAAATATTTTAAAGTCACTTGCTTACCTCCGCACTAATCTTCATCTGTTATATTAATGATATTCTTAGCAATTTGACTATAAACTTTACCTAAATCTTCATGTTCTTTATAGATAGAAGGTGAAAAGTTATTTTCATCCCACTCAGGTTGACTTAATGGAAGCTCACCTAATAACGTCGTTTGAAGTTCTTGTGCTAATTTAGCACCGCCGCCTTTACCGAATACATATTCTTTATTTCCTGTTTCTTTACTTTGGAAATAAGACATATTTTCGATTACACCTAAAATAGAATGTTCAGTATGTTTAGCCATTGCACCTGCTCTTGCTGCAACAAATGCTGCAGTTGGATGAGGTGTCGTTACAATAATTTCTTTACTTGAAGGTAACATTGTATGTACATCTAAAGCTACATCACCAGTACCTGGTGGTAAATCAAGTATTAAGTAATCTAATTCTCCCCATTTAACTTCTGTAAAGAAACTTGTGATCATTTTTCCTAACATTGGACCTCTCCAAATGACAGGTGCATTTTCTTCAACGAAAAATGCCATAGAAATAACTTTAACGCCTTCACGCTCAACAGGAATAATTTGTTCGCCTTCTACTTCTGGTTTTTCTTGTATACCCATCATATCTGGAACACTAAATCCATATATATCAGCATCAACGAGTCCTACTTTTTTACCTTCTCTAGCAAGAGATACTGCTAAGTTAACGGCTACTGTTGATTTACCAACACCGCCTTTACCTGAGGCAACTGCAATAAATTCAACTGGATTATCTTTAGATAATAGTCCTTCTATCGTTTGTTCTTCCATTATACCTTTGAATTTTTCTAATGCTTCATCAGATAATTCATCAAATCTTATCCCTACAGTTTTCGCACCATTTTCTTTTAATAGATCTACAATTTCCATTTGTAAATCAAGTTGTGGTTGTCCGCCAAGCTTAGCTATCGCAACTTTGACACTCACATGCTCTTTTTCTTCTTTGATGCTAACTTCAACTATGCCGCCTGTTTCTTTAAGTGGTACATCTACAATCGGATCATGTAACGCTCCCACAAGTTCTTTAACCTGTTCTACTGATAACAAAATCTACGACTCCCCTTCTAAAATAATTATCTACTTATCATTATATTCAGTGTAACAAAAAATTTAAACATACAGGTAGTTTATTGTTTAAAAAAGGGAGCGGGACAGAAATCTAATTTATATAAATAGATTTCGTAGTCCCGCCCCGGCAAGGATGACTAGAGTTGAAAAAAGCTTGGTACAAGCGCATTTTCAATTCAGACATCTACTGCCAAGTTGTAAAAAGAGACTGAAACATTACATTATGTCTCAGTCTCTTTAAATCTTCTTATTTAGAATGGTTCGGTATTCTTGTATTACTATGTTTGTTTTCTGATTTAATAAATATAGATAATACAACTCCGAAAAATACAATAACAGTCAATACTAAGAATGCAATATTGATACCGTGAATCATTGCTTCAGATTGTAATATCTTCGCCGTATTACCTGCATTGGCATGTTCTAATTGTGTCTTTGAAGGTTCAAAGTTCTTAGCACCAATCGACATAATCGTTACTAATATACCTGTACCAATTGAACCTGAGATTGTTCTTAGTGTATTCATCATTGCTGTACCATGGGATAATACTTCGTTTGGAATCGCATTTAATCCTGCAGTATTAACAGGCATCATTATCATAGAGACACCAAACATTCTAATTGAATAAACAACAATTAAATAAAGTAGTGATGTACTATCATTTAAGAATGCAAGCATGAGAGTTGTGACTGTAATGATTGTAAATCCGATGATTGCCAACCATTTCGCACCGTATTTGTCGAACAAACGACCTGTTACAAGTGACATAACACCTGTAATGATTGCACCTGGTAATAATAGTAAACCAGAAATTAATGCTGAATATCCTCTTGCATCTTGCATATACATTGGCATTAATAGTGATGGCCCAATTAAAGAAACCATTGAGAAAATACCTATGATTGTTGTTAATGCAAATGTTTTATATTTGAATACTCTTATATTCAATAATGGGGTTTCTAATTTTAACTGTCTTAATACGAAGATTACTAACGTTACGATACCTATAATTAATGTAACGATAACAATTGGTGATGTGAATCCTAGAGATCCTGCGCTACTGAATCCATATAATAAAGATCCAAAGCCTACTGTAGATAGAATAATAGATGGTACATCTAAGTGAACATCTTTTGGTTTAGAAATATTCGTTAAGTATTTCGCACCAAAAGCTAATGCTACAACCGCGAATGGAATGATTGTGTAGAATGGACTTCTCCAACTAAAGTTATCAACGAGATAACCAGATAACGTTGGACCTAATGCTGGGGCGAATGAGATAACGAGACCTGCCATACCCATCGCAAAACCACGTTTTTCTTTAGGGAATAAATTAAAGAGTACAAATTGCATAAGGGGCATCATAACACCTGCACCCATTGCTTGAAGTACTCTTGCTAACATTAATATTCCAAAGTTTGGCGATAAAGCGGCAACTAACGTACCGATTGTAAATGATAACATCGCCATTAAATAAAGTGGTCTTGTATTAAATTTATCCATTAAAAATGCTGTAGCCGGTATCATAACACCGTTGACTAACATAAATCCTGTCATTAACCATTGACCTTGGTTGGCATCGATTTTTAAATGTACCATGATTTCAGGTATTGCTGTATTTAATAAAGTTTGGTTTAAAATCGCCACAAAGGCACTTACTAACATTACAGCTACTACCAAATTTCTTTGACCTTTTGAAATGTCCTGAACATTCATGGTTTCAACTCCTTCCAAATATACCTTTGCTATTATGCACTATTTTATTTCGGAAATCAAAATAAATGTTTCATCGGTTTAAATTTTTGCTATCTGGATAGAAAATTTCAGTACATATATATAAAACAGTGATTATCACTAAAATAACCCAAAAGTCAATTTTGATTTGTGAATAATATATATGTACTGTGAAATAAAACATAATCGTGCTAACAGTTATCGTTAATAAATGAAAAGTCATACCCTTGAAATACGGATTATCATTTAGTCTATTTTTAAATCTATCTAATAAAAATTCTATAGCGACAAGTGTAAAGTAGCCAAACAATATGTAACTACCATAATAGAACAAGTTATCTATCATACTTTTATTGTAGTTGAATTCTGCTAAGCCATAATAAATTAAAATTCTGCTTAATCCAAACATACCAAAAGAAAGTAGTACAATAAAAATTGCACCAGACAATGTGAAAATACTTATAATAATCAATATGGACAATAAATGAAAAATATCAAAACGCTTATTTTTTCTTTTCATACATTGTGACTCCCTCTAAATATGTTTTACCTTTAAAAACTTTTTCTTCGCTTTTCTTTAAATACAATAGACCATACAATCGTCAATGTAACGACTACTAATATAATATACAACATAATATTTTGAACGCCGTAACTTAAAAATGAAATGTTTAATACATATATTGAAGAAACAATTAACGATCCAGTTGTACTACCTATTGTCTTAAATAATGTATAAATCGACATCATGGAACCTAATTGGTGATGAGGTGCTTCTTCTTGAACAACGACAACATCTTTCGTATATACCGTACCAAATGATACGCCCATTACAAAAACAGCAAATGGGATGATTACAATCCATTCGACGCCTGTTAATATAGCAAAGCTACCAACAAACATTGCCAAGAAAGCTAACATATAAATAAATTTCAATTTCAGTTGATCTAATCTACCAAGTACAAACGTGATAAACAACCAACCTACCGACATTGGAAAAATGATCAAACCACTTTGTAACGGTGTAAAGCCTTGTTCATTTTGTAAATAGATTGGCATAAAAATAGTGTAGCCCATCAACATTGTTGAATAAATCATATCTGTAAACAACACGAGAATGATTTTTCTATTAAATGCTTCAACAGGTACAAACGGATTTCTCATACGCGTCTCAACTCTGTAGAGTAATACGACAAATCCAATTAATAATATGAAGCAAATAATACGTAAAATAAATGGTATATGTTCTGCAACAATTAGTAAAAAGCTTGCGACCACACCATAAAATATGAATAAGCCTTTATAATCTAATTTAGTTTTTTCTACTTTTTCTTGTTCGAAATTAAAATACTTTATAACCAACCACATAGATACTAAAGCTATAGGTACATTGATATAAAATAGAAAGCTCCAGTTTAAAGATTCTAATATTGCGCCACCTAACAGTGGTCCTACAATACTAGATATACCCCAAACACTTCCAACAATACCCATCACTTTATATCTTCTCGGAATTGGAAAAGCAAGTTTAGGTACAACTTGACCTAATGTCATCATGACACCTGCACCTAAACCTTGAACAATTCTAGAAATAACTAGCAATGGGAAACTATGTGTCATTTCACTTAACCCACAAAATACACTACCAATAATAAATACAGATATCCCTAGTAACACTACTAACTTAATATTAATTCTCTTTACAAGTTCACCAACGATTGGTGTCATAAACACAACCGCTATTAAATATACTGTAAAGATTAATGCAACTTCCGTATCAATATTAAAGTCTTTCTGCATCGTTGGTGTTGCTAAAGATACGATTGATGTTTCTATAGCACTCATAAACATAATAAGTACTAAAGCCAACACAATTCCTTTGTTCTTAGTCATAATTCACGCTCTTTCATATACAATATTTCCGTTAACAATTGTTAATTTAGCTTGAATTTGTGCTAAATCTTGACGGTTAACCTTAAATGGATCTTGATCTAACACAGTGAAATCCGCTTCATATCCTACTTTAATTCTTCCAGTACGGTCAGTCGTTTGACCAATCTCACTCGCAAGTGTTGTATATAAACGTAAAGCATCAAATACCGAAAGTGCTTCTTCAAAGAAATACGCACCTTCTTCACCATACGTTTGTCTATTAACTGCCGCATGAATACCTAGCATAGGATTCGGTGTTTCAATCGGTGCATCTGAACCGCCACCTATTATAATACCTAAGTCTAACATTGACTTAAACGGATATAAATATCTCGCTCTTTCTTTCCCTACTTTATCTTGAACCCACGGAAAATCACTTGTAATAAATTGTGGCTGAACGTCACAAATCACAGGTAACTTCGCAACGCGTTGTAATAACGCTTCATTTAATGTACTAATATGAATCAATCTATCTCTAAGTCCGTTTGGCACAGGATATTTTTCTATCGCATCTAATACCATTTCACAAGCTTTGTCACCAATCATATGAACAGCTATCGCACCATTATATTTTCTTGCGATTTTCACTTTTTCTTCGAGTTCTTCTTGTGTATATATCGCAAGTCCATAATTCGTTCCAGTCGGATCATTAGAATAAGGTTCTTTCAACAATGCTGTACTGCCACCAAAAGCACCATCTGCATAAAATTTCATAGCATCAGGCTCTATCCATTTATCAAAAAAAGTCGCCTGTTCTTCCATCATTTGTTCATAAACACTAAAGTGTCGTAACAATCGTACTCTAAATGGCTTTTGGTCTTCACCTGGCCCTACAACTGTTTTATAAGCATTTAAGACATCTTTATAATCTTCGTAGTAACCTAAATCTTCTGTATGCGATCCTGTTATACCATACTGATATAAATATGTAATCGCGTTATTTAAATGTTTAGTAAGAGACTGTTCATCTTCATTTGAAGCTAATTCTTCAAATGGTTCCATAGCTGTATCATATAACCAACCAGTCAGTTCACCTTCTTGTTTTTCATATGAACCACCGTCAGGATTTTCGACATCATTTGTCATACCTAAAATCTCTAACGCTTTCGAATTGACGATTGCTGCATGTCTACATACCCTTTTTACAATTACCGGATTATCTTTGCATAATTCATCTAAATCAAATTTATTAAGTCTAATGCCATTTAATAGATTTTCGTCATAACCTTCAGCAACTAACCATTCACCTGGTTGTAGCGTTTGTGCTTTCTGGCTAATTTTTTCTTTTACATTTTCAATATTTGTCTCACCATTTAAAATGACTGATGATAACCAAACACCAGTCCCCATAACATGAATATGTGTTTCAACAAATCCTGGAAACATCGTCCCACCTTTTAAATCGATTGTTTCATAATCCGTTGTTTGAATTTGGTTTAAATCTTCTTTTGATAAAACAGCTTCTATCAAACCATTATCTACAATTACCCCTGCATATGTATCATCTGGTCTTTCCATCGTATATATTGTTCCGTTATGATATAACTTTTTCATCCGATTCAGCTCCCTTATACATTCAAGTTTATTCTAATTCTACATATTTAATAGTAAAAAAGACACCGATAAAATCGATGTCTCCTATTTTAATTTTATAAAGTTCATTTTTATAGTATGACATGCTTAACGGCAGTAATTAATGCTTCCGTTCTTTCTTCACCAAAATATGCTTTATATCTATCATCCGCTTCATACATATTAATAATTTCTAAGTGTTTATCTTCTGTATAATTTGGCCAACTGAATGTTAACCATTCTCTGTGTAACTTAGTGACTTCTTCTTGTTTTTCTAATGTTGCCCCTTGTTCAACAATATTATCCAGTTTTTCTACGAGTTTCTTTTCAATTTGATTTTTACTTTTAATTTCATCTTTCGTCATATCAAGAAACTGATCATCAGTCTGGTCAATCTTATGGCCGCTTCTATCTTCTACTGTTTCTCCCTGAAGCTCTTCATTAACATTTAGTTTGTCACGATCGAATGTTTCAAAATCTCTTTTTTCTGACATTATGATTACCCCCTATTCATATCGTATAACATTTAATATTATCTATTTACCCGTTTTGCAAAAAAATAACAAAAAGAGCAGGATAGAAACCTCAATATTCTAAAGAGATTATATATCCTGCTCACTAACTTTATTTCAATCGTCTTTGTTCACCTTTTTTAAGATGTTCATTAAACGTTTGTTTATTATTTCTGCGTTGGTGTTTAATCAATAATACTAATGCATAAACTAATATTAGACCGAATATAAGTGAAACAATACCCATAAACTGCAAACCACTTTGTTTGCCGTCACTAAATACAAAGTAATAAAAGAAATAGCCTTGAATTAAAATAATAATTGTAAGAACCGTATAATACAAACGATAGTTCATCTTATCCTCCTACATAAAGTACATAATTGCTAGAAAATGAAAAATTGAAGCAATCAAAATGAAGAAGTGCCAAATCATATGGAAGTACTTTTTATCTTTTTGAGCATAGAACCATGCTCCTACTGTATAACTAAGACCTCCAAATAAAATAAACAACATAAATATTAACGATGTCTTATTGATAACTGTTGGTAACATGAGAACACCCATCCAACCCATGATTAAATACATCGCTAAACTTAATTTATGATTAACGTTCTTAGCTGTTGATTTATATATAATGCCCCAAATTGTAATTCCCCATTGGACTGCCATAATTAGCCAACCTAACCAGCCGCCAACTAACGATAATGCAATCGGCGTGTACGTTCCACAAATTGCGATATAAATCATACTATGATCAATAATTCTCATAATGTATTTCTGAGGTGATGAAGATGACATTGAGTGATAAATGGCAGATGATAAAAACATCAGCATAATACTTATAATATAAATAGAGACACTCGTCGATTTAAGTGCGCCATCACTAATATAACTTTCTACTGCTGCGTATGGTAAGAAGAATAATAGAAAGAAAGCAGGGACACCATGTGATACTGCATTACCAACTTCCTCACCGAAGGAAAGTGGCATAATATCTTTAAATGCTTCTTTAACTTTCCCGTTTTTTCTAGGATGAGACTTTGTATGATTGATTTGTTCCATTCATATACCTCTTTTTATAATAGTTGATTGTTCTCTAAATCTCTTTGCGCTGTTTCGATACTGTCTTGTCCTTCTTTGTTCTTTAAAGGGCTAAATTCTTTCGTTCTATCTACTTGTAGTGTAGCAAATGATTCTGCATATTTGAAAATATCAAAATAAAACAATTCGAATTTCAATGACTCTTCTTCTACAACACTGAAGTCTTCATCTAATTGTTTTAACTTCTTAACTGCTAAATGATACGGCAATGGTTTAGAAGCCGCTTCTATAAGAAAATCTAATTTAAATACATGAATACCAATGTTAGCATTCTCTAGTTTATCAACATCATCTTCAGATAGCTCAGAATACTCTAATACACACTTTTTACCATCAATTGATACAAGACGACCAACTTTTTCTCCGCTATGCGCTTTAATAGATTTAGTTGTTACATCACTATTATGTTCTACTGTAAATCCAACAAATTCAGGATCCAGAACTTTTACGAGCGCATTATCAATGTTGTTTGAGAATAAGTATTCCACGCCATTTTCTTTCATTTCAGCAAGTAACTTTGTCTTCTCTAGAGATTTGAATACACCACCATTACCATTAGGTGTGCGCATGACTCTTCTATTTGTATCTAAAATTAATTGACCGTCCGTCGTTAAAGATACAATGTGGTCTTGCTTAAAGAAATGAATATAATTTTCATCGTAATCAAAGTATTTGTTTTCTAAGAAAAATGACAATGTATCTTTATGATTCACGTCACTTGTCATGATATACCAATGAATTGGCGTACCCACTTCTTCTGTTAATTGCTTTAATTGCTCTGCTTGTCTTTCAAATAAACTTTTGTTATTGAATGAGAATGTACCCTTTGGTCCTTTATGGCCTAATCTTGTACCTTGCCCACCAGCCATTAATAATACAGCAAATTTACCATCTTTAATCGCTTGTATACCAAGTGAACGGTAAGATTTCAGTTGTTCTTCTGAAAGTTGATCTTTAACTTCAAATTCAACTTGTTCTATATTATCTGCAACATCTATTGTTTTTCTATTTATGTATACATCTTGATATAGCTTATCTATTTCATCTAAATCTAATTGATTGATATCAGATTCTAATTGTTCTTTCTCACTTTGGCTCATCAATTTAGTATATTCTAAAATGTGATGTTGACCATGTTCTTTCAGGTTTGTTTCATCTAGCATTATAATACCTCCGAAAATTTGACTCATTCTTATTATACGACTTTAGAATGATTTGTCTAAAAATATCACAAAAAATTTATAATTAAAATGATTATTTTAAAATTAAATGGGTATTTATAATAATGTGTTGCTTTAAGCACAAAATATTCCTATATATAATAGGCCAAGGAGGATTTTATTATGAGTTTAGGAGATAAGTTTAACGATGCAAAAGACAAAGCAGTTGAAAAAGGTAAGGATCATTTAGAAGAGAATAAAGACGAATATACTGAAAAAGGTAAAGACTTTGCTAAAGAAAAAGGCGAAGATTTAAAAGGTAAATTCGGAAAATAACATAATGTTTAATGAAAGCTAAGACACTACCTTTGGTCTTAGCTTCTTTTTTTATATAAACAATCGATAAATATCTTTCCACCATAAAATGACTGTGATAATGGTAAATGCAGATGATAAGCTTAAATCCATAACACCGCCCGTTCTAAATACAATGGGTAATTTAACTGAGACATTTAAAGGATAAAATAGTTTGACCCCTCTTGGTGTTAACATATCTAAAATGATATGCGATAACATACCCAATATAATCGAAACTAAATATGGTTCTGGTGCGGATATTGTTCTCAATCCCCAAAATATTAAAAATAGAAATAATAATGAATGGGTAAACGTTCGGTGTCCAAAAATTAACCTAATAACAAAACTAATCGGAAATATTTTCTTACCTAGATTACTTTTGAAATGACAAATATCTGGGACCAAACTCGCTACACCACATAAACTTACAATCGTAAATGATGTAAAAATATCTTCTCCATAATAAATACTTAATGATGACCCGATGAATATACCGCATGAGAGATGTGTTTTTCCTGTCATATTAATGTTTCCTCTTTTCAATTACTTTATTTTATTTTACCACAAAATACCGAACAAGTATACGAACACTTTGTGACTTTATAGTGATATACCTCACATAAATGTAATTCAAATGACAAAATTGTGAAAATAATCACATAAGTATTGATTTGTTATTAATCCCTGTTAAACTATAGTTGTAAGTCATATTAAACATAACCCTATACCATTGTTGAAATAACCCCCTTATTTCACAATAAAAAAACGTTCATCGCATTAGATGAACGTTTTTTATTTAGCTTGCTTTGTTTAATTGTGTTTCTTGCTGATGATCACTTTGAGTGGATTCATTGTTGCTTGATTGTTGAGAGCGATTTTGACTTTGCCCTTCTCTATTTGTATTCTCGTCTTGTTGATTCGTGTTTCGAGATGGATCAGTATGATTATTATCCTCTTCGTAGGGTTCATTACTTTGTTCATTTGATCCTTGGTTTGAATCTTGGTTAGAATCTTCATTTGTATTTGAGTGATGTTGATCTTGATGACCTTGATTATTCTGATTATTTTCTTTAGGTAATGTACAGCCATCATCATTACATAAATAACCATCACGTGATAAATTTTGCCAAGCTCTCGTAAATTCGATTGTATTTTCTGCTTTATCACATTCTGCTTGAGAGTTACCTTGATTTAACAAACAATTTCTAGCTACTGTATAAGCTTCTGTATCAAAGTTTTCAGTTTCATTATGATTGTTCGGTTTAACACCATTTACATTTTCTTCTACTGGAATTTCATCTGAAGATTGTTGATTGTTATTGCCATTTTGATTGTTATCATTATTATTTGTTTTTGATTTTTCTTCTTTAGTTTTAACATCTTCACCTGTCGATTCTGAAGTTGTTTTTTTCTCAGTAGTCGTTTCAGATGATTTTTCGTTATCATTATGTTCATTATTCTTAGAAGTTTGGTTGTCACATGCTACTAGAAATAATAAGCAAACTGTTAAGAGACCATAAATCCATTTCATAGAATCACTCCTCGGCCTTTTTGCTTTTTCTTTCTTACTATTCATTAAAGACACTTCTTTCTTATAAAATAATTAAGCATTTAATAAAACATAAGAATATCATACATGATAAACTAACATTAGTAAAAACTATTGTAACATTTAGGGGGTATTAAATATGTATAGAAATGTTAAAAAGGATGAGTGGACAGGTAGAACAGATAGCACAACATTGCGTTCTGCCTTTAGATTCCATCAAATCGTTGACTCAATTCATATTGAGAAAGAAGACATTACACCAAAGAAAGAATTCGAACATCAAGTTAATATGGCACTTATAGGTTTTGAATGCGATGAAGGTGTTTCTAGAAATAATGGTCGACCAGGTGCTGTAGATGGTCCTAAACATTTTAGAAAAGCTTTAAGTCCTTTGCCAATACATAATGAGTATTTACATTTAACTGACTACGGAGATGTCATTTGCCACAAAAATAAAATGGAAGAAGCGCAATCAGAACTTGGAGATAAAATCTCAAACATATTATTGCATAATGACTTTACAGTTATTATTGGTGGCGGTCATGAAGTCTTATATGGCCATTATTTAGGTGTAAGAAAAGCCAACAAAGACAAAAAAATTGGCATCATCAACATAGACGCACATTTTGATATGAGAGATTACGACGAAAAAACATCTTCTGGCACAATGTTTAAACAGATTTTAGATCAAGATGATCAAGTTGGTTATTTTGTGTTAGGTATTCAGAAAAATGGTAATACTAAAGCACTCTTCGAAAGAGCTGATGAATATGGTGTCCAATACATTCGTGAAGATGAGCTTCGTAGCCATTTATCGATAGAAACAATTACTTCTATTAATTCATTTATTGAAGGCTATGATGAAATCCTCATTACATTATGTACTGATTCTATAGATGTAAGTTATGCACCTGCAGTAAGTGCACCTTGTATTATGGGATTACAACCTCAAATTGTTCAAACAATTTTACAATTAGTTACAAACTCAAACAAAAGTTCAAGCATTAGTATTGCTGAGCTATCACCAAGATTCGATATAGATAATCGAACTGCAAGATTACTTGCGAATATCGCATCGAATATTTATCACGATCAAGCAGAAGTCATTCAATCACAGTGGGAGTCCTAAATCATGTCAGAATTTAAAAAAGGTATTATATATGCAATATTTGCATATGTTATTTGGGGTGTCCTACCAATTTATTGGAACCTCGTAAGTGAAATTGGACCATTCGAAATTTTAGCACATCGTATTATATGGTCAGCAGTATTCATGTTATTACTGTTATTATTTACAAAACAATTTCCAATGTTCAAAGCAGCAACAATTAAGTTATTTAAACAAAAGAAAATGCTATTCGCTATTATCATCGCTGGTTATATAATTACAGTGAACTGGGGTACATTTATTTGGGCGGTTAATAACCACCATGTACTACAAGCAAGTCTTGGTTATTACATCAATCCTTTAATGAGTATATTCCTAGCCTTTATTTTCTTAGGCGAACGATTCTCAAAAGCTCAATGGGTAGCTATTCTATTAGCATTTGTTGGTGTTATTTATATGACTTTTCAAGTCGGAGAATTTCCATTCGTATCAATATTACTTGCAACTTCATTTGCGCTTTATGGATTGATCAAGAAAGTTGTAGATATCGATGCATTTAGTAGTATTACGATAGAATGTATCGTGACATTACCAGCAGCACTTATTTATATATTCTACTTATCACAACATAATGCCGTTACATTTGGTATGAACAGTTCAAGCGGATGGTTATTACTTTCTGGTGCTGTTACAGCTGTTCCACTTATTTTATTTAGTGCTGGCGCAAGAAGAATACCTCTATCTTTAACAGGCTTTATTCAATATATTGGTCCAACTATTATGTTCTTTATCGGTATATTCTTATTGAACGAACATTTCGATGTTGATCAATTTATTACATTCATATTTATTTGGGCAGGTATTATCATTTATAGTTACAGTAAATATGTAGAACTTAATCGCAATAGAAAAAAATTAACAAAAGAAACTCGTTAACAATAAAAGGCTGAGACATCATATATGTCTCAGCCTTTTATTATTAATATATATCGCCACAAGTTGTAGCTAATAATGCTTTAATCGTATGCATTCTATTTTCTGCTTGTTGGAACACTTTCGAATAATCTGATCTAAATACGTCATCTGTCACTTCCATACATGTTACACCAAACTTTTCGAAGCATAGCGCACCCATTTCAGTATTCAAATCATGAATAGCTGGTAAGCAATGTAAAAATAAAGTTTCATTTTTACCTGTTAAATTAATTAAGTTTTGATTTACTTGGTAATCTTTAAGTAATTCAAAGCGTTCTTCTAATTGTTGTTCCTCACCCATTGAACACCAAACATCTGTATATATGATATCACTGCCGTAAATACCTTCTTGGATATTATCTGTAATTAATATTTCACTTCCAGATTCTTTACTAAATGACAATGCCATATTTTGAACTTCTTCATTTGGTTGAAGTGATGATGGTGCAACAATATGAATATTCACTCCTAAAATTGCACTCGTAACAAGCAATGAGTTTGCAACATTATTGCGTCCATCTCCTATAAATGTCAAAGTCTTTCCTTCGTATGTACCAAAGTATTCTTTAATTGTCATAAAGTCCGCTAACATTTGTGTAGGATGCCACTCATTTGTTAAGCCATTCCATACGGGTACGTTGGAATATTGAGCTAAGTCTTCTACTGTCTTTTGTTCAAATCCTCTAAAAGCAATACCATCAAACATGGATCCAAGTACGACTGCTGTATCTTCTACAGATTCTTTCTTACCTAGTTGTAAATCTTCTTTACCTAAATAAGACACACTTGCACCCATTTTAGTTGCAGCTACTGTGAAAGCTGAACGTGTTCTTGTTGATTGCTTTTCAAATAATAAAGCGATATGTTTCCCGTTTAAATAACGATGTGGAATCTGATGCTTTTCTTTGAATTTTAATTCCATTGCCAAATCAATAAGTGATTCTAATTCTGCTTTAGAAAAATCTACTTCTTTTAAAAAACTTGTCTTGTTTAATTCTTTTAACATAGATAACTTCGTCCCAATGAAACCAGCTCCTTATTTATTTATAAAGATAATATTACAACATACGATTCCATTTGTAAATAGTTATTCAATATATTGCATAAAAATACTTATTTTAATTAGTATGACATAATAAATAAAAAATATAACACATTTTCTCGTTTTTCTATTGAAAACGGATACATAATGCGTTATGATGTAGTCATCAAACAAAAGGATGTGTTTAGATATGGCAATGAGAGTATCAAAGGACAATAATCAAGTTCATATTCAATGGAGAGTAGCGGACATTACAATTCCAAATAATGAAATTAAAAACATTAAAGAGGATCAAGATATTCACGCTTTGTCTAATGAAGCCCAAGATCATATCGTAAGAATTGGCTCAACTTTTGGCAAAACAAATCGTGTGATTATCGAAACAAATGATAAAGAATACATTATTTATACACATGCTGATAAGAAAGTTTACAACGAACTTACTAAAGAAGCTTAAGTTCAAACTTTCAGGCATTTTAAATAAACACCGCGAAGTCATATTACACTGACTTCGTGGTGTTATTTATATGGCATTTTCAAATTAAATTATTATGATACATTTTTAAAGCATGCTAACATATAAGAAAGGAGTGATGTTCAATATGTTAAGAGACTTAAAAGGGCTCAATGCAGTCATTACGGGTGGCTCTAAAGGTATCGGTAAATCAATCGCGATTGCATTAGCTCACGAAGGCGTTAATGTCGCTATTGCAAGTAGAAATATTGATACTTTAAAAGCAACAGCCGATGAACTTAAACAATATGACGTCAAAGTATTTTATAAAGAAACCAATATTGCGCACCAAAAAGATGTGCAACGTTTCATAGAAGATTCATACCATGCATTAGGCTCAATAGATATCGTGATTAATAATGCAGGTATTATGAAGAATAATTCATTTTTAGAAGTAAGTGAATCTGAGTTCGATCAATTATTTGAAACAAATGTTAAAGGTATATACTACGTCTTACAAGAAGCATTACCACATCTCGTAAGACAAAAAAGCGGAGATGTTATTAATATCGCCTCAATGTCTGGATTAAAAGCCAGTGCAACAAGCAGTATCTATTCTGCTACTAAATATGCGGTAATTGGTATGACTGAAGGTATTATGCAAGAAATGAGAAAACATAACATTCGAGTATCATATTTAACCCCTTCTGCCGTCTTAACAGATTTAATAGGAGAAACACAATTACAAGAAGATACGATGACGCATCCAGAAGATATAGCAGACGTAGTTGTATCACAACTGAAACTACAACCAAGAACATTTATGAAGACAGCACAAATCTGGGCTACTAACCCAACACCAAAAGAATAGGAGAGATCACTATGTATGTTGTAACAAATAGAATTAAAATGAAAAAAGGTTATGCAGAAAAATTAGCACCAATGTTTACTAAAGGTGGCGCACTACAAGAAATGAAAGGTTTCATTAAAGTTGAAACTTGGAATATGCAAGACATTGAAGACAATGACGAATTACATGTCAATATGTGGTGGGAAGAACTAGAAGACTTCGAAGCATGGAAAACGAGCGATGCATTTAAACAAGCACATAGTCGCGGCGGAGACAGTAATAAAGACAAAGGCGAATCACCAATGTTAGGATCTGAAATCGCAATCGCTAAAGTCGAAACAACAATTGACCCAAAATAATATAAATATGGACAAACTGAACTTATCTAGTTCAGTTTGTTTTTGTTATGAGGGTGGAATGAGGAAGATGTGAGTTTATTTGGTGCTTAAGCTATAATTTGGACAATCTCTTGGCTTTATTCAGACATTAAGCCATGACTTAGACGATCTCTTGGCTTTATTCGGAAATTAAGCCATGACTTGAATGATCTCTTGGCTTTATTCACCCATTAAGCCATGACTTGAATGATCTCTTGGCTTTATTCAGACATTAAGCAATGACTTTAGCGATTTCTTGGCTTTACTCAGACATTAAGCCATGACTTTAGCGATCTCTGATGTGAACCCAAATATTTGACCTAAACAAATCAAACTATTGGGGTGCATTCTTATGAGGAAAAAGTATGATTTTAAATTCAAAATAA
>NZ_JAJNJL010000019.1:0-15333 GCF_022386055.1 Mammaliicoccus sp. Q-M61
CAACATAAATGAAGTCCACCCATAAATTTAACCCTAAATTTAATTTTAGGGGTGCACTTCATTAAGGTGGGTTATTTTTATGCTATAAAACATATTCAAATTTCAATAATGACATAATATATGCATCTTTATATTTACTTTTAGTGTAGAATTGCTCTTTGAGTAATCCTTCTGTTTTAAATCCTTGTGAATCATTATATGCACAGCTTTTTCGTTATCTGTATCAATATATATAAATCTTGTGCATGTTTAAAATATCGAATGCATAACTTGTTGCTTTTTCGAATGCGAATTTTGCATATCCATTACCACTAAACTCAGGTTTAATAATTATTGGTATTTCACAATTACGATGGATATAATTAATCTCTACTAATTTAACAATACCGACTACTTAATTTTCATCTTCTACAATCATTATAAATATAAATGACGAATAAGTCATCATTCACTGTAATTACTCTATTTTAGCTATTCAATGCACACTAACTCTCATTCTCTCGCTATTCTCTAATACATGAATAGTAACAAAAATAATTAATACTTCTTAAAAAGAGGTTTATTATATGAAATATTCATTGGGAGGTACATATTTAAAGTCTAAGTACGGAGATGTAATAAATAAAAGATAACTAGATTTCAAACCACAAAACCACATAACTTATTAATTATAAATATAGACATACTTTACTATTACAATAAGTCTCATTTTAATAAGTTAATTAATTATTTTTAAGAGGTTTCGTGGTTTACACAAAGTTGATTATTAAAGTTTCTTAATTGTTTTTGTAATTAGAGTACAAACTAGCTTTTCATCTATTTTATTAGTTAGATTATCTAATAATGACTTAAAAGAAGTCATTGAATTAAGTAGGCTATCATCATCATTATTAAAATCATTGTCTAGCTCTTTGGCTTCAAATATGTCTAAGTAATATTTATCTGATACAAAGTTTAATGATGCTACATCACTTTCCATTTGTTGGATGAAGTTGTTGTGATACTTTATCCAATTATTAATTGAGTTTATTATACTGTTTATTAAATCCTCATAATTTATGAAATTATTATATTTAGAAGTGTTGCTAATGATATAAGTTAACCTATCCGTAATATCAAATGTAGTTTGAACGGCATTATAATGTTTTTTTGTGTTTAAAGGAGTAAAAGTTAATCTGAAAATATTATCAATTAGACTTGCAACTTCGTTTTGTTTATTAATATCAACTGTTCCCTCTATTTTTGTCCATATGAAATCAGTTAAGTCATCAGCAAATGCAATTTTTTTATCTATAATGAAGTTGCTCATTAGTATAGGTATATTAATTAAATCTTTCTTAAGTGTTTTATAATCTTCAGCTTTGTGAGATGAAAACTTTCCTAAATCCATCATTTTTATGTATGGGTTTTTGTAAAAAGTAGCTATAGCTGAAATAATTACGAATTCGTGAAAATTAAATGTTCTAGGAGTAAATTTATTATAAATAGTTCCCTTTCCCATAGACTCTTGATTAGAAGAATGAATATTATCTGCTGCAAAGTTTTTAACATCAGCTAATTGGAAGTGCATATCAGCACCGACGATTTCATAAAAGCTTTTATCAATATAATGCATAATATTATTTAAAGCGAAAATAGATTCAGGTTTGTATTTCGATGGATTTATATTTTCTAAATTAGAATTTATTAACTTAATAGGCTCGGGTAATTCCAGTTCCGTTATCTTTTGTATATTACTTTTAATAAGCTCTTCAATAATTTCGTTAATATCATCTTCATTTTTTTCTACATCTTTAACTGTTTGATCTGAAAAGTCAAAATATGCAGGAGTATTAACATCTCCAATAAACCTATAGACTAAATTAATCTTATGGATTCGTTCTTTTTTACTCTCAATATCTTTCATTGAATGCTTATTCATATAATCATATTCAAACATCATTCTAGGAAGAGTTACTATTTCGCTGTCAAAAAATTTATGTTTGAAAAAATCGAGTGTTGATCGTTCGAAATTATTCCAAAGATTCATTTTAGTTTCTTTATTTAAATCAGCTTCTAAAGCATCATAAAGTGAATCTAAAACACGGCGGATTAATAATTTATAAGCAACCTTTGAACTACTACATCTAATTATTGATTCAATATCTTCGTCATAAATATATATTACAATCCCATTTAAAGTATACTCACTAAAACTCTCACCCTTATTTAATTGCTTTATAGAAATAGTTAAAGATTTATCAATATCCAATGTTTTTAATGATACCCTACAGTAGTCTAATACATATCCTAGAAATATATAATTATTATCGGCAACTTGCTTAATTTTAAACTCCATATCAAACACCTCAAATTTTGTCAATTATTTTGCTCAAAGTAATTCCATTTATTATTTTTTAAATGGAAACTGCCTTTCCTATATGGATATATATTATATCTAACTTAAGTTAATGCTTGAGTATAATTCTTAGGAGGTTTTTATAATGAAAACATATGTAATGAAAGAAGTTTATACCCATGATGAGAAAGTTCATCACATAGAAATTGAAACCATAAAAGGAGAGCAATTTAAGTATACTACACAATTCACAATAACAAGTGATTGTAAAAATTTAATTACTCTTTTGATTGGTCAGGCTTTGATGTTGCCAAGTAAAACTGAATTTTCAATATACGACTTGTTGGATATGGTTGGTGAAGATGTCTATGGCGATATTTACGATGAGGAAGTATATGCTATTAACATTTTACTTGAAATGTATCTTGAAGAACATTTCACGCTATGCCAGTTACAAGAAGGTGAAGCGGAAAATATAATAGTTAAGATTTTTCAAAGGTAATTAATCTAGGAGGCAAAGAAGATGGAAATAAAAACAAATAATTTTTTATCAATTCAAACTGACATAGATCAACGTGCTGAAGAGGTTAGGTAACATGGGCAGAGAATGGTTCTTGAAATGTTTAGAAGAAGCGTTAAGTAAGAGAGCAAATGAAAAATTCACTGTAAAAAAATTGCTAATAGATACAGGTGCAAAGGATCCAACAACAAAGTTAGTAGAAAATGTCGAAAATCGGTTTCGACATTATGTAATGTTGAATGAATCTGTACATTTTGAAATGTTTTGCAATAAAAATCAACTTATTTTCGTAAGACTTACGGATTTTTACGGTTTCGATGATATTTAAGTAGTATTTGTAAATAAGATTATGCATGGAGGTAAAGAAGTAATGAAATTTGAAAATGATAATTATTTAATAAATTCAAATGGTTGCTTTAAGAAAATGAAAGGTACCAATGATGGAGAAAGTGAGAAGCTAGTTAAACTAGCTTCTCCAATTTTTATAGTTGCTAAGTATAAAGATCGAGTATATAAAAAGGAACAGCTTATCATACAAGATATAGATGGTGAGGAATACATTTTAGATTCAAGCATATTAAGTTCACGTAATTTGTTTAAATTAATAGAAATGGGATTTACTATTAATGAAAATCGCATTAAAGAATTGAGTAATGCTTTACAGGAGTACAGAGATAGTACGGTGAAAAGTAGTTTTTATAAAGGTGTGGGTGTTTTACCTACAAATAAAGGAACAGTTGTTGTACTTGATGATATCCATTTCAGTCCTTCAATGACTGAGGAAGATATGAATCAAGTGATTTGTGATAATAAATATGATTTATCGCCTAAAGGTAAATTAGATGAATGGCTTACAATGTTTCAGCAGCAAGTGAATGGCAATGTTGTATTAGAACTAATTACCATCTTTGGAGTAAGTTCATTAGTTACAAGATATTTATTCTTGCTAAATGAAATTGAGTTTACAGGAATAATATATTCATTGACAGGACAGTCATCTAGTGGCAAAACAACAGCAGCTATGTTAGCAGCATCAGTAGCAGGTAATCCTAATAAAGGAGATAATACTTTATTTTGTAGTTGGAATGCGACTAAAGTAGGCATTGAAAATATCGTGAGTTCAAACTTTGGGGTTCCAGTGATATTCGATGAATTATCAACTTCAACCATTAGAAATCTAACGAACTTGCTATATTCTGTAAGCGAAGGGCAAGGAAGAGAACGAGCAGATAAAAATGGTAACACAAGGGAAAAATTCAATTCAGGTACTTCAATTATTTCAACGGGCGAATATAGTATTTTTAATAACTCAGCAAAAAATGATGGATTAAGGGTACGTATCATTGAGATTAATGATGCTATAACATCATCATCTTCGAATTCGGATGCTATTAAAAAAGTTGTAAGAAAAAATTATGGTCATGTCTTGCCAATAATATCCGAGTATTTATTAAATAATGAAGAGGAATTGGTCTCTATTTATGAAGAACATAGACAGTGGTTTGAAGTTGAACTAGCAAATGAAGAAAGCAACACAGGAATGCGAATGATAAGTAGGTATGCTGTGATTTTGACTTCAGCAACTATATTTGAACGTGCTTTAGATTTGAAATTGAATAAAGAAGGTATGAAAAAATATCTTTTAGAATATCATAAAAATACAATGTCAGAGCGTTCTTTAACCGAAAAAGCAATGACAGCTATTATTCAATATGTCGCAGTAAATAAAGGCAAGTTTATCAAAGATGGATCATTATCTAATATGATTGAAAACAATGGAACAATATTAGTTCAAAATGATTATGTTGAAGTAAAGATTATACGTTCTATCTTCGAACGTATATTAAAGGATAATGGGTTTGAGGATACAAAAAACGTAATCAAAGCATTGGATAGTGACAATAAATTAGTAACAGATAAAGACAGAAAAACAAATCAAAGAAAAGTGAAAAATAGTAATGATGAATTGGAATCAATAGTCTTTTATCACATAAAAATTGATAGAGCATTTGCTGAAACGTTGGATTTAAATATGTATAATACATGATTATTGATAACAATTTGTCTGTAGAAATAAACAAAGAAAGGCGTTGAATAGTATGAATAATGAACAAGTTGAAGCGTTTATTGAAGTGCTTGTTCCTATAATGGAAGAACGTATTAATAAAGATAAATAATTTAATTACGTACCACAGGATGTAACCTGCAGTACACATATTTTATTTAGTAGAAATGAAACAAATCTACAAATATATATTATTACATTGAAGTTATATACCAAGGTCTATAACGGAAACTAAGTAAAAGGAGAGAAATATTATGAACAGAAAAATAGCATTATACTCACGTGTGAGTACGACAGAACAGTCTGAGCACGGTTATTCTGTGCATGAACAAGAACAAGTCCTCATCAAAGAAGTTGTTAAAAACTATCCAGGTTATGACTATGAAACTTATATTGATTCAGGGATATCAGGAAAGAATATTGAAGATCGTCCTGCCATGAAACAATTATTAAAGGATGTCAAAGACAATAAAGTAGAGATGGTTCTAAGTTGGAAATTGAATCGTATTTCTCGTTCAATGCGTGATGTATTTAATATTATACATGAGTTTAAAGAACATGGTGTAGGTTATAAATCAATTTCGGAAAACATTGATACCTCGAATGCATCTGGTGAAGTTTTAGTTACAATGTTTGGTTTGATAGGTTCTATAGAGAGACAGAGTTTGATATCTAATGTGAAGCTTTCAATGAATGCAAAAGCGCGTAGTGGAGAAGCTATAACCGGAAGAGTTTTGGGATACAAATTGTTACTTAATCCACTGACACAAAAAAATGATTTGGTTATCGATGAAAATGAAGCTAATATTGTTAGAGAAATATTTGATTTGTATTTGAATCACAATAAAGGACTTAAGGCCATAACAACAATTCTGAATCAAAAAGGTTATCGCACGATTAACCAAAAACCTTTCTCTGTGTTTGGGGTTAAATATATTTTGAATAACCCTGTTTATAAAGGGTTTGTCAGATTTAATAACTATCAAAATTGGACAGTTAAACGAAGAAGTGGTAAAAGTGATGAAAAAGATGTAATTTTGGTGAAAGGTAAACACAAAGCAATTATAAGTGAAGAAATATTTGATCAGGTACATGAAAAATTATTATCCAAAAGCTTCAAACCAGGAAGGCCAATTGGTGGAGACTTTTATCTAAGGGGGCTTATTAAGTGTCCCGAGTGTGGTAATAATATGGTATGCAGGCGTACTTATTATAACACGAAAAAATCAAAAGAACGTACTATTAAACGTTATTACATTTGTTCATTATTCAATCGTTCTGGTAGTTCTGCTTGTCATAGTAATGCGATTAATGCGGAAATTGTAGAACATGTTATTAACGTTCACCTTAATCGTATTTTATCTCAGCCTAAAATCATTAAACAAATTGCGACTAATGTTATAGAAGAGCTGAAACGAAAACATAACACTAAAAGTAATGTCATCATTGACATTGAAAGTTTAGAAAAACAAAAAGCTATAATTAGAACACAACAAGAACGTTTATTAGAATTGTTTTTAGATGATCAAATGAATAGTGAAATGTTGAAAGAAAAGCAAAATCAATTGAATCATCGATTTCAAGCTCTTGAAGAACAAATCAAAGCGGCTCAACAATCTAATCCAGAAGAAACAAAAATACCTGACTTTGATAAGTTGAAGAGTCGCTTAACATTGATAATTAGTCGTTTTAGTGTTTATTTAAAAGAAGCAAATCCTGAAGCCAAAAATCAGCTTATGAAGTTGCTGATTGATTCTATTGAAATTACTACAGATAAAAAAGTAAAGCTCGTACGGTATAAAATTGATGAAAGTCTTATCCCCCAATCTTTGAAAAAAGATTGGGGGTGTTTTTTTATGCCAAAAATTCATTTTGTAATTGATGGTACACAGAAATATTCTATTGACCAAATTACCACTTTTACCACTTAAATCTAAGTGATAAAAGTGTAGAATTTGTTATTAATAAATATATGGATAACATTATAAAAAATATTTCTCTTAGCACAATAATAAAAGAGAGGATAATGGGATTTCCTTGTCATACCAAATATTGTTGCTGATTTTTATTGGGAAGTTTTCTGAATATCAGTGGGATTTCTAAGGGAAATAAACGAAAAATCAAACGTATATTATCTATATGATGTGACACATACATCAATCAAACAATTAGGAGGTCATAAAAATGACATTAGAACAACAACTCAAAGGCTATATCACACACTTATTCACCCTACCAAAGGACGAAGAATGGCAATGTGAATCACTAGAAGAAGTGGCGAATGATATCCTGCCAGATGCATATATTAGGTTGGGACCACTCAGTAATAAAATCCTTCAGACTCATACGTATTATTCAGAGGCATTACACAAGCGAAAACTCTATCCATTTATTCTCTACTATGAGAAACAACTTATAGCCGTTGGCTATATCGATGAATACCATGATATGGACTTTTTATATTTTCATAATACCGTAATGCCTTTACTAGACCAACTCTATTTACTACCAAAAGGTGGTGAATCATAATGGCGACATGGATTCGTATTGCAGAAATGAGTATCACAGTCATAACAGGTGTGATCGCAATAATAGAAGAAATTGAGAAGGGTGACGTATAATGGCACGTTTTATCACAAGAGGTATTGACTCAGACTTACCTTACATTATCCAAAAACATATCTGGGAGCTTGTATTATTCAGAGAACATGAACAGGCTAGAGAACATGAGATAATCGACTATTTTCATATCTTTCAATTCAATATGTATAATGAGGAACTATACATTAAGCACAAACAAGAACGACCAGAATATGTCAAAATTCATAAAACGCGTTATAAGCAACCGATTAATATTAGTAAAGTCTATGTTATACGCGAAGATGATGTAGGCTGTTCTTATTATGTCATGTTGTTGCCGGAAGAATATTAAATAAGGAGTGTAAAAAAGGTGCAAAATATTAAAAGTACATTAGAAACAGAAGCGATATTCAGTGATGATAATCAACATCGTTATTTACTAAAGAAGACATGGGATAACACGAAACAATCTATCGCAATCATTACAATGTATCCTAGTTATACAGGGATACTTCAAATAGATTTAACAACTCAATTGATTATAAACAAAATTTCAGAAATGGATGAATATGGCACGATTTATTTTGTGAATTTATATTCCAATATTAATACACCTCGTAATTTAAAGCACTTAAAAAATAGTTTTGATAAGCATACAGAGATTCATCTGATGAAGGCGGTCAAAGAAGCAGATGTTGTTATTCTTGCATGGGGTGCTTATGGTAAAAAGCCAGGTGTAGACAAGAGGGTGAATAATGTATTAGACATGTTGAAACCCTATCAGAAAAAAGTGAAAAAACTCATTAATCCCGCCACAAATGACATCATGCATCCACTCAATCCGAAAGCACGTCAAGAATGGCTTTTGACAACATAATATAGGAGGATATATAAATGACATTATCACATTGGCAAAACGTTAAGCATTTTTTAGATTCACAAACATATGAAGTGATGATAAAAGGGGTTATCGCACATATCGCATCTATTCATGACCATAATACATTGAATGATATTTATCAAATGTATATGGCAGATGATACCCTAACATGTATACTTCATGAGAACATACAAGGCATCATTAAGTCGGTACAACATGAAGCCGATTAATATTGTATCCTTATAAATTAAAGATAGGGATTAGTCGTATTGTGACACTTCGTTTTTCTTCATACTTCATGTTTATATTATATTCCCCCGATATAACGCCTTTTTAGTACGTTTGTATTTTTTACCATATTTTTGAAAAAGATTCGCGTAATGACATATTTTGTCATACCTGTTTTGTAGAATATAGATTGAAGGAGGTGACGCATTGGATCGTGTTTTTCGTGTGTTGACGATATATAATCGCTTACTACAACACAAAAATGTTAATAAAAAGACACTCACACAAGCATTAGGTTCAAGCCCGAGAACGATACAACGAGATATTGATGATATTCGTAACTTTTTATATGAAGCAAAAAGCTGGGTTGGTGTTCGAAGTGAAATAACGTATGACTATAAATCTGAAAGTTATACATTAAAAAAAGATAAAAGTGAAAGTCAATATTTTATGTATGATATTTTAAATAGTCTTTATCTGACAACACCAAAGATAAGTCGTCACTTCTATCAGTATCTTAAGATGGTGATAATCAAATATCATGGAGACCAACAAGATGGATTATTACAATATTTAAATCATTTTGAAGTTGATGATGAGAAAGAAACGCGTACATCTGTTTCAGTCGCTGTTCAAGCGTTAAATGAAAATCGATATTTAAAGCATCATAAACATTTAATATTACCGATATCACTTCATTACCAAATGTTTTCATTTCATCTCATTTATCAATTCAATCATGAAATTTATATTACAGATATTCATAAAATGGATTTAACATTAGCGAATGAAACGTTTGATTGTCATCAAAAAGAAATGAAGCATGATTATATTACATTTGAAGTATCAAAAGAAGTTTGGTTAAACATACATCGGTATTATCAAATTCATGTGATTGAAAATTATGATGAAGATCATATTATGGTGACATTTAAAATGACAAGGCCTGAGGCTATTCAACTTTGTTTCTTATATCGATCACAAATACGTGTGATTTCACCACGAGATTTAAGGGAACAAGTGATTGATGAATTACTCTTTTTACAATCAACATATCTAAAACAACAGATTCAGCATTAATAACATATTTTAATTACGGAGGGAATCGAAGCAATGGGTAACATAATAAAAACGATAGGAAAAGGTATCGGCAAAGGTATAGGTGCAGCCGCTTATGTTTCAGTTACGACTATTGGTGCAGCCGTTAGTGCAATCTGGGAAACGACAGGTGATAGAGGAATGGTAAGGGATGCTTTAAAAGATTGTTCTAATGAAGAATTAATGGAAATATATGGTATACAAAAAGAAGATGATGGTGATTATACCATGTATCTTGCGGCAAAATCTTTATTAGAAGAAAGAGGCTATATGTATCTTGATGAAACTAATGAATGGATTAAACGGTAAGGGGGTAAAAGGTTATGGACTTTATTTATTATAAGCAAAAAAATTTAGATCATTTTGAAAATCAATTGAAAAAACTAGCTTTAAATAAAAATTATAAATTTAACAAAGAAATTGAAGTGTTAAAAGAAAATGAGATTCTTGAAAAGTCGGGTAATCATGAGCGAGAACTATTAAAAATATTTAAAAACAATGTGCAGATAACAACATACCATTTCAAGAATCATAAAAGTAATTATTTAATTATTATTGGAGAAACAAATACTCCTGGAATTATAGGTTTAACAGTTATATTTGATAAAAAGCCTTTTAAACAAACAGGGAAGCTTGCATTGGCCTCTTTATTAACATTATCTCTTTTATCTGGAGGAGGTATAATAGCAGCTATAGCTGGACTTGGTGTTCTTGGGTCATATGCCAAACGAACTTTCGCAATTAAAGGTCCATTAGGAAAAGAAATATCAGAGATTATAGAAAATAAATTGGGTCAACCTATAGAATTCAAAGACTAGAAAATCAATACAGTTATGTCAATGATAGAAGTTTGAATACGAAAAATAACAGCAATATTAAAATATTAACAGTGTAAGATATATTGTAGGACAGGGATAGATATTAAAAAGTGTCCCTGTCCCATTTATTTCATTAAAAAGGTGCAATAATATTTTTTTGAACCTTACAGAAAAAGAATTTGATACATTTACAAAAGCATATTTCAAGCCTTACACAAAAAAGTTGTATATATTGTAGGTGTTAAAAATGATAAAAATGAAGTTGTCATAGCTATTTTATTTACAAAAATAAGGGCTATAAAGTTTTTAAAATATTTATATTCACATAGAGGTATGTTAACGAATTATTATGATATAGAATTAGTCAAACTAGATAATTTTCTGTTTTAGACTTAAAAAATTGATTAGATGATATGTTGTTGTCAGCATATAATCATCAAACGAGCCGTATAATAAAAAAGGAAGATGAAATGGATGTAGAAGTAAACACTTTACTTATTGAAAAAAAGAAAGATTCTTAAAATTATTTAAGTTGGCTGAAGAAAAAGTAATTCGTTCAATTAATTGTATAGATTAATTAAAAGGCATATAAAATACAGATGATAGTCAAGCAATATTTAAAATTGCATCTATTAATTTATAAAGCTATTGAGATCTATTAATGTCATAATGAATTATGTTGAAAGGTGAAATCCAATACACAAAATCTATGTTAGCAGACAATCCCAACTATAAAAATACAAAAGACAGCTATTCAAAACCTTAATTAAATAATTGATTAAACGAGATGGTGAAATCATGGATTGAAAGATTATTGTGTTTAGCAATTTAAAAAAAGTTTTTAATAGTAATGTAGAAGAGTATTGAGCAGACTTTATAAAATCTTTTAGGAAAATTTGATAATTTTTTAAATAGGTTAACTCAGTAGAAAAAATCTTTAACATTTTAAACTTAAAATAAGTATATTAATCTAAGTATATTTTTTGAGTTTTATTTGCTAATGGTTTGGTTCTGTAATCTTAATCGTTAGTACAATTACTTTTGTATATTTTTGACTTTAACAATCTGATATCTCTTTCTTGTATGTAAGAGTAATTAACAAGTTTTATCCTTTTATGTATATCTTTGGTAAATCATGATACAATAGTTTTTATTAGAAATTTTTACAATTTATTGAGGAGTCAATGAGAAATGAATGGTCAAACGAAAGAGATTAAGTCACACTCAATTCGTTATTTATATGGTTTAGATGGCTTAAGGGCAATTGCTGTTATAGCTATCATCATTTATCACCTTAATCCTAAGTGGTTATCGGGTGGTTTTTTAGGTGTGGATACTTTTTTTATCATTTCTGGCTATTTAATTACGAGCTTATTAATCCATGAATATCAACAGACTGGTACGATTGACCTCTTACATTTTTGGAAGAAACGTATTAAAAGGTTACTGCCCGCAGTCTTATTTTTATTAAGTATTGTACTTACATATACTTTATTATTTGAACCGAGCATTATCAAAAGTGTGAAACAAGATACGTTTGCTGCTTTATTTTATGTATCCAACTGGTGGTATATTTTTCATCATGTTAGTTATTTTGACAGCTTTAAAGTGATGCCACTTAAACATTTATGGAGTCTAGCGATTGAAGAACAATTTTATGTTTTTTGGCCAATTTTATTAATGATATTACTTCGCATTAAAAAGTTAAAAAGGCATTTTGTTTTAGTTGTATTTATAGCTTCTCTTATTTCATTATTGTTAATGATATTAATTGCTGAACCGAATGTTGATAATTCAAGAGTATATTTTGGAACAGACACTAGATTACAAACTTTGTTATTAGGTGTATTACTAGCATACATATGGCCGCCTTTTAGATTGAAACAGCAAATTATAACGCCGTTAAAGATAGGAATCGAAACGATAGGTTGTATTTCTTTGGCGCTATTAATTTATTTTATGATGACTGTTTCATCCAATGACAATTGGTTATACTTTGGAGGCATTTATCTTATCTCTTTAAGTTCTTTACCTGTTATCGCGAGTGCCGTTCACCCTAGTACGTTATTATCTAAAGTATTAGGTAATCGATTATTGTTATGGATTGGACAGAGATCTTATAGTTTATATTTATGGCATTATCCTGTCATAACATTTATCAATAAACATTTTGTTCAAGGGCAAATCCCCTTTTATATGATATTGATAGAAATCATATTAACGTTACTGTTAGCTGAATGTTCATATCGTTATGTTGAAGTACCTATTAGACTTCGTGGGCTAGCGTATTTCAAACCTCGAAAAGCTCAATTAAATTCACTCATTGCTAAGAGTAGCATTACTTTAGTATTAGTTGGCCTTACGTTAACAATACTTTCAGGACATTTTGATTATTTACAACAAACGCAACATCATCATGCCAAGACGACTTTTAAAGTTTCAAATCACGACCATAAAAATAGTTTGATATTACCTATTCCTAAAATTAATGTTAATAGCGAACAAACCATAAATCATAAAGGGAAGCATCAAGATAAAATGTTATTTTTCGGTGATTCCGTCATGGTTGATATCGGGGAAGAAATACATAAAGCATATCCAGATGCGATAATAGATGGTAAAGTCGGTCGTAATTTAAATGATGCTATTCCACTCGTTCAAGAGAAATACAGTACATTTAACAAAGCCAATCAACAAGTAGTACTTGAACTTGGAACGAATGGCGATTTTTCATATGATGATTTGACGAAGCTCATTAAAATGTTCGGTAATGCCCATGTTTACGTCGTTAACACACACGTACCAAGAGATTGGGAACAAAGTGTCAACGAAAAACTTTCGAAAGCAGCAGATTCACATAAGAATGTTCAATTAGTCAATTGGTATCAAAAAGCAAAAGACCATTCAGAATACTTCGCATATGATGGTGTGCATTTAGAATATAAAGGCGTACAAGCACTCGTATCCGAAATTAACAAACATATAAAATCATGAGATTTGAATTTGAAAAATTAAACAGGTCGGTTATAATATTAATTGTACCTTGTCAAGTAGACAATTAAATAATAGAAAATGGTCGAATTCATAGCTGTGCTATGGACTCGACTATTTTTATATAATTTGATTAGTTTTATATAAAAGATATATTTGAAAAATCGATTACTACCCACTTTATAAATTATAAAAAAACAATTCTTGTCTCTTTATAGAGTTCACTTTTCATCATTTCTGATCCTATACTTATTGAAATATCATATACTTGGTATTTTTAAATTGGTTAACCCCTTTATCAAATGTGCTAAAAGCAGGTTTGTTAAATGCCAAGCTCTTATTCTTAAAGTATTTGCTACAAAGTTCTTTTATTCATTTAAAAATTCCTCCTTTTTTTAATTTCTTTTGATGTTGAGATGATTATATAAAGATATTTATAAAACATTTATATAATTATTAATTACTACAAAATGTAATATTAACTCTATACTTATCAAGGTATTCTTACCATTACTTATCCCTTAAAATTATTACAACCAATCTCGAATCTATTAAATATAATGTATTTCATAAAATATAGATTGTAGAAAGGAAAAATTCAACGATAAATAAAGAGATTAATTTATTGTATGATTTGTATGAAATTGTTTTTCGAGTATTTTAGATAAAATCTAGTGAAAGTAGAAATGAAGGATATTAATATTACCTTAGTTTTTATTGAATAGACATAAATCGGAGTATGTTACTAGTGACTATATCGCCTAAAATATAGAGTAATAAATCTATATTTTTTTTGCTAAATATTTTGTATGTTATTAACAATTTTATAAATCATTATATTTAAAGAATCGCATCTACGTGTAATTTATATACAAAAATAATAATAAATTTTAATTGTACTCAACAACAATTATAAAATCTATATTTTTTTAATATATTTATATATTGAAAATCTAATTTTGATAGATTAATATAAATGTGATAAGGCAAGTTGTAATATTCGTCGTATCATACATTAATATATTTGAAAGGAGACTTGGTTCAATGAAAAAAAGGGGTAGAAAATTAGATTTTATACCTAATAGATTTAATAAGTATTCAATTAGAAAATTCACT
Source organism: Mammaliicoccus sp. Q-M61 (assembly GCF_022386055.1). NCBI lineage: Bacteria > Bacillati > Bacillota > Bacilli > Caryophanales > Staphylococcaceae > Mammaliicoccus > Mammaliicoccus sp. Q-M61. The sequence continues at coordinate 14,635 of NZ_JAJNJL010000019.1, forward strand.
GTTGGGACTGCTTCAATTTTAGTTGGGGCAACTTTGATTTTTGGAATAGGAGAAGAAGCAAAGGCGGATGAACAACAAAATAGTTCTGTACAATCACAGTCAGCAGATGATAATGGTCAATCTGGCAAATCTTTAGAAGAAGCAAGCACAGAAGAAGCAAGCACAGAAGAAAAAGCACCAGAAGCTGAGACAACAGAAGAAGCAACTACAGAAGAAAAAGCACCAGAAGCTGAGACAACAGAAGAAGCAACTACAGAAGAAAAAGCACCAGAAGCTGAGACAACAGAAGAAGCAACTACAGAAGAAAAAGCACCAGAAGCTGAGACAACACCAAAAGCTGAAGCTACAAACAAAGTAGCATCAGAAGAGCCACAAACTAATTACAATAATAATGATTATTCAATTTCACAAGTTCGTGATGAAGAAACAGCTGTTATATATTATAAAAAAGCTGCCAACGTTTCAGATGAACAAGCTCGTGAAGTAATCAGTAATTTAAATTTAGATATAAAAAATTTAAGTGAACAAGAATTACAATATGAATTAATCAAGGCGTTAGCAAAAGAGCAGAACAATAATAAACCATTAGCAACTGCTTTAAGAGCGGTATCACCAAAAGATGAAGAATCTTTAAATATTGCTTCAAATGAATTAATCAATACATTAGCAGTAACAGATAAATCAAAAGTAATCGAAGCA
>NZ_JAJNJL010000020.1:0-3243 GCF_022386055.1 Mammaliicoccus sp. Q-M61
CACTATCTGCGTCCGAATCACTATCTGCGTCCGAATCACTATCTGCGTCCGAATCACTATCTGCGTCCGAATCACTATCTGCGTCCGAATCACTATCTGCGTCTGCATCACTGTCTGCATCTGAGTCGCTATCTGCGTCGGAATCGCTGTCTGCATCGGCGTCGGCGTCTGAGTCAGAGTCATCTCCATCTGCTCCACCGTCACCAGAGCGAACTATATTTTCATTATCCCAATAATAAGACTTTTTGCTTCCACCATAAATGTCACTATTTGTTTCTATAACACGAGTCTTAACATTTTCGCCACTATCGTCATATTCACCATCGATTGTAATTACAAATGTTTCATTAATATCACCAAAATTGAAAGTAATTGTGTTGTCGCCGTTATCATAAACATATGGTAATACATCATCTGTAATATCAATATAATTAGGACTATTAGGATCAACGTAATAGCTGTCAGTTACTTGTGCACCATCAGCTAATTTATATACTTTAAACTTAGTAACATCTTTATTCAGAATTGTACTACTTGTATTTGGATCATTATGGTACCCCTGTAAAGTCACAGTAGTGTCTCTTAAATTATTATTTTTAGAGTTTACATATATAGTTTGTTTATAAGTTCGTTCCCCAGAAGCTATATCTACTTTTGTAATGAATGAGGAAACATTTGCTCCATCTTGACCTGGAAGCCCCATCGATGGATCTCCATATTCAATATCTATATTTGAATCAAATTTTTGATTAGCTATATCAAACTGAACATCATAATTACCTGAATAAGGAGAATTTTTTCTGTCTGTCCAAATTGGTAATTCAAAAAATCCATTAATATTTTCTTTTCCATTTACGTAGTCAGTAAAGATATATCTACCATTTTTAGAAATGACATTGTATTCACCTTTTGCAACAATATCTCCATTAGCATTTTTAATATCCACTAATTTCATAGAGTTATCCGTTTTTGAATAATCAATATCTCCGTCAATCGTTAAATTATTTGGAATAACAAATGTGAAATAATCCCCTTCTTTTACAGGACCATCAACACTAAATTTGGCGCTCATATTTGAGTATCCAGAATTATTTGGATATAAAGTTTTATTATCAAAGTTAAACTCACCAACTTTTATTTGATCATTAACATCATCCTCAGAAATAGCTGCGAAAGAATATTCTTCTTTATCTTCATTCTCTTTTAAAGAAGAAGCTCCACTCTCATTATTTTCACTAGATTCGTTACTATTTGCAGAAGTCTCTGGCTTAACTGTTTCTTCACTTCCTGGCGTTGCTTCTTCTGTTTCTTCACTTGCCGGTGTTGCTTCTTCTGTTTCTTCACTTGCCGGTGTTGCTTCTTCTGTTTCTTCACTTGCTGGTGTTGCTTCTTCTGTTTCTTCACTTGCTGGTGTTGCTTCTTCTGTTTCTTCACTTGCTGGTGTTGCTTCTTCATTATTTTCAGATTGATTTATATTATCTTCAGCAACTGGTTTGTCACTACTATTGTTAGATTCTTCATTAACACTTAATTCTTCAGATTGACTATTTACAACTTGATTACTTTCATTACTATTTTGTTCATCTGCTTTTGCTTCATTACCAATTCCAAATAATAAAGCCGAACCAACTAAAATCGAAGCAGTGCCTACTGTAAACTTTCTAATTGAGTATTTATTATACCTATTTGGTATAAAATCTATCTTTTTACTACCGTGCTTCTTGTTGTTTTTCATATTTATTCCTCCTAATATGCATTGAAAAATAAAGTGACTAAACATAAAGTTCTAGCCACTTTATTTTTTAAATTATTATTTATCTTCTTTTCTACGACGACCGAATAAGAATAATGAACCCAATCCTGCTATTAAACCACCAATTAAAGTTGTATTAACTTCTGATTCTTCACCTGTATCAGGTAATTGTTTGTTATGGCTTGCTTTATGATCTTGATTATTTTCATTCAATTGATTAGCAACACCATTACCACCATTATTGTTTGAATCATTTGATGACATGCCTGCGTCTGAATCGCTGTCTGAATCTGAGTCGCTATCTGCATCTGCGTCACTGTCTGCGTCTGCATCACTATCAGAATCTGAATCACTGTCCGCGTCTGCATCGCTATCTGCGTCTGCATCACTATCAGAGTCTGAATCACTGTCCGTGTCTGCGTCGCTGTCTGCATCTGCATCGCTATCAGAGTCTGTATCGACAACAACTACAACAGATGGGTCTGATTCATTGCCATTATTATCTTTTTCAATACCTGTAATTTCATCGTCTTTATTTAAGTCTACATCAGTTGGAATATCTACAGACCAATTACCATTATCATCAATCTCAGTTTCTGAAGTACTGCCATCTGGGAAAGTAATTACTATAGTATTTCCAGGTGTACCATTTGAACCTGAAATGACAGTATCATCATTATCAATTGGATTAATTGTTGGCGCTGGTAAGTCATTTACATTTCCTACTGTTACAGGTACTTTTATGTGATCTTGTGTACCATCTGGGTATGTCACCGTTACATCTACTTCTGTTGTACCTGGTGTATTTCCGTCTGGTAATTGTGTTTCGTCATCCACCGTAATTGTTGGTTGTTCTTTATCCGCTGGATAATCTGGGATTGTCACTGAACCTGTTACATCGTCTGTTGTCGTTGGTGTGCCATTGTCTTTTGTTACACCGTCTGTTGTTGGTTCATAAGCATCATTGTCTGCTTGTTCTCCTACTGTTACAGGTACTTTTATGTGATCTTCTGTTCCATCTGGATATGTCACTGTCACATCTACTTCTGTTGTGCCTGGTGTGTTGCCATCTGGTAATTGTGTTTCGTCATCCACCGTAATTGTTGGTTGTTCTTTATCCGTTGGATAGTCTGGGATTGTGACTGAACCTGTTACATCGTCTGTTGTCGTTGGTGTGCCATGATCTTTCGTTACACCGTCTGTAGTTGGTTCGTAAGCATCATTGTCTGCTTGTTCTCCTACTGTTACAGGTACTTTTATGTGATCTTCTGTTCCATCTGGGTATGTCACTGTCACATCTACTTCTGTTGTGCCTGGTGTATTGCCATCTGGTAATTGTGTTTCGTCATCCACCGTAATTGTTGGTTGTTCTTTATCCGTTGGATAATCTGGGATTGTCACTGAACCTGTTACATCGTCTGTTGTCGTTGGTGTGCCATGATCTTTCGTTACACCGTCTGTAGTTGGTTCGTAAGCATCATTGTCTGCTT
>NZ_JAJNJL010000021.1:0-3190 GCF_022386055.1 Mammaliicoccus sp. Q-M61
ATCTGAGTCTGAATCGCTGTCTGAATCTGAATCGCTATCTGAGTCTGAATCGCTATCTGAGTCTGAGTCGCTATCTGAGTCTGAATCGCTATCTGAGTCTGAATCGCTGTCTGAGTCTGAGTCGCTATCTGAGTCTGAGTCGCTGTCTGAGTCTGAATCGCTGTCTGAGTCTGAATCGCTGTCTGAGTCTGAATCGCTATCTGAGTCTGAATCAGCATCCGCATCAGTATCTTCTTTATAGAATCCTGAATCTATAGACATATCATCTTCATCGTTAATTGTAACTTCAACTTTTAGTCCATCTGAATCTTTTTCATCGTTACCACCTTGATCTTTAACTGTTGGAGTGTATCCTTGTGGTGTTTCAAATTCTACTGTATATTTACCATTTTCTAATTCTCTAAAAATATATTTACCTGTTTCATCTGTTGTTGTTCTAGCAATTTCTTGTCCATCTTTATCTTTTAAAATTACTGTTACATTCCCAATTCCTTTTTCGCCTTCATCTTGTACGCCGTCTTTATTTGTATCTTCCCATACATAATCACCTAAGTTATACTTAGGTTTTTCTTTGTAGAATCCTGAGTCAATAGTCATATTATCAGCATCTTGAATTCTTACATTTACATTAAGACCATCTGAACCTTTAGCATCATCACCATTATTTTCAATAGTTGGTTTATAGCCAGCTGGAGTCTCAAATTCTACTTTGTAATCACCATTCTTAAGTCCTCTAAAAATGTATTTACCTGATTCATCAGTGATTGCTCTACCGATTTCTTGTCCATCTTTATCTTTTAAAATTACTGTTACATTTCCGATTCCTTTTTCGCCTTCATCTTGCACGCCATCTTTATTTGTATCTTCCCATACATAATCACCTAAGTTATATTTAGGTATATTTTCTCCATCACCGTTACCTGAGCCAAATCTAAGAATGTTACGATTATCCCAATAGAATGAGCTAGGGTTACCATAATAATCACGATTTGTTTCTGTAACTCGTGTCAATACATCATTTTCACTTTCATCATAATGACCATCTACTAAAATTACATAAGCTTTATTAATATCACCAAATTTTATATCTGTTGAATTATCATTATTATCAGTAATATAACCATTAAAATTCGCAGTAACATCTTTAAAGTTTCCATCATTTGGATCTACAAAATAACTTTCATTTAATAGATTTGGATTAATTACTTCATAAATTTTATATCTTGTATTATCTGAATTCACTAATGTGCTACTAACAGTTGGATCATCATAATAACCTTTAACATTAACATTTGAACCATAAAGTTGTTTAGCTAATGGGTTAACATATATTACTTGTTTATAAGTTCTTTCACCTGATTTATTATCTATTTTATTAATATTGGATGATATATTGGCGCCATTTGCTCCAGGAACTCCAGCAAATGGAGAACTGTAATCAAGATTGATAGTTGAATTGAATCGCTTACCTGCTATATTAAAACTTACTGGATAATTTCCACTTCTTGGTGATTCTTTTCTATCTGTAAATATCGGAATCTCAAAGTTACCTTTTACTTTTTCTTTCTCATTTACAAAATTAGTGAAGATGTATTTACCTTGTTTTGTTTTTGTATTATAAGTACCAGTAGCTATAATGTCTCCATTTTCATTTTTTAATTTAGCAAGATTCATTTGGTACCCTACTTTACTGTAATCAATGTCCCCGTCTAGAGATAAATTATTAGGAACATCGAATGTAAAGTAATCGCCTTCTTTAATAGAATCAGTTATTCTAAATGATACATTCATATTAGTAAATCCAGATTGATTTGGGTCAAATTTTCTTTTATCTAAATTAAAATTGTTGATAACTACTTTATCATTAACATTCTGACCACTAGCTTCTGTATTTGTATCAACCATAGGCACAGCTCTGAACCCTGTATAGTTTCTAGAAGTCGTAGCTGGCACCTTATTTTTATCGATTTTCTTAGATTGATATCTAATAGCTTCTAAAGAAATCTTCTTTTTCACATCTTCTAAAGAATCTTCCTTAAAATTAATTTTTGCATTATCAATAATTAATTTACGATCGTCATCTGATAAATTTTTAATTTTGTCATCTAATTCATTAACTAAATCTTCTTCAGAAAAATTTGTAGGTTGATCAATTACTTTTGCTTGTGTACTAGAAGTTCCATCTATTGAGACTTCTTCGTTTCTAGAATTTTCAATTTCTAATTCTGTAGGTGTTTTTTCTTCTGTAATTGGTTGTTCTTTAGTTTGATTTACTGAAGTTATATTTTCCTCTATAGATACTGGTTCTGATGCTTTTTTCTCTGTGCTCGATTCTTCAGAAGTAAACTTTTCTGATGCTTTGTCTTCTTGATTTGTTTTTTCAGTTGGTAATATTACTTCTCTATTTTCTTCTGTCGATTTTTCTTCTATAACTGGTTCTTCTGATGATACTTCATCTGTTACATTATCTTCTAGTGTATTTTCTTCTGTGCTCTCTTTTTCTAGTGATGCTTTTTCTGTTACTTTTTCCTCTGTGCTTAATTCTTCTGTTAATGTTGATGAATTATCCCCATTTATGTCATTAGATTTTTCATCATTTTGAGAACTTTTTGATTGTGCTTTTACTAAATCTTCGTTAGATACCTCATCTGCTTTCGCTTCATCACCTAAACCGAATAATAGTGTTGCACCAACCAAAATTGAAGCAGTACCAACAGTGAATTTTCTAATTGAATATTTATTTAATTTATTAGAAATAAAATCTATTTTACCACTTCTTGATTTTGGTTTCTTTTTCATTATTCATTCCTCCTAAAATATCAATTTTTCTTATTGATAAGTCATTTTATTTATATGAGCACTTATCAAAAAATATTATATTTCGGGCTATTCAAATATTCAACACTTTAATTATAAAGATAATATATATATTAAAATTATGTTTATTTTACATTTAATTACATTCATTAAATTGAATTTAAATCAAAAAATAAAGCGGTTATATCATTTGACATAACCACTTTACGAATGTTTAATATAAATTTATTTATCTTCTTTTCTACGACGACCGAATAAGAATAATGAACCCAATCCTGCTAATAAACCACCAATTAAAGTTGTATTAACTTCTGATTCTTCACCTGTATCAGGTAATTGTTTGTTATGGCTTGCTTTATGATCTTGATTATTT
>NZ_JAJNJL010000022.1:0-1581 GCF_022386055.1 Mammaliicoccus sp. Q-M61
ATCCAACTCCCCATCACAACTCAACCTTACGAGTGCCGGATTTGCCTAACACTCAGTCTTATTGCTTGGACGTGCACTCCAACAGCACGCTTCGCCTATCCTACTGCGTCCCCCCATCGTTCAAACAATCATAGGTGGTACAGGAATATCTACCTGTTATCCATCGCCTACGCCTATCGGCCTCGGCTTAGGTCCCGACTAACCCAGAGCGGACGAGCCTTCCTCTGGAAACCTTAGTCAATCGGTGGATGGGATTCTCACCCATCTTTCGCTACTCACACCGGCATTCTCACTTCTAAACATTCCACATGTCCTTACGATCATGCTTCGACACGTTTAGAACGCTCTCCTACCATTATCCTTACGGATAATCCACAGCTTCGGTAATATGTTTAGCCCCGGTACATTTTCGGCGCAGTGTCACTCGACTAGTGAGCTATTACGCACTCTTTAAATGATGGCTGCTTCTAAGCCAACATCCTAGTTGTCTGGGCAACGCCACATCCTTTTCCACTTAACATATATTTTGGGACCTTAGCTGGTGGTCTGGGCTGTTTCCCTTTCGACTACGGACCTTATCACCCATAGTCTGACTCCCAAGTTAAATTATTTGGCATTCGGAGTTTGTCTGAATTCGGTAACCCGAGAGGGGCCCCTCGTCCAAACAGTGCTCTACCTCCAATAATCATCACTTGAGGCTAGCCCTAAAGCTATTTCGGAGAGAACCAGCTATCTCCAAGTTCGATTGGAATTTCTCCGCTACCCACACCTCATCCGCTCACTTTTCAACGTAAGTCGGTTCGGTCCTCCATTCAGTGTTACCTGAACTTCAACCTGGACATGGGTAGATCACTTGGTTTCGGGTCTACGACCAGATACTCATTCGCCCTATTCAGACTCGCTTTCGCTACGGCTCCACATTTACTGCTTAACCTTGCATCAAATCGTAACTCGCCGGTTCATTCTACAAAAGGCACGCCATCACCCATTAACGGGCTCTGACTATTTGTAAGCACACGGTTTCAGGTTCTATTTCACTCCCCTTCCGGGGTGCTTTTCACCTTTCCCTCACGGTACTGGTTCACTATCGGTCACTAGAGAGTATTTAGCCTTGGGAGATGGTCCTCCCAGATTCCGACGGAATTTCACGTGTTCCGCCGTACTCAGGATCCACTCAGGAGAGAAATGACTTTCGACTACAGGACCTTTACCTTCTATGGTTGGCTTTTCCAAAACCATTCGTCTAATCATTTCCTTTGTAACTCCGTATAGAGTGTCCTACAACCCCAATAGGCAAGCCTATTGGTTTGGGCTCTTCCCGTTTCGCTCGCCGCTACTCAGGGAATCGAGTTTTCTTTCTCTTCCTCCGGGTACTAAGATGTTTCAGTTCTCCGGGTGTGCCTTCTCACATACTATGTATTCATATGCGGATAACATGACATAACTCATGCTGGGTTTCCCCATTCGGAAATCTCTGGATCAAAGCGTACTTACAGCTCCCCAAAGCATATCGTCGTTAGTAACGTCCTTCTTCGGCTTCTAGTGCCAAGGCATCCACCGTGCGCCCTTAATAACTTAATC
>NZ_JAJNJL010000023.1:0-1493 GCF_022386055.1 Mammaliicoccus sp. Q-M61
TGTACTGAACCCAAAAATCTAAACCTTAATTAGTATATTATTTCAAAGGTTTGTCTCCTGTAATTTTTGGGAGATAAGCCTTTTAATTTTGATTTGATTCTTTCGTTATTATAAAAATTGATATATCGATGAATAGCTTGTTCAAGATCTTGAAAATCTTTAAATTCTTGGCCATAATACATTTCTTGTTTAAGTAACCCAAAAAAGTTTTCCATAACTGAATTATCTAGACAATTACCTTTTCTAGACATACTTTGAAATATTTTATGGTCTTTTAATAATCTAGTGTATTGCGAATGTTGATAATGCCAGCCTTGATCTGAATGAATCGTTAAACGGTGGGCTAGTTTTGGACGACGCTCTATCATTTCTTTTAATGGATTGATGACTATATCTAATGTAGGACGACTTGAAATTTTAAAGCTGATAATCTCTGAACTATATAAGTCCATAAAAGGTGATAAATATAATTTCTGACCATTTATTAATTTGAACTCTGTAATATCTGTTACGACTTTTTGAAATGGGAGACTTGTTTTAAATCTACGATTTAATATATTTTGAGCTACTTTACCAACTTTACCTTTAAAGGAACGATACTTACGGCCTCTATGTGTAAACTTTGTACAAGTTAGATTATATTCTTTCATGATTCTTAGTACTTTTTTATGATTTACGATAAGACCTCTATTTCTTAGTGCTTGCGTAACACGACGATAACCATAGGTATGGTTAGATTCTTCACATATTTCTTTTATTACTTGAATCAATGTTTCATCTTTATCAGCTTTACTAAATTGATTTATCCAATAATAGTATACAGATTTAGCTATTTGAGCGACTTTAAATAAGATACTTAATCGTATATTATAAATTTCATGTAATGCCTTAATGACCTTTACTATTTCTGATTTTTGCTTCCGTAAATGTCGGTCAAGGCCTGTAACTTTTTTTGATAAGCTATACCTGCCTTTAAAGTCTCGACTTCATTTCTAAGTCTTTCAAGTTCTTCACGTTCATTTTCATTTAGAGGTAAATTTTTATTATCTGATTTAGATCGTTTTTTAGTCATAGTGTGAGATCGTCCCTTTTGTTTATTATCTATATCAAGACGACACTTTTCATCAAATTGATGTTGCCAATTGGCAATGATAATAGGATTAATAATCCTAAAGTGATTCGCAGTATCTTGATAAGACAACATATTTTCTTGTCTAAATTTTAAAACAGATAATTTAAATTCGCTAGTATAAACAGTATTTCTACTTTTTATTTCTAAACCTTCTTCTCCAAACTCTTTATATTGATTGACCCAAATCCGAAGGACAGACCAACTTGAAACACCATATTTTAAAGCAATTGTTCTATAACTTTGATGTCCTTCTAAATATTCTTTTACAAGTTTTATTTTGAATTTAAAATCATACTTTTTCCTCATAAGAATGCACCCCAATAGTTTGATTTGTTTAGGTCAAATATTTGGGTTCACATCA
>NZ_JAJNJL010000024.1:0-1403 GCF_022386055.1 Mammaliicoccus sp. Q-M61
AATGTATTACACATTCAAAACTAGATAGTAAGTAGATTTTACGGCTAAAACCGATTTAAAATTTGATTAAGTCTTCGATCGATTAGTATTCGTCAGCTACACACATTACTGCGCTTACACCCCGAACCTATTAACCTCATCATCTTTGAGGGATCTTATAACCGAAGTTGGGAAATCTCATCTTGAGGGGGGCTTCATGCTTAGATGCTTTCAGCACTTATCCCGTCCATACATAGCTACCCAGCTATGCCGCTGGCGCGACAACTGGTACACCAGAGGTATGTCCATCCCGGTCCTCTCGTACTAAGGACAGCTCCTCTCAAATTTCCTACGCCCACGACGGATAGGGACCGAACTGTCTCACGACGTTCTGAACCCAGCTCGCGTACCGCTTTAATGGGCGAACAGCCCAACCCTTGGGACCGACTACAGCCCCAGGATGCGATGAGCCGACATCGAGGTGCCAAACCTCCCCGTCGATGTGAACTCTTGGGGGAGATAAGCCTGTTATCCCCGGGGTAGCTTTTATCCGTTGAGCGATGGCCCTTCCATGCGGAACCACCGGATCACTAAGTCCGTCTTTCGACCCTGCTCGACTTGTAGGTCTCGCAGTCAAGCTCCCTTGTGCCTTTACACTCTGCGAATGATTTCCAACCATTCTGAGGGAACCTTTGAGCGCCTCCGTTACTCTTTAGGAGGCGACCGCCCCAGTCAAACTGCCCGCCTGACACTGTCTCCCACCATGATCAAATGGTGCGGGTTAGAAAGTCAACACAGCCAGGGTAGTATCCCACCAGCGCCTCCACGTAAGCTAGCGCTCACGTTTCAAAGGCTCCTACCTATCCTGTACAAGCTGTGCCAAATTTCAATATCAGGCTACAGTAAAGCTCCACGGGGTCTTTCCGTCCTGTCGCGGGTAACCTGCATCTTCACAGGTACTATGATTTCACCGAGTCTCTCGTTGAGACAGTGCCCAAATCGTTACGCCTTTCGTGCGGGTCGGAACTTACCCGACAAGGAATTTCGCTACCTTAGGACCGTTATAGTTACGGCCGCCGTTTACTGGGGCTTCGATTCGTAGCTTCGCAGAAGCTAACCACTCCTCTTAACCTTCCAGCACCGGGCAGGCGTCAGCCCCTATACATCACCTTACGGTTTAGCAGAGACCTGTGTTTTTGATAAACAGTCGCTTGGGCCTATTCACTGCGGCTCTTCAAGGCTTGCACCCTAAAAAGCACCCCTTCTCCCGAAGTTACGGGGTCATTTTGCCGAGTTCCTTAACGAGAGTTCGCTCGCTCACCTTAGAATTCTCATCTTGACTACCTGTGTCGGTTTGCGGTACGGGCACCTATTTTCTAACTAGAGGCTTTTCTTGGCAGTGTGAAATCAACGACTCGTCGGAT
>NZ_JAJNJL010000026.1:0-884 GCF_022386055.1 Mammaliicoccus sp. Q-M61
CAAAATTAAAAGGCTTATCTCCCAAAAATTACAGGAGACAAACCTTTGAAATAATATACTAATTAAGGTTTAGATTTTTGGGTTCAGTACAAGATGTGAGTTAAAGATGTAGTAAACTCACGAGATTGAAGAAGATGTGAGTTAAAGAGGTAATAAACTCACAAGATTGAAAAAGATGTGAGTTAAAGAGGTAGTAAACTCACGAGATTGAAGAAGATGTGAGTTAAAGAGGTAGTAAACTCACGAGATTGAAGAAGATGTGAGTTAAAGAGGCAGTAAACTCACAAGATTGAAGAAGATGTGAGTTAAAGAGGCAGTAAACTCACAAGATTGAAAAAGATGTGAGTTAAAGAGGTAGTAAACTCACGAGATTGAAGAAGATGTGAGTTAAAGAGGCAGTAAACTCACATCTTTTCAAAAATAATATGATTTTTTAGGAATGAACATTTTTGATTACTTAAAAAATTGACTAGTCATGGCTTAACTACCTAATAAAGCCAAGAGATAGCCCAAGTCGTAGCTTAACTTCTAACTTAAGCCAAGAGATCACCCAAGTCGTAGCTTAACTTCTGAATAAAGCCAAGAGATGTCTCAAGTCATAGCTTAACTCCTGAATTAAGCCAAGAGATGAGTCAAGTCATAGCTTAACTTCTGAATTAAGCTAAGAAATCACCTAAGTCGTAGCTTAACTTCCTAATAAAGCCAAGAGATGGTCCAAGTCATAGCTTAACTTCTAACTTAAGCCAAGAGATAGCCCAAGTCGTAGCTTAACTTCTGAATAAAGCAAAGAGATGTCTCAAGTCGTAGCTTAACTTCTGAATAAAGCCAAGAGATAGCCCAAGTCGTAGCTTAACTTCTAAATTAAGCCAAGAGATGGCCCAAGT
>NZ_JAJNJL010000027.1:0-712 GCF_022386055.1 Mammaliicoccus sp. Q-M61
GAAAGAGCAGCAGCAGCTAAAGCATTATTAGAAGCAAATCCTGACTATATTTCAGCAACCGTTTATGGTGAAACAGATGATAACGGTCGATATACTTTGAGATTCCCAGATGGTACGTTAAATACAAGCTATATGTATGGTTATGTGATGGATCCAGATGGTAATGTAGTGAATGCATATTCATCTTATACAAGTCCTCAATTTAGAGCACCAAACAGTAACTTATCATGGACACCACAAACAGCACCGGCTCAAAACTTAGTTGCTAATCCAATGTGGTATAACGTTAATTTTGCATTAGTTCCATCTAATGATATTAACTTAGATGTGTTGGAATATAATAATACCGATAAACCTGCAGTTCCAGGTGACGAAGTTCATATCGACTTAATAGGTTCAAATATTTCACCACTACCAACGCGCGTTGAGTGGAGAGATAAGAACGGTAATGTAGTTCAAAAAACTGGCGACATTAATACGTTAGAAGATGGTGAACAACAAGGTACATTTATTGTTCCAGATAGTGCGGTAGATGGAGATATTTACACTGCATATTTAGTCGTAGGAGACAATGATGTATCAGCTGATTCATTTATTGTAAAAGTTCTGGATAACAGACAATATGAACCAACAACAGACGGCGTAACAAAAGATCATGGTACACCAACGACAACAGAGGATGTAACAGGTGCAGTGACAATCCCAGATTATC
>NZ_JAJNJL010000028.1:0-561 GCF_022386055.1 Mammaliicoccus sp. Q-M61
CAGAAACAACATTCACAATTACTGTTGAAGATACAACATCACCTGATGTTGATCCGGTGGATGACCAAACAACAGAAGTGAATACACCAATTGAAGATGTGAAGTTGAATGGCAAAGATAATAGTGGAAAACCAGTGACACATGAAGTATCAGGATTACCAGAAGGCGTGACATATGATTCTGAAACAAATACAATCTCAGGCACACCAACAACAGTAGGTAGCTATGATGTAACAGTAGTTACAACAGACGAATCAGGCAACAAAACAGAAACAACATTCACAATAACAGTTGAAGATACATTGCCACCAACGGTAGATTCTATTGAAGACCAAACAACAGAAGTAAACACACCAATCAAAGATATAACATTGAATGGTCAAGATAATAGTGGAAAACCAGTGACACATGAAGTATCAGGACTACCAGAAGGTGTGACATATGATCCTGAGACAAATACCATTTCAGGTACACCAACAACAGTAGGTAGCTATGATGTAACAGTAGTTACAACAGACGAATCAGGCAACAAAACAGAAACAACATTCACAATAACAGTTG
>NZ_JAJNJL010000029.1:0-508 GCF_022386055.1 Mammaliicoccus sp. Q-M61
TGTCTGCTTCTTCACCGACTGTTACTGGTACTTTAATGTGATCTGTTGTGCCATCTGGGTATTTCACTGTCACATCTACTTCTGTTGTACCTGGTGTTTTACCATCCGGTAATTGTGTCTCATCATCCACCGTAATTGTTGGTTGATCTTTATCCGCTGGATAATCTGGGATTGTCACTGCACCTGTTACATCCTCTGTTGTCGTTGGTGTACCATGATCTTTTGTTACGCCGTCTGTTGTTGGTTCATAAGCATCATTATCTGCTTGTTCTCCCACTGTTACTGGTACTTTAATGTGATCTGTTGTGCCATCTGGATATGTTACTGTCACATCTACTTCTGTTGTACCTGGTGTTTTACCATCCGGTAATTGTGTCTCATCATCCACCGTAATTGTTGGTTGATCTTTATCCGCTGGATAATCTGGGATTGTCACTGCACCTGTTACATCCTCTGTTGTCGTTGGTGTACCATGATCTTTTGTTACGCCGTCTGTTGTTGGTTCATA
>NZ_JAJNJL010000030.1:0-482 GCF_022386055.1 Mammaliicoccus sp. Q-M61
ATAGTGATTCGGACGCAGATAGTGACGCAGACAGTGATGCAGATGCAGATAGTGACGCCGATGCGGATAGTGACGCCGATGCAGACAGCGACGCAGACGCGGACAGTGATTCAGACTCTGATAGTGATGCAGACGCAGATAGCGATGCAGACGCGGACAGTGATTCAGATTCTGATAGTGATTCAGACGCAGATAGCGACGCCGATGCAGACAGTGACGCAGATGCGGATAGCGACGCAGACTCTGATAGTGATGCAGATGCAGATAGTGATTCAGACGCGGATAGTGACGCAGATGTAGATAGCGACTCAGATTCTGACAGCGATTCAGAGGCAGGTATGTCATCAAATGATTCAAACAATAATGGTGGTAATGGTGATGCTAATCAATCGAATGAAAATAATCAAGATCATAAAGCAAGCCATAACAAACAATTACCTGATACAGGTGAAGAATCAGAAGTTAATACAACTTTAATTGGT
>NZ_JAJNJL010000031.1:0-461 GCF_022386055.1 Mammaliicoccus sp. Q-M61
TGCCGGGGTGGCGGAACTGGCAGACGCACAGGACTTAAAATCCTGCGGTAAGTGATTACCGTACCGGTTCGATTCCGGTCCTCGGCACCATTTTTGTTTTTGCGCCCGTAGCTCAATTGGATAGAGCGTTTGACTACGGATCAAGAGGCTAGGGGTTCGACTCCTCTCGGGCGCGCCATTTTAAATAACGGGAAGTAGCTCAGCTTGGTAGAGCACTTGGTTTGGGACCAAGGGGTCGCAGGTTCGAATCCTGTCTTCCCGACTTCTATTAATACTTATGGGGGCTTAGCTCAGATGGGAGAGCGCCTGCTTTGCACGCAGGAGGTCAGCGGTTCGATCCCGCTAGTCTCCACCATTTTTAAAATAGATTATGAACATTGAAAACTGAATGACAATATGTCAACGTTAATTCCAATAATTGAGTACTGAAAGTACTTCAGAGTGATTGGCTTAACCAATCA
>NZ_JAJNJL010000032.1:0-449 GCF_022386055.1 Mammaliicoccus sp. Q-M61
AGTAACGAAGATGAAAAAGTCATCGGTACTGATCCAAACAACCCTGATACTGATGGTAATGGCGTAAGTGACGGTGACGAAGACCACGATAATGACGGTATTCCAAATAAAGATGAGTCTGATCCATCTTCAGATCAACCAACTGACAAAGATGGTGATGGTAAACCAGATATTGAAACACCGAAAGATACTGATGGCAATGGCATCACAGATAAAGATGACAACGACATCGATGGTGATGGTGTAAGTAACGAAGATGAAAAAGTCATCGGTACTGATCCAAACAACCCTGATACTGATGGTAATGGCGTAAGTGACGGTGACGAAGACCACGATAGCGACGGTATTCCAAATAAAGATGAGTCTGATCCATCTTCAGATCAACCAACGGACAAAGATGGTGATGGTAAACCTGATATTGAAACTCCGAAGGATACTGATGGCGATGG
>NZ_JAJNJL010000033.1:0-427 GCF_022386055.1 Mammaliicoccus sp. Q-M61
GACAAAGATGGTGATGGTAAACCTGATATTGAAACTCCGAAGGATACTGATGGCGATGGCATCACAGATAAAGATGACAATGACATCGATGGTGACGGCGTAAGTAACGAAGATGAAAAACTTATTGGTACTGATCCGAACAATCCTGATACTGACGGTAATAGTGTGAGTGACGGTGACGAAGACCACGATAGCGATGGTATTCCGAACAAAGATGAATCTGATCCATCTTCAGATAAACCAACGGATAAAGATGGTGACGGTAAACCTGATATCTCAACTCCGAAGGATACTGATGGCGATGGCGTCACAGATAAAGATGACAATGACATCGACGGTGATGGTGTAAGTAACGAAGATGAAAAAGTCATCGGTACTGATCCAAACAACCCTGATACTGATGGTAATGGCGTAAGTGACGGTGACG
>NZ_JAJNJL010000034.1:0-411 GCF_022386055.1 Mammaliicoccus sp. Q-M61
GGACAAATGATTGGGGTGAAGTCGTAACAAGGTAGCCGTATCGGAAGGTGCGGCTGGATCACCTCCTTTCTAAGGATATTACGGAATGACCTTTAGGTCATGGAATAACGAAGACATATTGTATTCAGTTTTGAATGTTTATAACATTCAACATTGCACATTGAAAACTAGATAAGTAAGTAAAATAGATTTTACCAAGCAAAAAACCGAGTGAATTTTTAACGAAATTCAACAAGCTTAATAATCGCGCGTCGTCTTTATAGACGACATCACAGATTAATAACAGTTATTTTCTTAAACATTATGTATAAGGAAATATAGATTAAGTTATTAAGGGCGCACGGTGGATGCCTTGGCACTAGAAGCCGAAGAAGGACGTTACTAACGACGATATGCTTTGGGGAGCTGTAA
>NZ_JAJNJL010000035.1:0-388 GCF_022386055.1 Mammaliicoccus sp. Q-M61
GCGATTATTAAGCTTGTTGAATTTCGTTAAAAATTCACTCGGTTTTTTGCTTGGTAAAATCTATTTTACTTACTTATCTAGTTTTCAATGTACAATATAATATGGTGGAGACTAGCGGGATCGAACCGCTGACCTCCTGCGTGCAAAGCAGGCGCTCTCCCATCTGAGCTAAGCCCCCTAATTGGGAATTAAATTTTAATGGTGGGCCTAAATGGACTCGAACCATCGACCTCACGCTTATCAGGCGTGCGCTCTAACCAGCTGAGCTATAGGCCCATTCTTAAATTGAATGTAATGAACATTCAAAACTGAATACAATATGTCTTCGTTATTCCATGACCTAAAGGTCATTCCGTAATATCCTTAGAAAGGAGGTGATCCAGCCGCA
>NZ_JAJNJL010000036.1:0-317 GCF_022386055.1 Mammaliicoccus sp. Q-M61
TGCCATTCAATACTGTATCTGGTTGTACCGAATTACCATTCTCATCTACATATCTCACTGTTACATGACCGTCTGCTTTTTGATACACATATGTCACTGTTTGGTTGTCTCTTGAATATTCTCCCGTCGGGTTACCTTCTGTTCCTAGATAATTGTATTCATTGATTTGTTCTGGATGTGTCGAACTATAATCTTCTCCTACTTTGCCTTTTAAGATTGTTGGATCTTGAATTTCAGTGCCTTCTTCATCCACATATCTTACCGTTACATGACCGTCTGCTTTTTGATACACGTACGTCACTGTTTGATTGTCTCTC
>NZ_JAJNJL010000037.1:0-301 GCF_022386055.1 Mammaliicoccus sp. Q-M61
CACCATGTTTTAGAGCCATTAGCTCAGTTGGTAGAGCATCTGACTTTTAATCAGAGGGTCAGAGGTTCGAATCCTCTATGGCTCACCATTTTAAATATACTATATATAAAAATAATTATTTAGCGGAAGTAGTTCAGCGGTAGAATACAACCTTGCCAAGGTTGGGGTCGCGGGTTCGAATCCCGTCTTCCGCTCCATTTTTATTTTTTCTTGCCGGGGTGGCGGAACTGGCAGACGCACAGGACTTAAAATCCTGCGGTAAGTGATTACCGTACCGGTTCGATTCCGGTCCTCGGCACCA
>NZ_JAJNJL010000038.1:0-291 GCF_022386055.1 Mammaliicoccus sp. Q-M61
ATTGTGTTTCGTCATCCACTGTGATTGTTGGTTGTTCTTTATCCGCTGGATAATCTGGGATTGTCACTGCACCTGTTACATCGTCTGATGTCGTTGGTGTGCCATTGTCTTTCGTTACACCTTCTGTTGTTGGTTCGTATGCGTCATTGTCTGCTTGTTCCCCTACTGTTACAGGTACTTTAATGTGGTCTGTTGAACCGTCTGGGTATTTCACTGTCACATCTACTTCTGTTGTACCTGGTGTTTTACCATCCGGTAATTGTGTCTCATCATCCACCGTAATTGTTGGTT
>NZ_JAJNJL010000039.1:0-285 GCF_022386055.1 Mammaliicoccus sp. Q-M61
AATGGCTCTAAAACATGGTGCCGGCCAGAGGACTTGAACCCCCAACCTACTGATTACAAGTCAGTTGCTCTACCAGTTGAGCTAGGCCGGCAAAAATGGTGGAGAATGACGGGTTCGAACCGCCGACCCTCTGCTTGTAAGGCAGATGCTCTCCCAGCTGAGCTAATTCTCCAATTAACAATATCGCCCGGCAGCGTCCTACTCTCGCGGAACGTAAGCCCAACTACCATCGGCGCTAAAGAGCTTAACTTCTGTGTTCGGCATGGGAACAGGTGTGACCTCTTT
>NZ_JAJNJL010000040.1:0-282 GCF_022386055.1 Mammaliicoccus sp. Q-M61
ACCATCGGCGCTAAAGAGCTTAACTTCTGTGTTCGGCATGGGAACAGGTGTGACCTCTTTGCTATCGTCACCAGACAAATTATTGCTTGAGTCAATCGTTTACATACTTCCTCATCACTGCTGTCTTCCTCATTCATTTACGAAAGTAAACTCATTTGTCAGCCATTGTGATTCGTTGTCTATAAGCGTTTTCTCTACGCAATACAAATTGAAATGTATTACACATTCAAAACTAGATAGTAAGTAGATTTTACGGCTAAAACCGATTTAAAATTTGATTAA
>NZ_JAJNJL010000041.1:0-278 GCF_022386055.1 Mammaliicoccus sp. Q-M61
TACTTTCAGTACTCAATTATTGGAATTAACGTTGACATATTGTCATTCAGTTTTCAATGTTCATTTTGTCTCACAAGAAACTATTATACACTTGTTATATTCTTGTGTCAACATTTAATTCAATTTATTTTTCAAGAAAATTTCAAGAAAATTTCAAGAAAAAAAGACCCAAGGGTCAAAATTGAATTTTGCCCGGCAACGTCCTACTCTCGCGGAACGTAAGCCCAACTACCATCGGCGCTAAAGAGCTTAACTTCTGTGTTCGGCATGGGAACAGG
>NZ_JAJNJL010000042.1:0-273 GCF_022386055.1 Mammaliicoccus sp. Q-M61
TGTTAGATGTTGTAGCCATATATGTTGGTGATACAGCTCCATCTTTATCGATCCATTGTAAGTATACTTTCGTACCTTCAGGAACTGCTGTAAGTCCATTAGACATTGTTGCAGGCGTTCCTTTATCAACAATCCAAGCTCTTCCTGACAAAGTATTTTTAGCGTTAGTTGCGTCAGTTTGAGATTTGATATATCCATTCTTAATCGCATCTGCTTCGATTACTTTTGATTTATCTGTTACTGCTAATGTATTGATTAATTCATTTGAAGCAA
>NZ_JAJNJL010000043.1:0-273 GCF_022386055.1 Mammaliicoccus sp. Q-M61
TATTAAGCTTGTTGAATTTCGTTAAAAATTCACTCGGTTTTTTGCTTGGTAAAATCTATTTTACTTACTTATCTAGTTTTCAATGTGCAATTTAAAATGGTGGGCCTAAATGGACTCGAACCATCGACCTCACGCTTATCAGGCGTGCGCTCTAACCAGCTGAGCTATAGGCCCATTCTTAAGTTGAATGTTATAAACATTCAAAACTGAATACAATATGTCTCCGTTATTCCATGACCTAATGGTCATTCCGTAATATCCTTAGAAAGGAGG
>NZ_JAJNJL010000044.1:0-246 GCF_022386055.1 Mammaliicoccus sp. Q-M61
GTTCTCCTACTGTTACAGGTACTTTTATGTGATCTTCTGTTCCATCTGGATATGTCACTGTCACATCTACTTCTGTTGTGCCTGGTGTGTTACCATCTGGTAATTGTGTTTCGTCATCCACCGTAATTGTTGGTTGTTCTTTATCCGCTGGATAGTCTGGGATTGTCACTGAACCTGTTACATCGTCTGTTGTCGTTGGTGTGCCATTGTCTTTTGTTACACCGTCTGTTGTTGGTTCATAAGCAT
>NZ_JAJNJL010000045.1:0-243 GCF_022386055.1 Mammaliicoccus sp. Q-M61
ACTTAGATGTGTTGGAATATAATAATACCGATAAACCTGCAGTTCCAGGTGACGAAGTTCATATCGACTTAATAGGTTCAAATATTTCACCGCTACCAACGCGCGTTGAGTGGAGAGATAAGAACGGTAATGTAGTTCAAAAAACTGACGATATTAATACGTTAGAAGATGGTGAACAACAAGGTACATTTATTGTTCCAGATAGTGCGGTAGATGGAGATATTTACACTGCATATTTAGTCG
>NZ_JAJNJL010000046.1:0-241 GCF_022386055.1 Mammaliicoccus sp. Q-M61
ACCAAGCAAAAAACCGAGTGAATTTTTAACGAAATTCAACAAGCTTAATAATCGCGCGTCGTCTTTATAGACGACATCACAGATTAATAACTCGTAAAACTGGTAAACAGGTATCTTTATTGATACGTTTGTTTGACCAAGCTTTTACACGATTAAGTTATTAAGGGCGCACGGTGGATGCCTTGGCACTAGAAGCCGAAGAAGGACGTTACTAACGACGATATGCTTTGGGGAGCTGTAA
>NZ_JAJNJL010000047.1:0-239 GCF_022386055.1 Mammaliicoccus sp. Q-M61
CAGACGGTCATGTAACAGTAAGATATGTGGATGAAGAAGGCACTGAAATTCAAAATCCAACAACTTTAAATGGCAAAGTAGGAGAAGACTATAGTTCGACACATCCAACTCAGATTAATGAATACAATTATCTAGAAACAGAAGGTACCCCAGAGGGTAAATATTCGAGAGACAATCAAACAGTGACGTACGTGTATCAAAAAGCAGACGGTCATGTAACGGTAAGATATGTGGATGAA
>NZ_JAJNJL010000048.1:0-224 GCF_022386055.1 Mammaliicoccus sp. Q-M61
TCTCCTACTTTGCCATTTAAAGTTGTTGGATTTTGAATTTCAGTGCCTTCTTCATCCACATATCTTACTGTTACATGACCGTCTGCTTTTTGATACACATATGTCACTGTTTGATTATCTCTTGAATATTTACCCTCTGGGGTACCTTCTGTTTCTAGATAATTGTATTCATTGATTTGCTCTGGATGTGTTGAACTATAATCTTCTCCCACTTTGCCATTCAA
>NZ_JAJNJL010000049.1:0-208 GCF_022386055.1 Mammaliicoccus sp. Q-M61
GGTAATTGTGTTTCGTCATCCACTGTGATTGTTGGTTGTTCTTTATCCGCTGGATAATCTGGGATTGTCACTGCACCTGTTACATCGTCTGTTGTCGTTGGTGTGCCATTGTCTTTTGTTACACCTTCTGTTGTTGGTTCATATGCATTATTATCTGCTTGTTCCCCTACTGTTACAGGTACTTTAATATGATCTTCTGTACCATCTG
>NZ_JAJNJL010000050.1:0-204 GCF_022386055.1 Mammaliicoccus sp. Q-M61
ATTGTGTTTCGTCATCCACTGTGATTGTTGGTTGTTCTTTATCCGCTGGATAATCTGGGATTGTCACTGCACCTGTTACATCGTCTGATGTTGTTGGTGTGCCATTGTCTTTCGTTACACCTTCTGTTGTTGGTTCATATGCATTATTATCTGCTTGTTCCCCTACTGTTACAGGTACTTTAATATGATCTTCTGTACCATCTG
>NZ_JAJNJL010000051.1:0-200 GCF_022386055.1 Mammaliicoccus sp. Q-M61
ACCATCGGCGCTAAAGAGCTTAACTTCTGTGTTCGGCATGGGAACAGGTGTGACCTCTTTGCTATCGTCACCAGACAAATTATTGCTTGAGATAATTACATTAAGTAAATCTCTACGCAATACAAATTGAAATGTATTACACATTCAAAACTAGATAGTAAGTAGATTTTACGGCTAAAACCGATTTAAAATTTGATTAA